>CBFGTF010000021.1:0-27548 GCA_965651655.1 uncultured Devosia sp.
GGCTGGGCGTCGCGGCGCCTCAGGGGGTCTGCACACCCCGCGCATTGACGTAGATGGCGTAAAGCCCGGTCGTCGCGGTGATGTAGAGCCGGTTTCGTCGCGGCCCGCCAAAGGCGAGATTGGCGACCGTCTGCGGCACCAGGATCTTGCCGCAGAGCTTGCCCTTGTCGTCGAACACCTGCACCCCGTCTGCCGCCGAGCACCAGACCCAGCCCTCGCTGTCGACACGGAACCCGTCGGGAATGCCCTTGTCGACCACAGCGAACGGTCCCGCGTCCCGCAGCGCTTTGCCGCCCTCGACCAGGTCGAAGGCGCGAATGTGCCGGGGCACGTCGGGGTCATGGCTGGCCCCTGAATCGGCCACGTATAGCTTGCTCTCGTCCGGCGAGAAGGCGAGGCCATTGGGCTGCGCGAAATCGCCCACCATCAGCGTCACGGCGCCGGTCTCGCCGTCGATGCGATAGACACCCCGCACTGGCTGCTCCGGCGCGGAAGCGTAGCCCTCATAATCCGACAGAATGCCGTAGCTCGGGTCGGTGAACCAGATCGAGCCATCCGACTTGACCACAACATCATTGGGCGAGTTGAGCTTTCTGCCCTCGAAGCTGTCCGCCAGCACCGTGATCGAGCCATCGGCCTCCGTCCGTGTCACCCGCCGCGTGCCATGTTCGCACGACACCAGCCGGCCCTGGCGATCCCTTGTATGGCCATTGGCGAAGTTGGACGGCGCCAGATAGGTCGACACCGATCCGTCGGCGGGCAGGTAGCGCAGCACGCGCTGGTTCGGAATGTCCGAGAAATAGAGGCAGTCATGGTCGGAAAACCAAACCGGCCCCTCCGCCCAGCGACAGTCGGAATAGAGCACGTCAAGCCGGGCATTGCCCAGGATCTTGCGCGCAAAGCGGGGGTCGATCACCTCGTAAAGCGGTTCGGCAGCCATGTTTTCCTCCCATGCGCACCAGAGCCATAATGCGCCCCGGTGCGCCGGGCAATGTCGCACGCATCCGGGACCCAGGTTTGGACCGGCCTCGCATCCCGCATCGTTCTCGCAAGCGCACGGCTCTGGCGGTGTTTTCAGGACCAGCCAGCGGCTGGTCTGCCCGCATACTATCAGAAAATTGCGCCTATTCGTTGGTCCAATTCGATCTTAACAAGTAATTTTGCCCGCTAATATCATTGAATTTGACTCTATGGCGGCTTTCACCTATCCAAATGTCCCACAAATAGGAGCAAGCCGCGTGAGAGCCTCCGGGACCGGACCAAGTGCTGGTGAAAGCGCAAATGCGCCCACCGGTGCGCCAGATGTGGTTGGTCGCTCGTCGCCCCATTCGGCGGTGGACGAGATGGTGCTCAACATAAGGGGCCTGATTTCGAGCGAAGGACTGAAGGTGGGAAACAATCTGCCCACGGAGCGGGCGCTGTGTGAGCGCTTTTCCTCAAGCCGGAACACCGTGCGCGAGGCCATGCGCATCCTCAAGGCCTATGGCATCGTCTCGGTGCGCCCCAAGGTGGGCGCCGTCCTCGTCGATGACCGCATGGAGCGGGCGCTCGACCTGTTCGCGTTCAATACGCTCGAGCTCTCGCGCCAGACCTTTGCCGACATCCAGGGCTTTCGCGGCCTGCTGGAAGTGTCCTCGGTCGAGCTGCTGTTCGAAAAGGTCAACGCCGCCGACATTGCCGATCTGCGGGCGGCCAATGAAGAGCTGAAAAAAGTCGATCTTGCCCTCGAAGCCTCCGAGGCCGACTTCCGGTTTCACTCACGGCTGATCCAGATCATGGGCAACAAGGCCATGCTCGATGTCTACCGGATCATGAAGCCGGTGATCCTGCGGATCATGCTGCGCGGCAAGACCCGCCACACATTTTCGACGGCGACCTTCGAAGAACACGACGAGATCGTGGACGCGCTCGAGAAGCGCGATGGCACCGCCTACCAATACCGGATGAAGACCCACCTGGAGGCGGGCTTCACCCATTTCAGCGCCTGACGGCGCTGTTCGATCTGCCGCTTTGTTGGGAGGCAAGGCGGCCGGACAGGATTGATGACCACACCAGGTGGCATCAACAGCAGGGCGCATTCGCGCACCAAGGGAGGGATAAATGAAACTCAACACTCTTATTGCCGGCAGCTTGGCCGGCTTGATGGCATCGACCAGCCTTGCCGTTGCAGGGCCGGAAATCGTCGCCGGCCCCGGCGTCGATCCGGGCTGTTTCGCGCCCTGGGACGCAGAAACCAAATACTTCCAGTGGCCGGCTCAGGAAGGCCCCTACAAGGTGGCCGTGGTCAACGGCTTCGTGGGCAATGGCTGGCGTATCCAGATGATCAAGACCGCCAAGGCCTTTGCCGAGGATCCGGCCATGAAGGACAAGATCGCCGAGTTCAAGGTGGTCTCGACCGGTACCGATGCGGCAACCCAGCTGGGCGCCATCGAAGACTTCATCAATCAGGGTTTCGACGCCATCGTGACCATCGCCGTCTCTCCCGAGGGCTTTGATCGCGTGATCAGGCTGGCCGACCGGGAAAATGTCGTGCTCGTGCCGTTCGACAACGTGCTCGACACCGATGCCGTCATGCAGGTCAACGAGGACCAGTTGGCCATGGGCCGCGCCTGGGCCCAGTTCGTGGTCGATGAGCTCGCCAGCCAGGGCAAGACCTCGGGCAAGTTGCTCGAAGTGCGCGGCCTGGCCGGCAACTCGGTCGATCGTGACCGCTCGATCGGTATCCATGCCGTGCTCGATGAATCCGGCGGGGACTGGGAACGCATCTCGGTCGTTGGCAACTGGGATGATGGCACGGCGCAGAAGGTCGTGGCCGACGCCATTGCGGTGCATGGCCAGTTCGACGCCATCCTGGCCCAGGGCGGCACTACCGGCGTGGTCCAGGCCATGATCGATGCCGGTCACCCCATGGTGCCGGTCGCCGGCGAATCCGAGAACGGCTTCCGCAAGCTGGTTGCCGAACACGCCGATGAGGGCCTCAAGAGCATCTCCATCGGCCAGTCCCCGGGTCTCGTCGCCATCGCCATGAAGGCCGCCGTGTCGGCGCTGGAAGGCAATGTCATGCCCCAGCTGATCTCGGTGCCGCTGCCCATGGTGACCTATGACCAGCTCGAGGACGGCGTGAACTACTGGTCCGATCTGCCGGACAATTTCTTCACCGTGAACGAGTTCCCGGCCTGTGGCGTCAACATCACCGGCCCGGCCATCATGGCCCAGAGCGAAGCCGACGCGACCTGACCATCCAGGCCGTCACCTGAACCATGCGAAGGCGGTGCCGCGCCACCTTCGCGCTCCATTGCCGGGCGGCGGGCCAGTCCCGCCGCCCGGTGTGAAATCTGCATCACCCCCACCGGTGCCCGCCAGACGGCGGGGAAACGGGAGCCGCGCCTTGACGTCCAGCCCACAGATCGACCCGCCCATCGTTCAATTGAGCGGCGTGTCGAAATATTTCTCGGGCGCACGAGCGCTCGAAAATGTCGACTTCGCCTGCCGCAAGGGCAGCACACACGCCATTCTGGGTGAGAATGGCGCGGGCAAGTCGACCCTGATCAAGATCATCTCCGGCGTGCTGCGGCCCGATCGGGGCGAGGTGCAGGTCAATGGTCAAGCCGCCCATTTCAACTCCCCGTCCGACGCGTCGAGGGCTGGTGTTGTCTGCATTTTCCAGGAATTGTCGCTGCTGCCCGACCTGAGCGTGGCGGACAATATCTCCATCTCCGATCCACCCCGGCGCTTCGGCATGATCGATGCGCGCGCCCAGCGGCGCCGCGCCGAAGCGCTCCTGGCACGCATCAAGTGCGAGGATGTCGATCCCAATGCGCTGGTGCGCGATCTGAGCCTCTCGCGGCGCCAGATGGTGGAGATCGCCAAGGCGCTGGGCAAACAGCCCCAGGTTCTGATCCTGGATGAAGCCACATCGGCCCTGACCAGCCGCGACGTCCAGACCGTTTATGACCTGCTGGCCGAACTCAAGGCCGACAATGTCGCCAGCCTCTTCATTTCCCATCGCATGAATGAGGTGGAGGCCCTGTGCGATACGCTTTCGGTGTTCCGCAATGGCAGCCACGTCGAGACCTTTGCCAAGGGAACACGGTCTGATCGCGACATCGTCCGCATGATGATCGGCCGCGACGTCGACGCCCAGTTCCCGCCCAAGCCGTCGCCAAGGGCCTATGCATCTTGCCTCGGCATCGAAAATCTTCGCTGGGAAAATCGCCTCAAGGGCGTGACCCTCAATGTCGGCGCCGGTGAAATCGTTGGTCTGGGTGGCCTGGATGGCCAGGGACAGAAGGAATTGCTGCTGGCCCTGTTCGGCGTGCTGCGGGACGTGGAAGGCACCATGACCGCCGGTGGAACATCCGGAATTCCCGCTTCGCCTGCTATGTCGAAATCGGGCAGGGCCCGCATCGCCCTGGTCCCGGAAGATCGCAAGACCGAGGGCCTGATGCTGCCCATGTCGATTGCCGACAACCTCATTGCCGCTTCCTATGACAGGATATCGCGCGGTCCGTTCATCAACGGGGTCCAGGAGCGTCAGGCCGTTTCCGATGGCATCGCCAAACTGCAGATCAAGATCGGCAGGTCCGAGGATGCAGTGGCCACGCTCTCGGGTGGCAACCAGCAGAAAGTGGTCATCGCCAAATGGCTGATGACCCAGCCCGACATCATTCTGCTCAACGACCCGACGCGCGGCATCGATGTGGGCACCAAGCAGGAAATCTACCGGCTCATGCGCGACCTGGCCGACGAGGGCAAGGCGATCCTTTTCTATTCGACCGATTATGCCGAACTGATCGGCTGCTGTGACCGGGTAGCAGTCATGTATGACGGCCGGATCCTGACCGAACTGCGTGGGGACGCGATCACCGAAGAAGCCATCGTGGCGGCGGCGCTCAATATCGATACCGGAGAAGCGGCATGAGCGAATATACCCGCGTCCTGTCTGCCAGCATTCGCCAGAACCGGGGCTTCTACGGCGCTCTGGTCCTGCTCGCGGTGCTCTACATCACCTATAATTTCATTCACCCCCGCGGCTTCACCACCGCGGTCCTCGTGCAAAACGCCAATGAAGTCGTGGCCATTGCCTTTGTCGCCATGGCGCAGACCCTGCCGGTCCTGCTCGGCGGGCTGGACCTGTCTGTCGGCGCCGTCATGACCCTCTCGGCCTGCATTGCTTCCGAACTGGTCAATGGCTCGCCAGCCCAGATCGTGCTTGGCATGGTCATCACCCTGCTTTCGGGCGCCGCTTTCGGCCTGATGAATGGGCTGATCATCGTATATGGCCGCCTGCAACCGATCATCGCGACCCTGGCTACCGGGGCCATCGCCATGGGGCTGGCCCTGTTCATCCGGCCCAATCCCGGCGGCAATGTTGATGGCGATCTCAATTGGGCCATGACCAACGCCCTCTGGGACTTCGTCGACACCTATCAATTGTTTGACCCCGACGCGGCCTGGTTCCGGCCCTTCGCCTGGGTCCCGGTGCCGCTGATCTTCCTGTTCGGCATTGCCGCGCTGACCTGGATGCCGTTCCGCCGCTCGGTCACCGGGCGCACTGTCTATGCCATCGGCTCCTCGGAAGGCGCGGCCTTCATGTCCGGCCTGCCGATCAACCGCGCCAAGATCGCCGCCTTCACGCTCAGTGGCTTCTTTGCGGCCTGTGGCGGGCTCTATCTGGCCATCCAAACCTCCTCGGGCAATGCCGATATCACCCAGGCTGGCACCTACACTCTCAATTCCATCGCCGCGGTGGTGCTGGGCGGCACGTCACTCATGGGCGGCGTCGGCAGCGCCATTGGCTCACTGGTCGGCGCGCTGATCCTGCGCGTGATTTCGTTCTATTTCCGCATCGTGTCCATCGACCCGCTCCTGCAGCCATTGGTCGAGGGGATCGTCCTGCTCGCCGCTGTCAGCCTTGGCGCCATCAGGACGCTGCGGATCAAGAACCGGCTCGACCTTTTCCGATAGGTGATATTTTGCTCTCCTTGCTTGCGCGCATAAATCCCGAGACCCGGCCGTCTTTCATCGCCTCCGGTTTCATTCTGGTCATCCTCCTGGTGGGCACGGTCTATACGCTCGCCACCCAGGGCACGGCGCCGCTCCTTTCGCCCAATTACATGCTCCAGCAATTGCAGACCGGCGCGTTCCTGGGCATCGTTGCCGCCGGGATGATGATGGTCATCCTGCTGGGCCATATCGATCTCTCCATCCCCTGGACCCTGACCGCCGCAGCCATGATGGCCACCACTGTGGGTGGCGATCTCGCCATTCCCACGGCCATTGGCGTCGGCATCCTGGTCGGCCTCGCCAATGGCATGGGCGTGGCCTATCTGCGCATTCCCTCCATGATCTTCACCCTCGGGATAGACTCGGTCCTGCGCGGCCTCATGGTCGTCCATACCGGCGGCTTTGCCCCGCCCGACCAGGCGACGCCGCTGATGCGCTTCCTCGC
This sequence comes from uncultured Devosia sp., assembly GCA_965651655.1. Lineage (GTDB taxonomy): Bacteria > Pseudomonadota > Alphaproteobacteria > Rhizobiales > Devosiaceae > Devosia. The sequence continues at coordinate 6,452 of CBFGTF010000021.1, forward strand.
CGCCGACAAGGTCCTGGGCATTCCGGTGGCCATCTTCGTCTGGGCGCTGGTATCGGTGGTCATCGCCTTCATTCTCAAGCGCACCGGCTTCGGGCGATCGGTCTATGCCACGGGCAACCGTGAGGCGGCCGCCTATCTCTCGGGCATCAATACACGCTGGGTGATCATCGGCGCCTTCGTCATTTCGGGCGTCTGCGCTGCGTTGGCAGGCGTCCTGCTGGCCGGCTATTCTGCCAAGGCCTATCAGGGCATGGGCAATGCCTTCCTTCTGCCCTCCATCGCCGCAGTTGTCCTCGGCGGCACCCGCATCCTGGGCGGGCAGGGCCGCTATACCGGCACTATCATCGGCGTTGTCCTGATCGTGCTGCTCAACTCCGTGCTCTCGATCATGCAGATGCCCGAGGCGGGGCGGCAGGTCATCTATGGCGCGGTCATCGTCGGCATGCTGCTCGTCTATGGCCGTGGCCAGAAGGTCGTCTCCTAGAACCGCGCCGCCAGGTTCCTCTCTCGGCGCCCGCGTCAAAGGGCTAGATCGCGCCCTGGATATAGGTGGCCTTGAGATAGAATTCCTTCGGTCCCTGGATATGCCTGCGGATGATGTCCGCCAGTTCCTCCGGCGCACCCCGGGCGATGGTATCGATCATGTCGAAATGCTGGCCGATGGCGATTTCGCGCAGTTCCTCGCTCGGAAAGGCGCGGGTGCGGATGGGGTGGGTGGCGAAGGTATAGTGCAGGATGGCGTCGGCCAGCTGCTGATTGCCCGCCGCCCTGTACAGAACCTCGTGGAAGTCATTGTTGAGTGAAAAGACCTCCGCATAACGCTGGCTGCGAGAGGCCTCTCGGTGGCGCGTGGCAATGTCGGTCAGCTGGGCCACCAGTTCGGGCCCGGCGGGGCGGTCGAAATGCGTCGCGGCCCGTGTCTCGAGGCACTCGCGGATTTCATAGAGTTCTTCCACCTCGGTGATGGAATAGTCGCGCACCTGGACGCCCTTGTTGGGCTGCCGCACCACCAGGCCCACCCGTTCCAGCTCGTCGAAGGCCCGTCTGACCGCATGGCGGGTAGCGCCGGTGCGCTCGATGATCTCGTCCTCCACCAGGCGCTCACGCGGACGCAGCTGGCCCGCGATGATCTGCCGTTGCAGGTCTCGATATACCGCGTCCCAGCTTTTGGTCTGTTCCGACAATGGCTTGGCAACCCGCATGCAGTCCTCGAATCCGTGCTCCAGACCCCGCCAATCTAGTCAATTCTCCACAGCCACACAATCATCGTTGACATTATCGATAATCATTCCGATGATAATGGCGATCAGGGAGGATCCTCGTGTATCGTATTGGCAGTGGCGCTGGCTTTTCGGGCGACCGCATCGACGCCCCGCAATCGGTGGTGGCGGCAATCGCCGCTGCCGGCGAGGGCGGTGCCGTAATCTTCGAAACGCTGGGCGAGCGCACCCTGGCGCTGGGGCAGATTGCCAAACGGGAAAACCCCCAGCGCGGCTTCGAACCCCTGCTCGATGATCTTCTCGAACCCATTCTCGCCCGCTGTATCGCGGCAGGCATCGTCATCGTGGGCAATTTCGGCCAGGCCAACCCACCGGCGGCGGCGCTGGCCATTCAGGACCTGGCCACGCGGCTTGGCCTGGGGCCTTTGCGGATCGCCATCGTGACCGGCGATGATCTGGTGGGTCGGGTGGACCTGACACAGACCGAACGCTGGGATGGTGACGGGCGGCTGCCGGAACTGGATGGTGCCGTCATAGCCGTCAATGCCTATCTGGGCGCCACCGCCATTGCCGATGCCATCCGGGCCGGTGCGCAGGTCGTCGTAACGGGGCGCGTGGCCGATCCGGCGCTCGCCCTGGGGCCGCTGGTGGCACATTTCAACTGGTCGTGGGACGATCTGGACCGGATTGCGGCGGGCACGCTGGTTGGCCACCTGCTCGAATGCGGGTCGCAGATATCGGGTGGCTTTTTCGCCGATCCCGGGTTCAAGGATGTTCCGGGTACGGCTGACATCGGCTTTCCCATTGCCGAGGTCGAGGCCGATGGCAGCTTTGTCATCACCAAGGCGGCAGGGACGGGCGGGCTGGTCGACCTGCGGACCGTCAAGGAGCAGCTGCTCTACGAAATCCACGATCCCGCAGCCTATCTCACGCCGGATGTGACACTGGACATCACCAATGTCGAACTCAGCCAGGTCGGCCCCGACCGCGTGCTGGTCACCGGCGCACGGGGCCACCAGGCGCCGCACCGGCTCAAGGCGACCGTGAGCTTTTATGGCGACTGGCTGGGGGAAGCAGAAATTTCCTATGCCGGCCCCAATGCATTGGCGCGAGCGCGCCTGGCCATCACCACGATCAATGAGCGGGTGCGCCGCCGCGACCTGCCGGTCCGCCACCGCGCCGACATCATCGGGGCCGTGAGCGTTTTCGACAGCGACGAAGGCGATCTGCTGGCCGAGTTCGACGATGTGCCGAGCGGCGACTATCGGGTGCGCTTTGCCTTTGGCGGAAAGTCGCAACGCGAGGTCGAGCAGGCCGTGCAGGAGGTCAACGCCCTTTATTGCTGCGGTCCCGCCGGTGGCGGTGGCGTGCGCCAGAGTGTGCGGCCGCGCGTGCGCACGCTGTCCCACATGGTCCCGCGCGAGCTTGTGGACATGGGCTTCCACTTTGCCGGGGGCAAGTCGTGAACCGCCCCTCCCGCACCGTCAGTCTCCATCAGATCGCCCATGGCCGTTCGGGCGACAAGGGCAACCGGCTCAATATCAATGTCATTGCCTATGAGCCCCGCCACTGGCCGGTGCTGCTGGCCGAAGTGACCGAAGAGCGTGTCGCGGCGCTCTTTGCCCATCGCGGCGTCACCAAGGTGACCCGCTATGAGCTGCCGCGCCTCGCGGCCCTCAATTTCGTCATCGAGGATGCACTCGAAGGTGGCGTCAATTCCAGCCTTGGCGTGGATTCCCACGGCAAGTGCCTGAGTTATCTGGTGCTGGGAATGGAGATCCCCGTGCCCTTCGAACCAGGCGAAACGCCGCTGGCATCGTCTGATCTGCAAACCGCCCGCTAAGGGCAAAAGGGAGGAATAGGAATGAAGCTGGACAATCTCATGCGTGGGGCCTTGCTGGCCGGATCGTCATTGGCGCTGGTCGTCGCACAGCCGGCACAGGCGCAGGAATTTCCGCAGGGCGGCACCCTGCGCATCGCTATTTCACAGATGGCGCCATCGCCCGATCCGGTCGTCACCACCTTCGGCGTCAACTGGGCCACGGCCGGCGTGATCTGCGAGGGCCTGTTCGCGACCGACGAGAGCTGGACCCCCCAGCCCATGCTGGCCGAGAGCTTCGAATACAACGAGGAGGGCACCAGCCTCACCGTTACGCTGCGCGAAGGGCTCAAGTTCCACTCCGGCGCCGACCTGACTTCGGCCGATGTGGTGGCCTCGCTCGAACGCTTCCGCGAATCGGCAGGCATCGGCGCGGCCTTCAAGGGTGCTGTGTCCGAAATCACCGCGCCCGACGAGCGGACCGTGGTGTTCAACCTGGCGTCGCCCTCGCCCATCGTGCCGGGCCTGCTCGCAGGTACCCAGGCGGTGATCATGTCCTCGGCTTCCCTCGAAGGCGCCTCGCCCACCGAGGCGACCCGCGGCCTCGATTGCACCGGTCCCTATGTGCTGACCGAATATCAGCCGGACCAGGGCGTGACCATGACCCGCTGGGACGATTACGCGGCCCGCAGCGAACCCAGCTCCAGCGCGTCGGGCATGAAGCATGCCTATGCTGACCAGATTATCTTCCGCCTGATGCCGGAAGCCTCGGTGCGTCGTGACTCGCTGATCACTGGCGAGATCGATATCGCCAACGAACTGCCCAGCGACTTCTACGATGCCCTGCAGAACGACCCCAATACCGAAGCCGTGGTGGTGCCCAACAACCAGTCGCTGACCGTGGTGTTCAACACCAGGGACGGCGTGGCTGCCGACGTCAATCTGCGCCGCGCCATCTATCATGCTCTTGAGATGGAGCCGATCATGCTCGCTTCGGTGGGCAATCCCGAATTCTACACCCTGGACCCGAGCTGGATTCCCGATCCCAACTCGTTCTGGTACACCACAGCCGGCGTACCCGAAGGCTTCGGCACCCCCGATCCGGACAAGGTGAAGGAATACCTGGCTGCATCCGGCTACAATGGCGAGCCGATCCGCTGGCTGGTGGCCTCCGAGCAGTACCAGAAGCATTTCCTGACCGCGATCACCGCGTCCCAGCAGCTCGAGGAATATGGCATCAACGTCGAAATCGTGGAATCGCCCATGGCCAATTACATCCAGGCCCGTGCCGATGCCTCGCAGATGGACGCTTTCTCGAGCTTCCTGCCGACCTATGTCGATCCGACCTCGATCGCCTATCTCAACGCCAGCTATCCCGGCTTCTGGGAAGACCCCGAAAAGATGGCGCTGATGCAGGAAATCGCCACCACGATTGACCCCGACGCTCGCAAGGCCATCTTCGAGAGGATCCACGAGCTGGCCTATGACCAGTTCCCCTTCATCAAATTCGGAACCGAGTCGAACATGTACGGCATTCGCACCGGCGTCGGTAACCCGGCCCGCATTCCCTCGCGCTCCGGCGATTTCTACAATGTCGCTCCACCCCCGCAGGGCTGATCAATGACGTTGAACCAGGCGACATCTCCCGACCGCCTGTCCGGTGGTGACGAAGAGGCCTTCGTCACCACCAACAAGTCGGTCTGGCAGCGGCTTCTGGCCAATCCGACGGCCATGGTCTCGATCATCATGCTGGCAGTCCTGGCGCTCAGCGCGGTGCTCGCACCGCTCCTGGCGCCGGGAAACCCGCTCAGGGTGAGCCCTGCCGACCGCTTCATCCCGCCCGGCGCCGAGCATCTGTTTGGCACCGACAACCTCGGGCGCGACATGTTCAAGATGGTGCTGCATGGCGGGCGTACCTCGCTCTTTGTGGGGCTTGTAGTGACGGTCATCTCCATGTCCATCGCCGTCGTTCTTGGCGCCATTTCCGGCTTCTACCGTCAGGTCGACGTGGTGCTGATGCGCCTTGTCGATGGCCTCATGGCCTTTCCCGGCATTGTCCTGGCCACCGCTGCCGCCGGCATCATGGGGCCCTCCATGACCACGGTCATAACCGCGCTCTCCATCGTCCTCGTCGCGCCCTCGCTGCGTATCGTGCGCGGACAGGTTCTGGTGGTCCGCGAACTGCAGATGATCGAGGCGGCGCGGGCTGTTGGCGTGCCCACTCTGCGCCTGTTCACCCGCTACATCCTGCCCGCCGTCAGTTCCCCCATTCTGGTGCAGGCCTCCTTCATCTTTTCGGCCGCCGTTCTGGGCGAGGCCGGCCTGAGCTTCATCGGCGTCGGCATCGGTCCCAAGGAATTGAGCTGGGGCAATGCGCTGACCGAAGCGCGCAATTACATCGCCCAGGCTCCCTGGATTGTGCTGTTTCCCGGCCTGGCGCTGATGTTCACCATTCTCGCGCTCAACCTTCTGGGCGACAGTCTGCGCGATATTCTCGATCCGCGCCTGGCACGGAGGCGCTGACATGCTGCGCTATCTCGGAAAACGCTTCCTTCTGATCCTGCCCACGATCTTCGTGCCGCTGATCCTGGTCTTCCTGCTGCTGCGCCTGTCGCCGGGCGATCCGGCCGGCATGATGCTGGGCGACCAGGCCACCGCCGAACAGATCGCGGCACTGCGGACCCAGCTTGGTCTGGACCAGCCCATCTGGGTGCAGTTCCTGCTCTGGCTCAAGGGCATCGTGACGCTCGACCTGGGCAATTCGATCTTCTTCCGCGAGCCGGTCATGCAGATCATCCCGCGCTATGCCGGGGTGACCATCATGCTCACCCTGGTGGCGCTGACGCTGGCCATTCTGATTGGCATCACCATGGGCCTGGTCTCGGCCATGAACCGCAACAAGCCGATTGATCGTGGCGTGGTGACCACGGCGGTGCTGGGCATATCGCTGCCCGAATTCTGGTTCGCCCTGCTGCTGATTTTCATCTTCGCCGTGACGCTGCGCTGGTTCCCGGTGGCCGGATACAATCCGCCATCGGCGGGCGTGATCGCCTTCGCGTCGACCATCTTCCTGCCGGCATTGGCGCTGGGCGTCCGGCAGTCCGCGCTCATGACCCGCATGATGCGCTCGTCCATGCTCGATGTGCTGAACGAGCCCTATATCACCACGGCGCGGGCGCAAGGCCTGCCCGAAAGCAAGGTGATCGGGCAATATGCCATGCGCACTGCTGCCATGCCGGTGGTGACAGTCGCCGGCCTCTCCGCCGGCTACATGCTGGGCGGGGCGGTGGCCATCGAGATCATCTTCGCGCTGCCCGGCCTCGGGCGCATGCTGGTCGAGGCCGTCGGGCGGCGCGACTATCCGCTGGTCGAGGGTGGTGTGCTCACCATTTCGCTGGTCCTGGCGGTGCTCAATCTCGCCATCGACCTCATCTATGCCATTCTTGACCCCCGGATCCGCTATCAATGACCGCGCATCTCACGCCGCTGCCGGCCGATCACATCTCGCCGGTTCCGCTTGCCCCCATTGTCCTGGAGGTCGACAATCTCAGCCTGTCGCTGCGCAATGCCGATGGGCTCCTCCCCATCGTCACCGATGTCTCCTTCTCCATCCGCCAGGGCGAGGCCGTCGCTCTGGTGGGTGAAAGTGGCTGCGGCAAGTCCATCACGGCTTCGGCCATCATGGGCATTGCCCCGGAAAACGCCGTCATCACCGGCACCATCACCCTCAATGGCAAGGTCATTTCGAATCTCTCCCCGCGGGATCGGCGCCGGCTTTGCGGGCGGCATATGGGCTTCATCTTCCAGGAGCCGATGACCGCGCTGCATCCGACCCTGTCCATCGGCCGGCAGATGACCGATACGCTGCGGCACAATCTGGGTCTGTCCCATGCCGAGGCGACCAATCGGGCCGCCGAACTGCTCGACCGGGTCGGCATTCCCCGCGCCCGCGACATTCTCAAGGGCTATGTGCACGAACTCTCCGGCGGCATGCGCCAGCGGGTGATGATTGCTCTGGCCATTTCCTGCGGACCCTCCCTGATCATTGCCGATGAGCCGACCACGGCGCTCGATGTGACCATTCAGGCCCAGGTGCTCGACCTGCTCGAGGACATGCGCCGCGAATTGAACCTGGCCATGCTTTTCATCACCCACGACCTCGAAGTGGTGGGTGATTTCTGCGAGAAGGCAGTGGTCATGTATGCCGGTGACGTGGTCGAGCGCGGCCTCAGCGCCGATATCGTCAGCGCCCCGGCCCATCCCTATGCGCGCGGCCTGATCGATGCCGTTCCCGCCCATGACGATGGCCGCACCAGGCTCACCCCCATTCTCGGCACCGTGCCGCCGGTGGGACAATGGCCCGAGGGTTGCCGCTTTGCCCCGCGCTGCAACCGCGCGGATGCCCAGTGTCAGACCCGCCCGGCGCTCGCACCGCACGGCCGGACCCATGCCCGCTGCTGGCACCCGCTGGAGGGCAATCGATGAGCACCCAGACCGTCCTTTCCGTCACCGGTCTTTCCAAGTCCTTCCGTGCCGTCAAGGCGGTGCGCGATGTCAGCTTCACCATTCCCAGGGGCAAGACCTTTGGCCTGGTCGGGGAGTCCGGTTCGGGCAAGTCCACGACGGCGCGGCTGGTGCTGCGCCTCGTCGAACCCACCAGCGGCGCCATCAGTTTTCGCGGGCGTGACCTTGCGGGCCTCTCCGCGCGTGATCTGCGTGCCGAGCGGCGGCATATGCAGATGATCTTCCAGGACCCGTTCGGCTCGCTCAATCCGCGCATGAGCGTGCGCGATGCCCTGGTCGAGCCCCAGCTTGTCCATGGCATCGGCACGCCTGCCGAGCAATTGCGGACTGCCGAGCGGCTATTGGCCGAAGTCAGCATGCCCCGTGCCGCGCTCGACCGCTATCCGCACGAATTCTCCGGCGGCCAGCGCCAGCGCATCGCCATTGCCCGGGCACTGGCCACCAATCCCGAAATGATTGTTGCCGATGAACCGGTCAGCGCACTCGACGTCTCGGTGCAGGCCCAGGTGCTCAACCTGATGCGCGACCTGCAGGACCGTCATGGCACCACCATGCTGTTCATCTCCCATGACCTGCGCGTGGTGCAGTTCATGTGCGACGAAATCGGCGTCATGTATCTCGGCGAAATCGTCGAGCAGGGGCCCCGCGACCGCATCTATGGCGCCCCGGCCCATCCCTATACCCAAGCGCTTCTTGCCTCTGCCCCGGGCAAGGGAAGCGGCCAGAGGGCGCGGCTCAAGGGCGAAATTCCCAGCGCCCATGCCGTGCCCTCTGGTTGCGCATTTCGCACCAGGTGCCCGCATGCCTTTGCACGCTGCACCAGCGAAAAGCCGGTCATGCGTGATCTGGGCGGCGGCCAGAAGGCGGCCTGTCATCTGCTGGACGGGGGCGCGTCGGCATGAGTGGCGAGGGCATGGTCCAGGTCCACTCCGGCCAGGCGATCTATCGTGGCCTTCGCGACGAGCGGGGAGAGCGGTTCCTCGGCATCCCCTATGCCGAGCCCCCCATAGGGGAGCGCCGGTTCAAGCCACCGGTCACGCTGGAAAACACCGGCCTGGTGGATGCCTCGCGCCATCGGCCCGCCCCGCCCCAGGCCGTCCGTCGGGCGCCCGCATGGGCGCCGCAGGGCGATGGCTTCGAGACCGGCGAGGACTGCCTCAATCTCAATGTCTACACACCGGCTGCCGATGATCGCCGCCGCCCGGTAATCGTCCACGCCTTTGGCGGCGGCTTCCAGAGCGGCGCAGCCCAGGGCGGCTATCTCGACGAGGCAGCCTTTGCCCAGCGGGGCGACGTTGTGCTGGTTCGCCCCAATATGCGTGTCGGGGCGCTGGGCTTCCTGCATCTGGGGCCCGCCTTCGGGCCGGACTACGCGGCCGCCAATCGCGGCATGCTCGATTTCATCGCGGCCCTCCACTGGGTCCACGACAATATTGCCGCCTTTGGTGGCGATCCCGACAATGTCACCCTGGTCGGCATGTCCTCGGGCGCCTTCACTATTTCGGCCCTGTTCGGCGTCGACGACCTCGCCCACCTCTATCGCCGGGTCTGGCTGATGAGCGGACCCGCCAGCCGCATCATCGCGCCGGAGACCGCTACCGCCCTGGCCGCCGATTTTCTCGAGCGCTGCGGCGTGGCGCCCGGCGATGAGCCAGCCCTGCAGGCCCTGCCTGTCGAGACCATTCTGTCTGTGCAGGAACAGGTGCTGGCCACCCATCTGGGGGAGCGCAACGCACCGGGCGGGCGCACCTTCGGCATTGTTCTGGACCGGACCAGCCTGCCGCGCCATCCCCTCGATGGCATCGCCTCCGGCCGCTTCCGCGACCATCGGATCGTCACAGGCTGGACGCGTGACGAGGCGCGCATGTGGTATGCATTCGGCATGATGCCCGAGGTGAAAGACCGCGACACTCTGCTGGCCTCCATTGCGCGGTTCCACCCCGATGATCCCGAAATCAAGCTTGCAGTCCTCGAGGCGGAGACCCCTGGGCTGACCTTCACCCAATATGAGGAACGCTTCCTGTCGCGGGCGATTTATCGCGACCCGGCGCTGAAGACGCTCGCAGTGCACCACGCCAGCGGGGGAACTGGTTTTGGTTATGAGTTCTCCTGGGTGCCAGGTTTCGAAAATGGCCGTCTTGGTGCGGCCCATGGCCTTGATGAACCCTTCGTCTTCGGCCAGCTTGATCGCGTGCCGCTGGCGCAGGACGATCTTGGGGCGGCTCAGCTTGCAGGTGAAATGTCCCGTGCCCTGATCGATTTTGCGCGGACGGGCGACCCCGGCTGGGAAAGGCATGACACGGGGCGCGGTCCGAAAACCTTCGCCTGACGGAAACTGTTTCGCCCGCTTGTCGAACAGCCTTGCGAACGCACCTGCCGCCCGGGGCGAGGGCATTCCATTGCGCCATTGGCCAGTAGGTGACGCTCAGACAACACTTTTTTGAATGTTGTCGAGCAATCGTGCTCCCAGGAGTGGGGTACGTTCATGAACAGTCTCGTTAGGGCCGGCCGCCAATGCCTGTCGGACGGAAATCTTTTTGCCGCTGTAACTATCGCACTGACACTGCCCGATATTCTGGGCAGTGAAAGCGGCGTCAGGAAGGTCGGGGAGCGCTATCGTCAATGGTTTGACCAATGGGCCGCGCAGAAGTTCCTCGATACAGATGGGAATCCCTATTTGTCGGCCGCCGACTGCTACAGTTTGCGCTGCCGCCTCCTGCACGAAGGCAAAGCTGAGCTCGGATCCGAGGAAAATCGCGACGTGCATGAAGTCCAGTTCTTCGATGATGATCTGGAAAGCGACTTTCTTCAGGTCGAGGTGCATCTCTATCCGACCAGGCGCCTATTGCTGTTGCGCGCGCGCGACTTCAGTGAACGCCTGTTTCAGAGCGTGGACGAATACGAGGCTCAGTTCTCGGCCTTGCGGCGGTTGAACCGGTGGCAGACGGGCTTGCGCGTGCTGGACCAGGCTGCCTTCGAAAACGAGTACTGGCCGTCTGGTCGCTGAAATGGCGAATTGCTCAGGCAGGCGGGTGTGAACAGGGTTCCTGCACCGGGGCGACATGGCATGGACCCAACGGTCGACCACGAGTGGCGCCATTGGACTGGATTGCTGCAGGGCCTGGAAGGGCGCACCTGAAAACCAGGACGCAGTTCTGGTCTTGATGTTGCCAATGGTGTGGAGCCGGACAGGTAAGGCGCTCGCCTGCCATTTCGTCGGCTGCGGGGAGAAACCGGAAAAACCCCCGCATTCGTCATCCCTGTCGTGTCCGGTTGACACGGCTCCAGCCGAGAATGGACAAGGTCCGGCGCAGTCCCAATTGGGCCGCCAGATCGGCCGGCTATGCCGGAAGTCGAACTCAGGCAATCTTTCCGCCATGGCACCTTCACCGCGGGTATTGCCCGGCGGCACCCCGATATAGTTCCGCGGCGGGCGGGACTGAAAAACACTGGCCTGGTCTCTTTAGAAAGGAGCCAAGCCATGAAACTCTATTACGCTCCCCTTGCATGCAGTCTTGCCGACCACATTGCGCTGCTGGAGGCCGGGATTGATGCCGATTATGTCCGCGTCGATCTCAAGACCAAGCGCACCTCGACAGGCGAGGATTTTGTCACGATCAACCCCAAGGGCTATGTGCCCGCCCTCACGCTCGACAGCGGAGAAACGCTGACCGAAAACATTGCAGTGCTTGACTGGATCGCTACCCAATATGCCCCGCTCGCCGTCGGCGGGATATTGGGCCGCACGCGGCTCCTCGAAGCGCTCACCTTCATTTCCACCGAGATACACCGCAGCTTCAAGCCGTTCTGGCATGACAGCTCGGAAGCGCAGAAGCAGCGGGCACGGGCTGCGATTGCCGGCCAGTTCCAGCTTCTGGCGGACGGCAGGGATCGCCCCTATCTGTTGGGCGAGACACCCAGCGTTGCCGATCTCTATCTCTTCGTCATGTTGCTCTGGGCCCGGCGCTTTGGCGTGACGGTCCCCGACAGCCTCCTCCTGCTGGAAGACCGGGTTGCGTCGCGCCGGTCCACGCGGATAGCGATGCGCGCGGAGGGCCTGCTATGAGCGAGCCTGTTGAAATCCGCCAGAACGGCCGGACCCGCCAGCCCAAGGGTGACCATAACAGGCGCTTGTCGCTGGGTATCGACGCGGCCCGCTTCGCGGCCGAGGCAGGCATCACTCCCGAAGCACTGAAGGATTACGAAACCACCGGTCCCGATCACCGCTTCGATGCCCGCGTGGCGCAGCGCGTCGGCGAGACGCTGGATCGGCTGGAGGCCATCCTGCCCAATTCCCAGACCGGGCGGCAGCGGCCGGCGGGAAACGCCCGTGTCGATGATGTTGGTCGACTCTTGGGTCTGCCGCGTCTCGACAGTATCGAGGAATCGCCCGATTGGCCCCGCTATGGCCCGGCGGGGGACGAGTAGCAGTCGGCAAGGTTCCGGGCCGAAGGAACCGGCCGCGTGAGCGGCCGGTTCTTTGTGCTTGCAGATGCCTAGCGCGTCGCCGCTTCTTCGATCAGGGCGGACACAGCGTCGGGATGCGAGATCATCAGGGCATGCGAGGCGCCATCGATCTCGACTGCCTTCACGACGCCGGCCCGATCAGCCATGAAGACCTGCACTTCGGCCGGGATGTTGAGGTCGCCCGTGCCATAGACGGTGAAGGATGGCAGCGCCTTCCAGGTGGCGACCTTGGTCGCTTCCGACAGGGCGCCCTGCGTAACCGGACGCTGGGTCGCGGCCATCAGCGTCGTCAGGTCAGTGGCAACATCGGCGGCGAACTGGTCGTGGAACTTCTCGGGCACGATATAGAGATCCACGTCACCGTCGGGCAGGGGCACCGGCTGCAGCGCATCGCCCAGTGTGCTCCCGGGGAACATGCTCGACAATGTCAGTGCGCTTTCGCCCACGTCCGGAATGAAGGCGGCCACATAGACAAGCGCTTTCACATTGTCATTGCCATTGGCCGCATCGGTGATGACCATTCCGCCATAGGAATGGCCGACCAGCACCACGTCGCCGGGAATGCTCTTGACCAGGGCATCCAGAGCCTGGGCATCGCCGGTGACGCTGCGCAAGGGATTGGCCGCAGCGATGGTGCGGTAGCCATCCTGGTTGAGTTGGGAAATGACTTCGCCCCAGCCGGACGAGTCCGCGAACGCGCCGTGCACGAAAACGATCGTGGGCTTGGCCGGCTCTTGGGCGAGAGTGCCGGCAGATGCGCCGATCGCCGCGAATAGCGCCAGGGCGCCGATTGCATTTTTCATCTTGGTTCTCCATTTCGGCCGGGATGGCCGTCCTGGCAGCATGGCGGGGCCGGTGGGCAGCACCATTGTCCGGCAGGACAATGCGGTGCGCCAGGCGGATTGCCTTGGCTAGCCCGGCGCAAGGCCCGGCCAGCGTCCCGCCATATTATCCTGTCCTTTCGGCATAGGCGGCCTCATCCCATGACCAATGGCCGGTCTCGGCGACACTTGGACAGATGCGGGCAGAGCGATTGTCGCTCTTGGATCAAAACATCCCCAAGGAGCCGAAATGTCCTCCCCCATGCTTCCTCCCCTGGAAACCACGACCCGTGCCTTCGTCGACAGCCTTGCCGGCGGCACGCCCATCCAGACCCTGACGCCGGCCCAGGCCCGCGATGTCCTCGCCAACGCCCAGAAGGCTGTTCCGGCAAAACGCCCCGATGTCAGCATCAAGGACGTCACCCTGCCTGTCGGCCCCACCGGCAAGACCGATATCCGCGTCATGCGTCCGGTCGGCGCCAGCGGCGCCATGCCCTGCATCATCTACATGCATGGCGGCGGCTGGGTGATGGGCGACCGTGACACCCATGACCGGCTGCTGCGCGAACTGACAGTGGGGGCCAATGCCGCCGTCGTCTTCGTGGACTATGAGCGTTCCCCCGAGGCCCGCTATCCGACGGCTGTGGAACAGGGCTATGCCGTGGCCCGGCATGTGGCCGACAAGGCCGAGATGCTCATGATCGATCCCGCGCGCATCGTGGTTGCGGGCGACAGTGTCGGAGGCAATATGGCGACGGTGATTGCGCTCCTTGCCAAGGAGCGCAAGGGACCCGCCTTCAAGGCGCAGGTCCTGTTCTACCCGGTCACCGATGCCAGCATGTCCACCCCGTCCTATGCCCAGTTCGCTGAAGGTCCATGGCTGACCAAGTCCGGCATGGGCTGGTTCTGGGACCAGTACCAGCCTGACATGTCCGGCCGCGCCGACATCCACGTGTCCCCGCTCAATGCCATGAGCAAGGACCTCGCAGGCCTGCCGCCCGCGCTGCTGGTCGTTGACGAGAACGACGTGCTGCGCGACGAGGGCGAGGCCTATGGCCGCAAGCTCGCCGAGGCCGGCGTCCGGGTCACCTCCGTTCGCTACAACGGCACGATCCACGATTTTGTCATGCTCAACGCTCTGGCAGAAACCCCGGCTACCCGCGGCGCCATCGGGCAGGCCTGCGGCTATCTCCGCAACGTCTTCGCAATGGTCTAGCCGCGATGCGGGCGGCGGGCCCGGTCCTGCCGCCCCCTTTTCAGGGACAGGGGACACCAAATGCATTCGGACTTTTCAAGACATGCAGGCCGCAGTGCCGACCATGCAACGGCCAGCCTGGTGCACGATCTGGGGAACTACCTTCAGATCGCGATTTCTGCCCTCCACATCATTTCGCGCCATGCTGACGCGGCCGAACCGGGCAGGATCACCCAGGCCTCGGCCCGTGCAACTGATGCACTGGAGCGGGCAGGGGCGCTGCTTCGGCTTGGGACACGGGGCACCGACGCTTCCGAGCTCGCGCAAACAGACATCAGGTCATGCCTGGATCAATTGGAGCCGCTGCTCCGGCATGTCTGTGGCCCCGCGATCGATCTGCGCGTGCATATTGAGCTCGTGCCGCGTGTTCGATGCGTGGCGGCCGTACTGGAAACGGCATTGTTGAACATGGCCCTTAACGCCAGGGACGCCATGCCCGAGGGCGGTGTCCTGACAATCATGGCCCGCGTGAGCGAAGGCCCCGAGAACCCCGAAATCGAGATCCTGGTCACCGATACCGGCACCGGCATGTCCCCCGAAATACTTTCCCGCGCCTTGGACCCGCATTTTACCACCAAGGGCGACGAAGGCCGCCGCGGGATGGGTCTTGCTGGTGTGAAACACCATGTCGAAAACCAGGGCGGCCGCCTGTCCATCGCCAGTGAACTGGGCGTGGGTACGGCAATCACCATGCGTCTGCCGATGGCCCTCTGGCCGCTGCTGGGCTGAGGGGCGCACCCACCTATCCTTTGGGCATAGCCGAACTGATCTGCCGCGCAATGGCTGTGGCCGTCCCATTGGCCCAGTCTCATGGGGTTCAATTCGGCAACAGAAGGGATTTCGTCATGAAGATCGTTGTGATTGGTGGAAGCGGCCTGATCGGCTCAAGGCTCGTTGGCACGCTGCGACAGGGCGGTCATGAGGTCGTGGCTGCCTCGCCATCGACCGGCGTCAACACGGTGAGCGGCGACGGTCTGCCCGAGGCGCTCGAAGGCGCCAGAGTTGTCGTCGACGTCGCCAACTCGCCTTCATTTGAAGCAGACGTGGCCTGGGACTTCTTCTCCCGATCCTGCACCAATCTCCTGGCGGCGGAAAGCGCGACAGGTGTCGCCCACCATGTGGCGCTGTCGGTGGTCGGTACCGATCGTCTTCAGGACAGCGGCTATTTCCGGGCCAAGCTGCTGCAGGAAGATCTGGTGCGCAGATCGGGCATTCCCTACACCATCCTGCGCGCCACGCAGTTCTTCGAATTCATGGCCGGTATCGCCGGATCGAATATGGAAAGCCGGGTCGTTCGGCTGCCGGCCGCCCTCACCCAGCCGGTTGCTGCCGATGATGTCGCCGAAACACTGGCCGTGCTGTCCTTGCGTGCCCCGGCCAATCGCACCCTGGAACTGGCCGGTCCCGAGCCCTATCGGTTGAGCGACATTGTCGGTCGGGTCCTGGCTGCCCGCCACGACGACCGGCTGGTGATCAGCGATCCGGCGGCGAATTACTTCGGTGTGCACCTCGAGGAGCGCACCCTGGTCCCCATGGGGCAATCCATCCTGGCGCCCACCTCGCTCGAGGCATGGCTGGCGCGGTCGATGGGATGAGGGGGTCGGGATGATCGTCAAGACCCTCGCCAGCAGCATCCGCACCCGGTTCAGGGCAATAGGACCGGCGCAATCCATACGTCTGGCGGCCGCCGCCTTCTCCGACAAGGGGATCGGCCTCCTGGTCGTGTGCGACAGCGATGGGCACATGCTTGGCGTCGTCAGCAAGTCCGATCTGGTCAGGCATCTCGCCTCGGCGGGCTCCGCCGAGGCGCCTATCTCGCGCGTCATGACCGAGGCGGTCGCGACGGCCTCCACCGAAGCGGATCTGCAGGCAACCTGGCAATTCATGATGCTCAGGCGCCTGCAGAACCTGCCGGTGGTGACGGCTGAGCACCGTCCGATCGGGACACTGGACATCCGGGATGCCCTGCAGGCGCTGCTCAAGGCGGAGCAGCAGCAGGAGGAGCAATTGGTGCACTATATCTCGGGAGTGGGCTATCGATGATGCACAAAGCATCGCATCTACCCGCTTTCCGCCCGGTCCTATACCCTCGTACAGGTGCACAATGGCGTTCCGGCCGCTATCGATAGGAACGACGCGCCGAAAAGGAGGTCAAATTGGAACCTCGAACATCGGGTGGCCCCAGCCCGGCCCCTCTCGGCCGTGTTCACCCCGAAGACCGGCCGGCGGCGACCCAGGCGATCTCCCGGGCCTTTCGTAACGGCGTGCCACAGATCATCTTTTGCCGGCAATTGCAGCCGGACGGCAGCTACCAGGTCACCGAGTTCCGGGCGGAACCGGGCTATGCCGTCGCCGTCCCCGTGGAACCCATGGCCCAGTTGCCGGACGAAGCCTGGACCGTGTCGGAAGACATGGGCGAAACCGCAGACGCGGTGCGCGCCGCCTTGATCATCGAGCAGATGCACGGCGCGGCCTTCGCCTTTGATGCGAGCGGCCGGTTCACCTACGCGACGCCGGTCGCGCAGACTTCGATTGCCATGACGCTGGACGATCTGAACCGCCCGCTGGGCGACAGCGCGTTTCTTGAAGGTGGCGATTTCGGCTGGAAGCTGGGCGTTCACCCCGACGACTATCCGGCAGCGGCCGAACATCTGCGCGCCTGCATGCGCAGCGGCAGCGATTTCAACTACGACTATCGCGTGCTCCGCTCCACCGGCGATTATCTCTGGCATCGCTTCACCATTCGTCCGACCCGCGCACCGGACGGACGGGTTACCGGATGGTATGGCATCGGCATCGATATCGATGTCAGCAAGCGCACCGAGGACGCATTGCGCAGCAGTGAACGCTCACTGCGTGAATTGATCGAAACCCTGCCGGTCATGGTCTATTGCGCCGACCCGCAGGGCCGCCCGACCTTTCGCAGCCGCCAATTGCGCGACTATCTCGGCACGGACAGCAGCGGCAACCTTGGCCTCGATCTGACAACGACATTGGAAGCCATCATCCACCCCGATGACCTGCCGGGGGTGCGGGAGGCCTATCGCCGCGCGCTCAGAACCGGCCAGCCCTATATGCGCCGGCACAGGCTGCGCCGCTTCGACGGGCTCTATCGCTGGGTTGAAACCCGCGCCTCGCCCATGCGCGAGGGCTCGGGACAGATTATCCAATGGAATGGGGCCTGCATCGATATCGAGGATCAGATGCTCGCCCAGGAGGCGTTGCGCGCCTCCCAGCATCGTCTGGCCCGTGCCGGCCAGGCCGCAAGTCTGGCAGAACTTTCCGCTTCGATAGCGCATGAGGTGAACCAGCCCCTCGCGGCCATAGTCGCCAATTCCCATGCATTGCAGCGCTGGCTCGCGGCCGCCCCGCCCAATCTCGAGCGCGCCACCGCGACCGGGGACCGTATCGTGCGCGATGCCAATGCTGCTGCGGCAGTGGTCAACCGCATTCGGGCCCTGTTCAGGCAATCGAACGATAGCCGGGGGCCGGTCAATCTTGGGGACCTTGCCGCCGAAGTCGGGGACCTGCTGGCAGAAGAGGCATTGCGCCTCGGGGTCGTCGTCACGCTGGACATGCAACCTGGGCTGCCGCCGCTTCAACTTGATCGGGTCCAGATCCAGCAGGTGCTGGTCAACCTCATGCGCAACGGGCTCGAAGCGGCGGCATTTGCAGCCGCGCCCTCCCTGGAGGTGCGGATTGTCGAGGTGGGGGCTGCCGTGCAGGTCGACGTGTCGGACAATGGGCCGGGCTTTGAGTCGCCGGACAGGATATTCGAGCCGTTTTTCACCACCAAGGCGACCGGGATGGGGATGGGCCTCACCATCTGCCGCACGATCGTCGAAGCGCATGGCGGGCGGCTATGGGCGGAAACCAGGCAAGGCGGTGGCGCTCGTCTGAGTTTCATCCTGCCCGAAAGCGAGATTTGACGTGACCAGGCCAAGACCAGTGATCGCGGTGGTGGATGATGACCCGGCAATGCTGGAATCGCTGGCGGACCTGCTCGACGCAGCCGGCTATAGCGCGCTCGCTTTTCCCTCCGGTCCGGCCCTGTTGCATGCCGGCCTGGGCGAACTCGATCTGGTCGTCACCGATATCGGCCTGCCGGTCATGGATGGCCTCGAACTGCGCGAGATCGTTCGCAAGGCGCGGCCGGAAGTGCCTGTCTTTCTCATCACGGGGCGGCATGAGCTGGCCGAGCGCAGCCGGGCCAGGGCAATCGAACACGTATTCCGCAAGCCGTTCGATACCCCGGCACTCCTCGCCGCCATCAACCACGCGCTTGGTTCCCCAATACCGGAAGGATGATCATGATTTCACATCGATCAATTCATCAGCCGCCTGGTCGGGAAGTGCCCGCTGCCGATAGTGGCCCCATTGTCGTTGTCGTCGATGATGACGCTTCGGTTCGTGAGGCCCTGACCGATCTGGTCCAGTCCGCCGGTTATGCCGCCATGGCCTTTGCCTCGACACCGGAACTGCTGCAATCCGACGTCCTGGACGCGCCGGGATGCCTGATCCTGGACGTCCGCATGCCCGGTGCCAGCGGGCTCGAATTGCAGCGCCAACTGACCCGGAGCGGCAACGCCAAGCCGGTCATCTTCCTCACCGGCTTTGGTGACATCCCCATGACCGTCGACGCCATGCGGGCCGGCGCCATAGATTTCCTGACCAAGCCTGTCCGCGACCAGACCCTTCTCGATGCCATCGCCATTGCCTTGGTGAAGGATAGCCAGCAACGCGCTGCGGCCTCCGAACGCGAGCGGACGCTCGACCTGGTGGCAACGCTGACCCCTCGGGAATTGCAGGTCCTGCGCGAAGTGGCCAAGGGACGCCTGAACAAGCAGATCGCGTTTGACCTGGGGATAAGCGAGGTGACCGTCAAGCTCCACCGCAGCAACGCCATGCGAAAGATGGACGTCCGCTCGATCAGTCAGCTGATCCGGGCGTGGCAGTCACTGCCGGACAGTTTTCAATAGCTCGGCGCCCGCCGGCTTGGCGCCATGCCACCGCGTTCCAGCAAACTCAACGCTATCAATGAGTTGAAATGGTGCTGCCGGACAGGATTGAACTGTCGGCCTCTCCCTTACCAAGGGAGTGCTCTACCACTGAGCTACGGCAGCATCTTTGGGGCGCGCCCGGGAAAAGTGGGACCCACTTGACCGGTAGGAGGGCGCGACCGCTCTGGCCGCTGCATCCGGTTCCGAACCGACGCGGCGACGGGGGCTCCTTTGCCATAGTGCCTCCCTCGACGCAAGG
The DNA here is from genome assembly GCA_965651655.1 of uncultured Devosia sp. Classification (GTDB taxonomy): domain Bacteria; phylum Pseudomonadota; class Alphaproteobacteria; order Rhizobiales; family Devosiaceae; genus Devosia. The sequence goes on from CBFGTF010000021.1 coordinate 25,817, forward strand.
CCAAAAACAGCCTATCAACCGCCCGGATGGAATCGATGGGCCGGCAGGCGATGGGCAAAGCGGAGCAGAGTGCCGCGCGTGAGCAAAGATTGGCCGCAAAGCTGCGGGAAAATCTCAAGCGTCGGAAAGATCAGGCCAGGGCCCGTTCCACGGTGAGCGGCGAACAACCCGGTCCTTCGGCCCCCGAAACGGACACGGACAAGAAACCGTAAACCATTTTCGGGAGATTCTATCGGTATCGGACAGGAAGCCGTCTCCCGGCTTTTCCTGCGGCCGATGCGCAAGGGGAGCTGCAAGGCTCTCGTCACCCTTTCCAGAGTGTGGCTGGTCTGGCCCAAGCGGCAACGAAGACCTCGCCTACCTCCCACCAGGTAGCAGGCCCGTCATGGGTCAATTCTGAGGACTTCTTTATGGATCGCATTCGTTTGGTCGGCGGCAATGAACTTCGGGGCGAAATCCCGATCTCCGGCGCCAAGAACGCCGCTTTGCCGCTGATGATTGCCGCGCTGCTCACCGATGAGCCATTGGTGCTGCACAATGTGCCGCGCCTGGCCGACGTCAAGCAGCTCGAACGCATACTTGAAAACCACGGCGTCGACATTGCCGTGCATGGCCGTCGCCGCGGCGAGGACGAGGGCGAAGGCCAGCGCATGACCTTCCATGCCGCCGATATCGTCGACACCACTGCGCCCTATGACCTTGTCTCCAAGATGCGCGCCAGTTTCTGGGTCATCGGGCCGCTCCTGGCCCGTTGCCACGAGGCCCGCGTCTCGCTGCCCGGCGGCTGCGCCATCGGTACGCGGCCCGTTGACCTCTTCCTTTACGGCCTCAAGGCGCTGGGCGCCGAAATCGACATCGACGAAGGCTATGTCGTTGCCCGGGCTCCCCGGGGTGGCCTGGTCGGCGCCACGGTCAGCTTTCCCAAAGTGTCGGTCGGCGCCACTCATACCATCCTGATGGCGGCGACCCTGGCGCGCGGCACCACCGTGATCGAGAACGCCGCCCAGGAACCCGAAATCACCAATGTCGCCGAATGCCTGGTCGCCATGGGCGCCCGCATTTCCGGCATCGGCACAAGGACCCTGACCATCGAGGGTGTCGAAAGGCTCCATGGCGCCACGGTGGAAGTCATCCCCGATCGTATCGAGACCGGCACCTTCGCCATGGCCGCCGCCATGACCGGGGGCGATGTGCTCCTCAAGGGCGCCCGCCCCGAACATCTGCAGGCGGCGCTCGATATCCTCGCCCAGACCGGCGCCGACGTGTCGCGCGAGGCCAAGGGCCTGCGCGTGCGCCGCAATGGCAATGGCATCATGCCGGTCGATGTCGAGACCGACCCCTTCCCGGGCTTCCCGACCGATCTGCAGGCCCAGTTCATGGCCCTCATGACCATGAGTGGCGGCGTCAGCCATATCCGCGAGACCATCTTCGAGAACCGCTATATGCATGTTGCGGAGCTGGCGCGCTTCGGCGCCGATATCGCGGTGCATGGCCAGCTCGCCACCATCACGGGCAAGTCCCAGCTCAAGGGTGCCCAGGTCATGGCGACCGATCTGCGCGCCTCGGTGTCGCTGGTCATTGCCGGCCTCGCCGCCAGGGGTGAAACCGTGGTCAACCGCATCTATCACCTCGACCGTGGCTTCGAGCGGCTGGAAGACAAGCTGAGCCGGTGTGGTGCAGAAATTGAACGCGTAGCTGGCTAGCCCCCGTGCCAAAGGCAAAATCGCTCCTG
>CBFGTF010000022.1:0-25322 GCA_965651655.1 uncultured Devosia sp.
GGGAGAGGAATAAGGGTTAGCCGCCCACCAGCCTCTTGACCGGCACCGGATAGGTACGGTCGCGACCGAGCATGACCACTTCCAGCGCCGGCCAGTGGAACAGGCCGAAAAAGGCCGGCGAGAGGATGTTCATCGCGCCGGTGGAGCTGCCATAGGCGGGCAGGATCATGAGGCGATTGTCATGGACGAAGCAGGGCTTCCGCGTGGTACGGCCTTCCATGACAAGGCGCGCCGCCGGATGGAGATGCCCGGCCATGAGGCCCGTTTGCCCCTTGCGCGGCTCATGGGTGAACAGGAGGCCCTCCAGTTCCAGTTCCGGCAGGCAGGTGCCGCCAATGGCGTGCGGCACCGGATCATGGTTGCCCGAGAGCCAGAGGCAATCCACCATTTCGGTGATGGCATCGAGCCGCATGCGGTCGGCTGGGGTGAGCAGGAGGCTGGAGTCGGGGCGGTGAAAACTGTCGCCGAGGGAAATCAGCCGCGTGGCGCCGGTGCGCCTGAGATCGGTTTCGAGCCGGGTCAGGGTCATGGCTGTGTCGTAGGGCGGCAGCATCTGACCGCGGCGGGCAAAGCTCGCCATCTTCTCGAAATGCAGATCGGCCACCAGCAGGGTGGATTGCGCGCGCCAATAGAGGGCGCCGGAGGCGAGAGGTTCGAAATTATGGCCGGCGAAACGCAGCACGGGAGTGTCCGGAATGGGGAGCGAGAGAGCCGCGTTGTTCATATAGGATTTCATCGTCCATTTGGCACTTCAGGGCCACCATTTCTGCGCCGCCCTCGGGCCTGACCCGAGGGCCTTTCGCCGCGACCGCAAGAGCACCGGTGTGCTTTGCTAGCGGCCCTCGGGTCGAGCCCGAGGGCGGATCGGTGGTTGGCTGAGACAACTCAAACCTCGCCGACTGCTTCCCTCAGCAACTCCTCTGCTGCCTCAGCCATAGCTGATTCCCGGGCTTCCCCGAAAATGGGTTCCTTGCCGATATCGAGAAGGATGGGTACGGCAAGGGGAGAAATCTGATGCAGGGGCTTGTGGACGATGTGGTGGCGGATGCGGGAGAGCATCTGGCCGAGGCGTTCGATATCGAGCAGGCCGCGGGCGGCGTCGCGGCGGGTGGCTTCGATCAGGATATGGTCGGGTTCGTGCTGGTAGAGCACATCATAGATGATGTCCGAACTCATGGTGATCTGGCGGCCGGACTTTTCCTTGCCGGGATGCCGCCGCTCGATCAGCCCGGCAATGATGGCGCAGTTGCGGAAGGTGCGCTTCATCAGCGCGCTCTCGTCGAGCCAGGCTTCGAGATCATCGCCCAGCATGTCCTCGGAGAACAGCTCGTCGAGCGAGAGGCGGCCGGTGCGGATAAGGGCCGAGAGGTCGCCCAGGCCCCAGATGGCCAGGGCGTATTCGGACGCGACGAAGCCCAAGGGACGGGCGCGCATGCGTTCGAGTCTTCGGGTCAGGAGCATGCCCAGGGTCTGGTGCGCCAGGCGCCCCTCGAAGGGATAGCAGACGAGGAAATTGTTGGAGCCGCGCGGAAAGGTCTCGACCAAGAGACTATCGCGGCGCGGCATGACGGAGAGATCGCGCTGCAATCGCAGCCAGTCGCTGACCTGGTCGGGCAGCTTGTGCCAGTCCTCGGGGCTATCCATGATGCGGCGCACACGCTCGGCCAGATAGGTCGAAAGCGGGAATTTGCCGCCCATATAGGAGGGGATCTTCGGGTCCTTTGAAAAGGCACGGGACACGAAGGCCTCATTGTCCTTCATGCCCTCGAAGGCGACGATTTCGCCGCCGAACATGAAGGTATCGCCAAGCGAGAGGGTGCCGAAGAAATATTCCTCCATTTCGCCCAGGACGCGCCCGCCCATGCCGATGGGACCGGTGGTGCGTCCCGCCTTCTGGCCCCTTGCCCGGACCAGGCGGACACGCACCATGGGCTCTTCGATGATGGTGCCGATATTGAGCCGGTATTGCTGGGCCACCTGCGGATGGGAGAGGCGCCAGGTATCATCGGGGTTCTGCTTCAATCGCGCATAGCGTTCGTAGGCGCGGAGCGCGTAGCCGCCGGTGGCGACGAAATCGAGCACCTTGTCGAACTTTTCGCGGGTGAGATCGCGATAGGGCCAGGCGCGGGTGACTTCGGCATAGAGGTCATCGGCATGGAAGGGCGCCGCACAGGCCATGCCCAGCACATGCTGGGCCAGCACGTCATAGCCGCCGGGGTGAGGGTCTTCGCTGTCCTGATGGCCTTCGGCCACGGCCTCGACCGCCGCCTCGCATTCGAGCACTTCGAAACGATTGGAGGGGACCAGGAGGGCGCGTGACGGATCGTCGAGCCGGTGATTGGCGCGACCGATGCGCTGGAGCATGCGCGAGGACCCCTTGGGCGCACCGACCTGCACGACGAGATCGACATCGCCCCAGTCGATGCCAAGGTCCAGCGTCGAGGTGCAGACCACGGCCTTGAGCTTTCCCGAGGCCATGGCCGCCTCGACCTTGCGGCGCTGTTCGACCGAAAGCGAGCCATGGTGCAGGGCAATGGGCAACATCGCCTCGTTGATGTCCCACAGGCCCTGGAACAGCATTTCGGCCTGGGAGCGGGTATTGACGAAGAGCAGCGTGGTCTTGTGCTGCTGGATCGTCTCATAGAGCTCGCGATGGGCATAGACGGCCGAATGGCCGGCCCAGGGCAGGCGCTCGGCAGTTTCGAGAATGGACAATTCGGGCCGGGCGCCACCCTGCATATGCAGCAGATCGGTGCGGCGCGCCGGATTGGGCTGGGCGATCCAGTCGCGCAGCAGATCGGGGCGGGCCACGGTCGCCGAGAGCGCAGTCACCTGCATGTCGGGGGCAAGCGTGGCCAGCCGGGCGAGCCCCAGCGCCAGGAGGTCCCCGCGCTTGGAGGTCACCAGGGCATGGAGTTCATCGAGCACCACCCGCTTGAGGCTGCCGAACATGAGTTCGGCATGGGGGTGGCTGATCAGCAGGGCCAGTTGCTCGGGCGTGGTCAGCAGCACATGGGGCGGCTTGATGCGCTGACGAGCGCGCTTGGAAGCGGGCGTATCGCCGGTACGCGCCTCGACGCGGATGGGCAGGCCCATCTGGGCGATGGGGGTGGACAGATTGCGCTCCACATCGACCGCCAGGGCCTTGAGCGGGGAAATATAGAGGGTGTGGAGACCCTCGAACCTGCCATCGACCAGATCGGTGAGGGTGGGCAGGAAGCCGGCCAGGGTCTTGCCGGCGCCCGTCGGGGCGATGAGCAATTGGCCGGCGCCGGACTGGTAGGAGGCAAGGACATCGAGCTGGTGCTGGCGGGGGGACCAGCCACGGGAGGTGAACCAGGACTGGATGACGGGGGGAAGAGTGGCGATCATGAGCAGGGGCGCAGAGTTTGCCCAGAGACACCCCCACCCTGCTTCGCCACAAGGAGGAGGGAATGAGGGTGGGGGATTTGGCGCGCACGGAAAACAGACAATTTGAACCTACTGCAAATCAGCCAAGAGCCTATATGATGGTGTGGACCCCACCAAGCCGGAGCGGCGCGATGAGCGATGATGTGAAACCCCAGACCCGTTCCGGGCTCGAGCGCCTGTTCGGCGGGCCGCCAGGTGCGGTCGTGGTCAAACTGGTGCTAATTTCCCTGTTTGTAGGCTTTGTCATGTCGGTGTTCGGTTTCAATGCCGGGGATCTCGTGCGCGGCGTGGTGGAGGTGGTGCGCGACACAATCCGCGACGGGGCCGGCATGTTCCGCCAGCTTGGCGGCTATATCCTGGCCGGTGCTGCCGTGGTGGTGCCGGTCTGGCTGCTGTTGCGCCTGGCGCGGAGCCGCTGAACCATGGTCAAGGCAATCCACCTGCGGCCGCAGGACGTGCTGTCCCGGCTGGTGCCGCATATCCTGGAAATGGAGAGCGCGGCCCATGGCCAGCGCATCGCCATCGGGCTGGCGGGCGGGCCGGGCACCGGCAAATCGACACTGGCCGCCGAACTGGTGACCATGCTCAATGCCGTGAAACCCGGCAGCACGGCGCTGGTGCCGATGGACGGCTTCCACATGAAGCATGCCAAGATCGAGGCGATGGGCCAGGCCGACTACAAGGGCGCGCCGCACACATTCGAAGGCGCGGAGTTTGTCAGCTTCCTGCATCGCCTCAAGCAGGCGCATGAGGCGGTGAGCGGGCCGGGCTACAGCCGCAAGATCGAAGACACGGTCGAGAATGCCTTCACGGTGCCAGCGGATGTGAGGGTGCTGGTGGTGGAGGGCAATTACCTGCTGCTGGCCGACGGCCCCTGGGCCGGGGTGCGGCCGCTGCTCGACTATGCCGTCTTCATCCATGTCCCGCGCGACCTCGTCGAGGCGCGACTGCTCAGGCGTCACGGCGAAGAGGGGTTGTTCACCGAGGAGCGCAACCGCGCCCATATCGCGCGCAACGACCTGCCCAATTACGACCTTGTCGAGAGGTCGCGCGAACGGGCGGACGTGGTGTTCGAACTCGACGTCGCCCGCTAGTTACTCCACGCGGCCCGAAGCCCAGTCGTCGACCTGGGTGCCGACCAGTTCGGCAATGTTCTTCCGGCCGGCCGCACGAACGCCGGCAACCAGGCCACGCTTGATGCGGTCGAGCAGGTCAAGGCCGCCGAAGACCAGCGCCGAATAGAGCTGGATGACGTCGGCGCCGGCTTCGAACTTGGCCAGCGCCGATTGCGGGGAATGCACGCCCCCTACCCCGACAATGGGGAGGCTGCCGACGCGCTGACGCATCTGGGCGAGACGCTGCGTGGAGAGTTCGAACAGCGGCCTGCCCGAGAGGCCGCCCGTTTCTTCGGCATTTTCGAGGCCCGCGACCGGGTCGCGCGAAATGGTGGTATTGGAGACGATCAGCCCATCGAGATCGGTATCGAGGATGACGCGGGCAATGGCGTCCATGCCGGCCTGGTCAAGATCAGGCGCGATCTTGAGGAGAACCGGCACGCGGGTCCTGGCCTTGGCGCGGGCGGTGAGCACTTCGCCCAGGAGGCGCCGCAGGGCCTCGTCGGCCTGGAGATTGCGCAGGCCCGGTGTGTTGGGGGAGGAAATGTTGACGGTGAGGTAGTCGGCAAGGTCCGCAAAGCGCTGGACCCCCAGCACGTAGTCGGCAGTGAAATCCTGGCTGTCCTTGTTGGCGCCGATATTGACGCCCAGGGCCGCGGGGACGCGCAGGCCCTTCAACCGCGCAAAGGCCGCCTCGTGTCCCTCATTGTTGAAGCCCATGCGGTTGACGACGCCATCGGCCTCGGGGATGCGGAACAGGCGCGGCCTGGGATTGCCGGCCTGGGGGCGCGGCGTCACGGTGCCGATCTCGACCATGCCGAAGCCCATCAGTGCCAGCGGGCGCGGCACTTCGGCATTCTTGTCAAAGCCGGCCGCCATGCCGATGGGGTTCTTGAGATCAAGGCCGCAGAAGCTGGTGGCAAGCTCGGGCGGATCGGGGTGTTCCTGCTGCGGGGCGAGACCCAGGCGCAGCGCGGTGATGGTCGCGCCATGGGCAGTTTCGGGGTCCATGCGCAGCAGTGCGTCGCGTGTCAGGCTGGCCAGGCCGGCATTGCGCAACAGCGGCGAGAAGGCGGAAAAGATCATCGGACGGCCTCCGGCAGATCGCAGTGCCCGTCCGTGTCGACGCTGATCGGCTCGTCCCATTCCACGCTCGAGAGCGGCAGGGGGCCGCCGTAAAGGTGCGGGAACAATTGGCCGCCGCGAGAGGGCTCCCAGACCAGGTCCTGGCCCAGATCGGCGGTGCGCACGGCCAGCAGAACCAGATCGGACTGTCCCCTGAAATGCAGGCGGAGGGTCTCGGCCAGCTGGGCGGCGGTGGAAAAGTGCATATAGCCATCCGCCGCGTCGATGGGCATGCCGGCATAGTGGCCAGCTAACCGGGCCGGGGCAAAGCTGACGCTGGAAGCGATCTTGTAGATGAGGTCGGGCAGATCGGGCATGGACAAGACCCTGAAGCGGAGAAGCACTGGCAGCCGGGGTAATGCGGAAAGGGCCGCTTTACAAGGTGAATGCGGGGTTCTAGACTAGGATTGTTTTCCGTCCTAAGACATCATTCCTCTTTTTGGCTCCATCATGCTTTCACACCGATCCATCTGGGATGGCATTGACGCGCTGGCGCGGCGCCAGGGCGTGTCGGTGTCTGCGCTGGCCAAACTGGCGGGGCTTGATGCGACGGCGTTCAATGTTTCCAAGCGGGTGAGCAAGGATGGCCGGGAGCGCTGGCCCTCGACTGAAAGCATTTCCAAAATCCTGGATGCCACGGGCGAGAGCTTTGACACGTTCCTCGCCGGGACCGGCGTGTTCATGGCCATGCCGAGCGGCTTTTCCGAGCCTGATCTGCGCAATATTCCGCTGCTCGGCCTGGCCCAGGCGGGCAGCGGCGGCTTTTTCGACAGTGCCGGGCATCCTGTGGGACATGGCTGGGACGAGGTGGCCCTGCCGACGCCGGATGAGGACGGTATCTATGCGCTGGAAATCTCGGGCGACAGCATGGAGCCGCTCTATCGCGAGGGCGACCGGATCGTGGTTTCTCCAACCGAACAGGTGCGACGCGGCGACCGCGTGGTGGTCAAGACCAGGGATGGCGAGGTGATGGCCAAGATCCTGTTCCGCCAGACGGCCAAGCAGATCGAGTTGCACTCGATCAACCCGGCCTATGACCCACGCATCTTCGACATTGTCGATGTGGAATGGATGGCGCGGATCATCTGGGCGAGCCAATAACCCAGTCAGAACTTCTTCTCGACCCCGGCCTGACGCATGACGGCATTGGCCGTGTGGCGGGAGAGCGACCCCTTGTCGACAGTGAAGCTCCGTTGCGTGATGGGGCTGTACCAGATTTCGTGATCACCCTTGCCCGCGCGCTTATAGACACAGCCGGCCTGGCGCAGGGCTGCAATGATCTGGGCGTAGTAGCCGCGGACCATTATTCAGCGGCGGACTGGTCGAAGGCCGCCAGAACATGAAAATCAATGGTGCCCTGCTCCGGCGCAGCAATGCCGTTCTCTTCCAGCAGGTCAGGTGCGATTTCCAGCACCCGCGCATAAAGCGCATCCAGCGAGGCGGCCTCGGAAACAAGGCCGACAATGTCTTCACTTGTCGCAACCCAGACACCGGCTTCGGTATCCCACTGCGCGGTTACCAGATAGGTCTGTGACATGGCAGGCTCCCTTCCGACCACCAGCTTAGCCGATGACCTGAAAGAGCGGAACAGGCGGCGATAGGCTGGCGGGGCGTTACGCCTCCGCCAGCAGCTTACCGTCCAGCGCCTTCTGGATCAGAGCGCGGGTATTGTCGATGCCATAGAGTGCGGCGAAGGAACCGAAGCGGGGTCCGCGTTCCTGCCCGATCAGGACCTGATAGAGCATCTGGAAGAAGTCGCCGGACACGCCGGGGCCACCAGTGGGGCCCTTCTTGGTATGGTCCTGATAGCGCTCGATCTCGCGCGCCACATCGAGAGCGGCATTCTGGATGTCTTCATTGCTGGCCCCGGCCGGCAATTCGGCCAAGGCGGCCGACAGCGCTTCGAGCGCCGCGCGTTCGACCTCGTCGGGGGCGCGATAGGACTTCTCGACGAAATCGTGGAAGTAGCGCATGGCATAGCCGACCAGCGCATCGAGATGCGGATGGGTCTTGGCCGAGACACCCGGCGCATAGGCCGAGATATAGCCCCACATGACTTCAGGCGTTTCCGGGTTGGAGGCCGTGGCCAGATTGAGCAGCAGGCCGAAGGTGACCGGCATGTCGACCTTGGGCACATTGCCATAATGGACATGGAAGGCCGGATTTTCGAGGCGCGCCGCGGCATCCTGGCGTTCATAGGCGGCCACGAAGTTGAAATATTCATCAACGGCGCGCGGGATGACATCGAAATGCAGACGCTTGGCGACGCGCGGCTTCTGGAACATGTAGAGCCCTAGGCTCTCGGTCTGCGCATAGGTCAGCCATTCATCGATGGTCAGACCATTGCCCTTGGACTTGGAGATCTTCTGGCCCTCGGCGTCCAGGAACAGTTCGAACACATAATGCTCGGGCGGGGTGCCGCCGAGAATGGAGCAGATCTTGTCGTAGATGTGCTGGTTGGTCTGGTGATCCTTGCCGAACATCTCGAAATCGACGTCGAGCGCAGCCCAGCGCATGCCGAAGTCAGGCTTCCACTGCATCTTCACATGCCCGCCGGTGATGGGCAGGGTGGTGTCGCGCCCGTCCTCGTCGGCGAAGGTGATGGTGCCGTCCCTGGCGTTCACTTCCTTCATGGGCACATAGAGTACCCGGCCCGAAATGGGGGAGATCGGCAGGAAGGGCGAATAGGTGGCCTGACGCTCGGCGCCAAGCGTGGGCAGCATGACATTCATGATGTCGTCATAGCGTTCGGCGGCGCGCAGCAGCACCGCATCGAAGCGGCCGGACTTGTAATAGTCGGTGGCGCTGGCGAACTCGTAGTCGAACCCGAAGGTGTCGAGGAAGCGGCGCAGCATGGCGTTGTTGTGGTCGCCAAAGCTCGCATATTCATTGGTCCAGGGATCCGGCACCGATGTCAGCGGCTTCTGCAGATGCGGTTCCATCGCCTCCTTGGAGGGGACGGTGTCCGGGATCTTGCGCATGCCGTCGAGATCGTCGGAAAAGCAGATCAGCCGCGTCGGAACCTGGTCACGCGTCAGCAGGCGAAAGGCCGTGCGCACCATGGTGGTGCGGGCCACTTCGCCGAAGGTGCCGATATGAGGCAGGCCCGAGGGGCCATAGCCGGTCTCGAACACGGCCTCGCCCTTGCCCGACTTGTCCAGCCGTTTGACGATCTTGCGCGCTTCTTCGAATGGCCAGGCGCGCGCAGACTGCGCGGGCTCGAAAAAGGACGGATCAAGGACGGGCAAAGCGGCGGGCGACACTGGGGCAAAGCCTCTTGGAACAGACGGGATGAGACAAAGCCCGGTCAATGCACCGGAACCGAACGGACGTCAATGTCGCAGGTGGTTGCGAAGGCCGGTGCAAGCGCATAGTTCTTGCACAGTCCGCAATCGGGAACCGCCTTATGACCTCCGCTCATGACGCCCTTGTCCATCTGATGATCGTTGCCGCCTCTTCCGACAGCGCCATGAGCGAAAAGGAGCTGACCCGGATTACCGCCCTGATCGGCAGGTTGCCGGTGTTCGAAGGGTTCGACATGGACCGGCTGGAAGCGGTGGCCAATGATTGTGCCGATATTCTGAATGGCCACAACGGGCTGGACCGTGTGGTCGAGCAGGCCGTGGCCGCCCTGCCCGTCAAGCTGCAGGACACGGCCTATGCGCTGGCGGTGGAAGTGACTGCGGTCGATCTGCACCTTGAGCAGGAGGAACTGCGCTTCCTCGAAATGCTGCGTGACCATCTGAGCCTGGACCGGTTGACCACGGCAGCCATCGAAGTGGCCGCCCGGGCCCGGCACCGGCGGATGCCGAGCTAGGCCTGCAGTTCCAGCTTCCGAAGCAGGCCGAGCAGTTCCTCGACCGAAGCGATGGGCCGGTTCCGGCCCAGTTTGCCGACCAGGACCAGCGTGGCATAGCCGTGGATGAGGCTCCAGACCTGGGTTTCGACGATCCCGGGCTCTTCTCCCTTTGACACGAAGGGGGCGCAGGCCTGGGCCAGGACGGCATAGGCCCGGGCGCCGGCCAGCCGCAATTCCTCACCGGACCCGGCCAGAGCCCAGATCTGGCGGAACATCAAATCATAGAGCGCGGGATTGGCGCGGGCGAAGTCGAAATAGGCCAGGCAGATGGCCTCCAGACGCGCCCTTGGTTCGTCCGGAGCTGCGGCAGCCTGGGCCTCCATCGCCTCGGCAAACCGCGTGTAGCCGCGCGCTGCAATGGCATCGAGCAGGCCCGGCAATCCCTGAAAATGATGGGCCGGTGCGGCATGGGACACGCCGGCCAGGGCCGCGCATTTGCGCAGGGTCATGCCGGCGGTGCCTTCCCGGGCCAGCAGGGTGAGGCCGGCATTGATCAGGCCTTCGCGCAGATCGCCATGGGCGTGCGGCTTCTGCTTTTCAAGAATGCGGGTCATGCCGTCACTAAGCAAAGCGACTTGACAGTGTCAAGGAAAACTGGCTTTACACTGTCAAGCTGCATGGGAGGCTTGATCATGATCGCGACGGGACTGGGATGGGGGCGCAACGCGCTGCTGTGGATATTGTGCCTGGGGGTGGCGCTGGTATCGTGGCGCTTCATGGCCGGCGGGGTCGAGGCGACGATGGCATTCGTGGCCTATCATGCCCAATACCGGCCCATCGCCTTCTTCGCCCATGTGATCCTGGCGCCGGTGGCGCTGGCCCTGGTGCCGTTCCAATTGTGGCAGGGGCTGCGCAATCGCCGCCCGATGGTCCATCGCCTGATTGGCCGCATCTATGGCGCCGCCATCCTGCTCTCGGGCAGTGGTGGATTGTGGCTGGCGATCAATACCGAGGCCGGGGCCGTTGCCGCCTGGGGGTTTGGCCTGCTGGCCGTGGCCTGGCTGGGTACGACCGGCTGGGGCATAGCCCTCGCCATGCGCGGGGACCGCGTGGCACATCGGCGCTGGATGATCCGCTCGATTGCCCTGACGCTGTCAGCGGTCACGCTGCGCATCTATCTCGGCATGACGTTCGGCTTCGGGCTGGACTTCGACACAGCCTATCCCGCCATTGCCTGGCTTTGCTGGGTGCCCAACCTGATCGTGGCGGAACTGGTGCTGCGCTGGCCGCGATCCCGCCTGGTGCCGGCCGTTCAGTAGAAGCCGATGGGGAACCAGCGCAGGTAGAGTTCGTCCAGCGCGCCGTTTTCCTGGAGGCGGACCAGGGCCCAGTCGATCGCATGCCGCACCGGGTCATGCCCGGCCGGCACGGCAATGGTGAGGCCTTCGCCAAACAGATGCGGGCGGAAATAGGCCTCGCCGGCAAAGCCGCAGCAGCCCAGGTTCTCGTTGATCCAGAAGGCGGCGCGCATGGCATCGCCGAACCAGGCCTCGACCTTGCCATCCCTCAGCGCGGCGAGGGCGGCGATCTCACTGTCAAAGCCGACCCGTTCAACCTGAGGCAGGTAGCGGGTGAGAAAGGCTTCATGCGCACTGCCGGCGCGCACGGCCACCGGCTGGCCGGCGAGGTTTTCCGGGCGAAACCCTTCCACGGCATCGGCCCGGGTGACAAACCGCCCGGGCAGCGCCAGATAGGTGGAGGAATAGTCAAACAGCACGCCATTTTCCGCCGACATCGCGAGCCCGGCAATCAACGCATCGCCCTGGCTGTCGCTGAGGGCATTGGTGGCCTGGTCCCAGGGCCAGGCCTGGATAGTGCAGGCCACATTGACCTCGGCGCAGATGCGCTTGGCGAGGTCAATATTGAAGCCGACCAGTTCACCGCTCTGGTCGCGGAAATTGAAGGGCGGAAAATCGGTTGTGGTGAGAAAGCGGATGGCCGGGACTGGGGTGAGGCTGGGCAGCATTTCCCGCGCGTCCGGATCGGCGTGATAAGGCAGGGACTGGGCAAGAACGGGGGTGGCGAGGGCGACAGACATAAACAGTACGCCAAGTGCGCGGCTTAGCGCCTGCCTCCCTCTCGAGGGGAGGGCATGAGGGTGGGGGTCCATCGATTGCCGCAAGGCCACCCCCTCCCCAGCTCTGCTACGGCCCGTTGGGCCGAGCGGCGCTACCCTCCCCTCAAGGGGGAGGGTGGGCAGGAACCGCCTGCACCAGTGCCGCGCCAAGGTCAAACCTGGTCCAGTCCGTACATCAGGTCGGCAATCAGGTCGTCGGGGTCTTCGAGGCCGACCGAGAGCCGCAGGAGGCCGGGGGTGACGCCGGTTTCGAGCCGCACTTCCTCGGTCAGACGCGCATGGGTCGTGGTGCGCGGATGGGTGATCAGTGACTTGGCGTCGCCCAGATTGTTGGAAATCAGCACCACTGCCAGATTGTCCGAAAGGGTGAATGCGCCCTCCTGGCCATTCTTGACATCGATGGCGAGCAGGGTCGAGCCGCGCTTCATCTGCTTTTTGGCCAGATCGTATTGCGGATGGCTCTCATGATGGGGATAGATCACCCGGTTGACCTTGGGATGACCGGCCAGCGCGGCGGCGACCTTTTCGGCGCTGTTGGTCATCTGTTCCACACGCAGTGCGAAGCTTTCGAGCCCCTTGGTCAGCACCCAGGCATTGAAGGGCGACAGGGTCGGCCCGGTATGACGGAGGAAGGTGTGGATGTCGCCTTCGATCAGGGCCTTGGACCCCAGCACGATGCCGCCCATGACCCGGCCCTGGCCATCGATATGCTTGGTGGCCGAATAGGTCACCAGATCGGCACCCATTTCCAGCGGCTTCTGGTAGAGCGCGGTGGCAAAGACATTGTCGACGATCAGCTTGGCGCCATGGGCATGGGCGATTTCGGCGACAGCGGCGATGTCGACCAGTTCCAGCGTCGGATTGGTCGGCGTCTCGATGAACACCACCTTGGTATTGGGCTGCATGGCGGCGGCGAAGCTGGCCGCGTCACGGCCATCGACCAGGGTGGAGGCGACGCCGAAGCGCGGCGCGAAATCTTCCACGACATAGCGGCACCCGCCGAACAGGGCCTGGGAGGCGACGATATGGTCCCCTGCCCGCACCTGGCTCATGATCGCATTGGTGACGGCCGACATGCCGGTGGCAAAGCAGCGTGCCGCCTCGGCGCCTTCGATCAGCGCCATGCGGTCCTGGAACATGTCGTAATTGGGATTGGCGAAGCGCGAATAATTGTGCCCGCCGGGCACCTTGCCCTGAAACAGCAGTTCGGCATGTTCGGAGGAGGGATAGGCATAGCCGGAATTGAGAAACAGCGCTTCGCTGGTCTCGTGGAAATCCGATCGTTTGCCCCCGCCATGGACCATCTGGGTGGCCGCCGAGAGCTTTTTCGGGTCGGCAAGGGGGTTGTTCTTCCTGGACATGGTCTACGCCTTCAAACAAAAAACCGGCACGCAAATGGCGGCCGGTTCCAAAACGGTCTTTAGCAACATATTTAGAGTGGCTGCAAGCGACCGGCCAAATCACCACTGGGCTGTGATCTAAAGCCAATTGCCGGTTGGCGTCAATTGCTGGCATTGCTAGGGATGGGCGGTCTTTACGCTGGGTGGGCATGATATGGCTGAGATTTGGCCCAAGGGCGTCTTTCCGGCGCGGCTGATCGAGAAACTGCATGGCGAAGGCGCCATCATTGCCTCGCGGCCCTTCGACGCCGACCAGGTGCAGCCGGCAAGCCTCGACCTCAGACTGGGCAAGACCGCCTTTCGCGTGCGCTCGAGTTTCCTGCCCGGCCCATCCCATTCGGTGGCCGAGCGCATCGAAGCACTGAAGCTGCACGAGATCGATCTGGCGCAGGGCGCGGTGCTGGAGCGGGGCTGCGTCTATCTCGTGCCGCTCGAAGAAAGCCTCAACCTGCCGCCCACGGTCAGCGCCTCGGCCAATCCCAAGAGTTCGACCGGGCGGCTGGACGTGTTCACCCGTGTGATAGGCGACCGGGCGCGCGGCTTCGATCAATTGCCAGCAGGGTATAGTGGTCCGCTCTATCTCGAAATCAGCCCGCGGACCTTTCCGGTGCTGGTGCGCACCGGCTCGCGCCTCAGCCAGATGCGGTTCCGCTGCGGAGATACGCGCCTGTCGGTGGCGCAGCACCAGGCGTTGCACGCCTCGGACACGCTGGTCATCGGCGGCGACCAGCCGGTGGGCGAAGGAGTGGCGCTTTCGATCGACCTCCTGGGCGAGGGCCGCGGCGGGCTGGTGGGCTTCCGCTCCAAGCGCCATACGGCCGTGGTGGACGTGGACAAGAAGGCAGCGCTCGACGTGCTGGACTTCTGGGAGCCGCTTTATAATCGCGGCAAGAGCGAGCTGATCCTCGACCCCGACGAATTCTATATCCTGGTGAGTCTCGAAGCGGTGCATGTGCCGCCCACCCATGCGGCCGAGATGGTGCCCTTCGATCCGCTGGTGGGGGAGTTCCGCGTGCATTATGCGGGGTTCTTCGACCCCGGCTTCGGCCATTCGTCCGCGGGGGGCACCGGCAGCCGCGCGGTGCTCGAAGTGCGCAGCCGCGAAGTGCCGTTCCTGCTCGGCCACGGACAGATCATCGGACGGCTGATCTACGAGGAACTCGCCGAAAAGCCCGATCGGCTCTATGGCACTGAACTGGGGTCAAACTACCAGGCGCAGACGCTCAAGCTCTCCAAGCATTTCAAGGCGTTCGAGGGGTAGGCTGCTCTCGTAGGGTCAGGACCCTTCCCTTCTCCCCTGAGGGGAGAAGGTGGCTCGGAGGGCCGGATGAGGGGTTCAGCATTGCGGTCTTGCCGAGGGGCCTTCACTCCTCACCCCGGCCCTCTTCCCTTAGGGGCGAGGGGGCGCACGAGCCAGCTATTCAGTCTCCGATATTACACCGCGCCTGCCGGCACGCCCGGAGCGGCCTTGGCGCCGGTCATGAAGGCCACGGCGTCGGACATGGTGTAGTCCTTTGGATCGATGACGCAGAGACGTTTTCCCAGCCGATGCACATGGATGCGGTCGGCCACTTCGAAGACATGGGGCATGTTGTGGCTGATCAGGATGATCGGAATGCCACGCGCCCGCACGTCCAGGATGAGATCGAGCACGCGGCGGGACTCCTTGACGCCCAGTGCGGCCGTGGGTTCGTCGAGGATGATAACCTTCGAGCCGAAGGCGGCTGCCCGCGCCACCGCCACGCCCTGGCGCTGTCCGCCCGAAAGGGTCTCCACGGCCTGATTGATATTCTGGATTGTCATCAGTCCCAGATCGGACAGTTTCTCGCGGGCGATGCGCTCCATGACGGGGCGGTCGAGCTGGCGCATGATCTTGCCCATGAAGCCCGGCTTGCGGATTTCGCGGCCCATGAACATGTTGTCGGCAATGGAGAGCGCAGGCGACATGGCCAGGGTCTGGTAGACCGTTTCCACCCCCGCATTGCGCGCGTCGATGGGCGAGGAAAAGTTGACCTTCTGCCCATCGAGGAAGATGTCGCCGCTGTCCACCCTAATGGCGCCCGACAGGGCCTTGATGAGCGAGGACTTGCCGGCGCCATTGTCACCGATGACGGCGAGGATTTCGCCGGGCATGAGATCGAAGTCGCAATTGTCGAGCGCCGTGACGCGGCCATAGCGCTTGTTGAGGCTGCGGGCGGTAAGAATGGGTTCCATCAGGCAGACACCTTTCTGATCCACTGGTCCACGGCCACGGCGCCGATGATGAGCGCGCCGATGAGCAGATAGGTCCATTGCGCGTCGGCGCCGAGAAGCCTCAGGCCAAGCGAGAAGACGCCGACGATCAGCGCCCCGAAGAACATGCCCAGGATCGAGCCGCGGCCGCCAAAGAGGGAGATGCCGCCAATCACCACGGCGGTGATGGATTCGATATTGGCCGACTGGCCGGAGGTGGGCGAAACCGAGCCGATGCGACCGATGAGAACCCAGCCGGCAAAGGCGCAGATGAGGCCGGAAAGCGCATAGACAGATATCAGCACGCGCCTTGTATTGACGCCCGACAGTTCGGCCGCTTCGGGGTCGTCGCCCACGGCATAGACGTGGCGGCCCCAGGCGGTGTGACGCAGGACATAGGCCAATAGCAGCACCAGAAGGATGAAGAAGATCACCCCATAGGTGAACACGGCCCCGCCAAAGGAGAAGGACTGGCCGAAGAACTGCAGGAGGGGCGCATTGGCCTCGATATCCTGCGCGCGGATGGTCTCGTTGCCCGAATAGAGGAAGTTGGACGCCAGGGCGATCTGCCACATGCCCAGGGTGACGATGAAGGGAGGCAGCTTGATGCGGGCTATCAGCCAGCCATTGACGAAGCCGATCAGGGTGCCGATGGCCAGCCCGCAGGCCACCGCAACGGCAGGCGGCAGGCCAAGGCGGAAGGTGAACTGGCCCATGATGACCGAACTCAGCACCATGATGGCGCCGACCGACAGATCAATGCCGGCCGTGAGGATGACCAGCGACTGCGCGGCCCCCACAATGCCGACAATGGCGACCTGCTGCAGGATCAGGGTCAGCGCGAAGGACGAAAAGAACTTGGTGCCGAGCAGGGCACCGAAGACCAGGATGGAAACGACCAGCACGATGAGCGGCACCAGTGCCGGATTGGAATGCAGTGCATGCTGGATGCGCGAGAGCAATGTGTACTGATGCTCGAAGCTGGCTATGGCCTCGGCCCGGGCGGCGGGACCCGTCTCGGCCTCGGTGTGGTTCGACATGGGTATCCTCCCCGGTTCCCAATCGACGGCAGGGCCAGACTGACCCTGCCGCTTCTATTGTGCAAGCCTGGGCTCAACCCCAGCAGAGCGCCTCGCCCTCGGTGGTGTCGATCGAGTCAACACCGTCCACGGGTTCATCGGTCACCAGCTTCACGCCGGTATCGAAGAAATCCTTGCCTTCGGTCGGCTCGGGCTTCACTCCGCTATCGGCCCAGGCCTTGATGGCCTCGACACCCAGCGCCGCCATCTGCAAGGGATATTGCTGGGAGGTCGCACCGATGACGCCATCGCGCACATTGGCAACGCCCGGGCAACCGCCATCGACAGAGACGATCAGGACATCGTTTTCGCGGCCGAAAGACTTGAGCGCCTCGTAAGCGCCGGCGGCGGAAGGCTCGTTGATGGTGTGGACCACATTGATCATGGGATCCTTGATCAGGAGGTTTTCCATGGCCTCGCGGCCACCCTCTTCATTGCCGGCGGTCACATCATGACCGACAATGCGCGGATCGGTTTCGTCACCCCATTTATTGGGATCGGCCAGGTCGATGCCAAAGCCCTGCAGGAAGCCCTGATTGCGCAGGACGTCCACGGTGGGCTGGCTGATGCCCAGATTGAGCAGGGCTATCCTGGCATTGGCCGCTTCGGCACCCAGCTTGCCGGCAGCCCATTTGCCGATCAGCTCGCCAGCCAGGAAATTGTCGGTGGCGAAGGTAGCGTCGGCTGCGTCGATGGGGTTGAGCGGAGTGTCGAGCGCGATAACCAGCAAGCCGGCATCGCGTGCCTGCTGGACCGACTGCACGATGGCGGAAGTATCCGAGGCGGTGAGCAGGATGCCGCTGGCACCATCGGCAATGCAGGTCTCGATCGCCGCAACCTGGGTTTCATGATCGCCGTCGACGCGACCAGCGAAGGACTTGAGCGTCACGCCCAGCTCGGCCGCCTTGGCCTCGGCGCCCTCCTTCATCTTGACGAAGAAGGGGTTGGTGTCCGTCTTGGTAATCAGGCAGGCCGAAACCTCCTGCGCCAGTGCGGCAGGGGTCATGGCCGGGGTCATGGCGGCGAGGCACAGGGCTGTGCCGATAAGCAGCTTGTTCACGTTCTCTCTCCCTTGGCGGACGCGATGCGACAAGGCTCCTCCCAGCCGCCAATCGCCCACCTGCTTGTCTTGACGTCCCCATGGTGGCGAGGATTCACGGCATCGTCAATATATAAATCTACTTTATTTATTTATTTGTTCCCGACCACCTTCCGCTTCTCAAAAGCTGACTCTATGGTGCCGCTCATGGGAGAACCGATAATCAGAACCGTCAGCCGCGGCGTGAACCAGAGTGGGGTTCGCGACCACAATGAACGCCTGCTGCTGACCCTGCTGCAACGGCATGGGCCGATGGCCGGAAGTGACCTGGCGCGGCTGGCAAATCTTTCTCCGCAAACGGTTTCCATCATCCTGCGGGAAATGGAGAGCGAGGGATTGCTGACACGCGGCGCCCCGGTCAAGGGCAAGGTCGGCAAGCCCTCGGTGCCGATGAGCCTGGCCGAAGGCGGGGTGTTGTCACTGGGCTGCAAGATCGGCCGGCGCAGCGCGGTGCTGCTCTTGGCAGATTTCCGGGGCACGGTGCGGCACGAGCTGCGCCTGACCTACAAATATCCCATGCCCACGCCGATCTTCGCCTTTCTGCGGGAGGGCATAGACACCATACTGGCGCAGTGCAGTACGGCCGAGCGCGCCCGCATCTGCGGCATCGGCATCGGCACACCCTTCGAATTGTGGAAGTGGAGCGAGCTGGTCGGGGCACCGGCCGAACAGTTTGCCTCCTGGCGCGATGTGGACTTCCAGGCCGAGCTGTCGAAATTCACCGATCTGCCGGTGCAGATGGTCAATGATGCCACGGCCGGGTGCCAGGCCGAGCACATCTATGGGCGCGGCAAGGAGTTCCGCGACTATGCCTATTTCTTCATTGGCGCCTTTATCGGCGGCGGTATCGTGCTCAACCACTCGGTCTATCAGGGCCACCAGGGCAATGCCGGGGCGCTGGGATCGCTGCGCAGCTTCGGGCCGCAGGGCGAGAGCCAGCAGCTGATCGACACCGCCTCCATCCATCTGCTCGAAGCGCGGTTGGGCGAGAATGGCCACGATCCGCAGGAGCTGTGGACGCAGCCGCAGGACTGGAGCCAGTTCGGGCGCTTCGTCGAACCCTGGATCGGCCGGACGGCACAGGAACTGGCCAAGGCGAGCCTGTCGGTCTGCGCCGTCATCGACTTCGAGGCCATCGTGATCGACGGGGCCTTTCCCGACGAGGTCAAGCATGAACTGGTCGAGCGCACGCGGCGCTACCTGGTCAACCAGGACATGCGCGGGCTGATCGCGCCGCGGATCGAGGCCGGCGTCGTCGGCTTCAATGCCCGGGCCATCGGCGCCGCTGCTAGCCCGCTGTTCGAGCGCTATTTCATGAACGGCAATCTGCGGCTGCAGGGATAAAGGCTAGCGGATCCGCTGGCCGTCTTCCCCGAAAACCTGGAGCGCGGCCGGATCGAAACGCGCCGCGTAGCGATCGCCGGTCTTGAGAGTGCGGTTATTGGCCGTGGCAATGGTGATGAGCTCGGTGCCGGTATCGCGGGCATAGGCATAGGTTTCGCCCCCCAGATGCTCGATGATCTCGACATTGACCTCGAGCGTTGCACTGCCGGTGGCCGTGAAATGCTCAGGGCGGATGCCGACGGTGACCGACGTGCCATCGGCGAGAGACACGGGCGAGGGAATGACCTGGCCCGGGAAATCGGCGAGGCGAATGCCGCCGGCCTCCGAGACGCCCTTGAGGAAATTCATCTTGGGCGAGCCGATAAAGCCGGCCACGAAGAGATTGTCGGGGTTGTCATAGAGTTCGAGCGGGGAGCCCACCTGCTCGACCCGCCCGTCGCGCAGGACCACGATCTTGTCGGCCAGGGTCATGGCCTCGACCTGGTCATGGGTCACATAAATGATGGTGGTGTTGAGCTCCTTGTGGAGCCGCGCCAATTCGATGCGCATGTGGACGCGCAACTCGGCGTCGAGATTGGACAGAGGTTCATCGAACAGGAACACATCCGGGTGGCGCACAATGGCCCGGCCGATGGCGACGCGCTGGCGCTGGCCGCCCGAGAGCTGGCCGGGGCGCCGGTCGAGCAGCGGTCCGAGTTCGAGAATGCGGGCCGCCTCGGCCACCCGCGCCTCGATTTCGGCCTTGGGCGCGCCGGCGAATTTGAGGGCAAAGCCCATATTCTCGCGCACGCTCATATGGGGATAGAGCGCATAGGTCTGGAACACCATGGCGATGCCGCGCCTGGAGGGATCGACATCGTTCATCCGCTGGTCGCCGATGAAGAGGTCGCCGCCGGAAATCTGCTCGAGCCCGGCGATCATGCGCAGAAGGGTTGACTTGCCGCAGCCCGAGGGGCCGACAAAGACAACGAATTCCTTGTCGGCGATATCGAGATTGACCCCCCTGATGACCTCGACCGATCCGAAGGATTTCTTGACATTGGCCAGCTTCAATCCGGACATGGGAGGGTTCCTCAGCTTGCGGAAAGGGTTGCGACAGCGCGGCCGAGCCGTTCGCTGGTGACGGTGACGGTGATCGGGCCCCCGCCCGTCGTGCGAAGCCAGAAGCCGGTGGATCCGGCGCGCAGCGGCACCAGACCCGGACCAATGCGTTCGGCTGCGCCGGACACTTCGATGGCCACCGGTTCGGGGAAGAAGGGCAGCTTCCTGCCGGACTGATCGAGCGCCCGGATCATGACGCGGGTGGTGTCGCCATCAGGCCCCAGTTCGGTGGCGTCCGGCACCACTTCGAGCGCGTGGGCGACCGGATCGGCGATGAAGTTCACGACCTTGGCCTGCTGGCCGTTCACAAAGCCGGTGATGGTGGCGTCTTCCCAGCTCATCCCCCAGAGGCCCAATTCCTCGTCGGTCAGGTGCTCGCGCCTGATGACGACGGGGGCGTGGGGCAGATGGGGGAAAGCCTCACGATCCGGCGTGAAGCGCTTGGGCGGATTGTTGCCATAGCGCAGTTCCACCTCATCGCAATTGGTGAGGATGATCAGGGGCAGAACGCCCCCGATATTGCGCTCGCCACGAGCCCAGAAAGTCACGGGTTTCAGGATCACCTCGTCGTCCGGCTCGCACTGGCTGGCATAGGCGAAGGCCGCAAATTTTGGCTCGCGGAACATGTCCATCACGCCGTGATGGCAGAGGCGGTCGCCTGAGCCGAAATCCTTGTGGGTATTGTAGTCGAAGGCGCACCAGCCGATGCAACCGGCAATCTGCGGATCGCCATAGGCGGCATTGAGCACTTCAAGGTGGCGCAGCACATGCTCGGCCTGGCGCTGCTCCTGATCCCAGGACTTGGTCGGGTACATGTGCCCGCCAAATTCGGTGATCATGTAGGGCACGACCCGGTCGAGACCTGTGACCTCCTGCTGCGGCCGGAGCGGAGTGCGCGGCCGGTTGCCGCCCCATTCCTCATTGCCCAGGATGAAGTCGTTCATGGTGTAGACGTCTTCGAGCAGCTCGCTATCGGTGATGTAGCGCACGCCGCCCGTGGAGCGGGTGGGGTCCAGATCATGCGCCAGGGCATTGGTGCGCACGTAGAAATCGTGGTCGTCCTGGCTCTCGTTGATGCGCACGCCCCAGATGACGATGGAGGGGTGGTTCCAGTCGCGGGTGATCATGCGGCGGACGTTTTCGACGCTCTCGTCCTTCCAGGCCGCGCCGCCGATATGCTGCCAGCCGGGAATTTCCTCAAAGACGAGGAGCCCCAGTTCATCGCAGCGGTCGAGAAAATAATGGGACTGGGGATAGTGCGAGGTGCGCACCATGTTGAGCTTGAGCTCGTGCTTCAAAATCTCCGCATCGCGCTCCTGCGCCGACTTGCCCAGCGCATAGCCGACATAGGGGAAGGACTGGTGGCGATTGAGGCCGCGGAGCTTGAGCACCCGGCCATTGAGCTTGAAGCCCGAGGGGGTGAATTCGGCAGTGCGGAAGCCGAAGCGGAACGTGGCTTCATCCTGACCCTGCGCGGTGTCGATGGTGAAGGCCAGCGTATAGAGCGCGGGACTGGCGATGTCCCAGAGGGCGATGCCGGAGAGGTTGTCGAGACGGATCTCCACCGACGCGCCGGTGATAGCTGCATCGGTGACAGCAATGGTCTGGCCAGCGCTGTCGCTGAGGGTCGCGACCAGCGTGCCGGAGAGTGGCAGGCCCTGGGGGTTCGCGAGATCGATGCGGGCACGCACTGACTTGGTGTCGGCCAGCGCATCGGGGGTCTCGATCTTGGCATTGCCCACAAAGACCGGCGCCGTGACCCGCAGCCAGGCCTCGCGATAGATGCCGGCATAGGTCAGGTAGTCGATCTGCCCGCCAAAGGGCGGGATTTCCGGGTTCTCGCTGCCGTCGATGGTGACGGTCAGCAGGTTCTCGCCATCGCGGAGCTTGCCCGTAAGGCGCGCTTCGAAGGGCGTATAGCCATCCTTGTGGGCGGCGATTTCAGTGCCGTTGAGGCTGACCTTCGCATTGGCCATGGCGCCGTCAAAGACCACCGAGACCTCCTGGCCCTGCCAGGACGGATCGGCGGTAAAGCGCTTCTCATAGGTGAAGACGCGCTGATAGGCCTTCTCGTCGAAATAGGAGAAGGGCAGTTCGACCGCCGTGTGGGGCAGGCGCACGCTGTCCTTGCCCTCGAACAGCCAGCCGGAATTGAAGTCGATCAGGGGACGCATGAAATACTCTATTTGACGGCACCCAGCATGCCTTCGACGAAGCGGCGCTGGAGCAGGAAGAAGATGATGAGGGTGGGCAGGGTGGCAAAGATGGCGCCAACCATGACCACGCCGAAATCGGGCGTATAGGCGGAGGTGAGGCCCGCGACCACCAGGGTCAGGGTTTTCATCTCATTGGTCTGCAGCACGATCAGCGGCCAGAGATAATTGTTCCAATTGGCCATGAAGACGATGATGGTCGCCGCCGCATAGGTCGAGCGCATCACCGGCATGTAGACGAAGAGGAATATCTGCCATTCCTTGAGCCCGTCGATACGGGCGGCATCGCGCAGTTCATGCGGGAAGGCCTTGGTGGCCTGGCGGAAGTAGAAGACGATGAAGATTGACGCCACCGTGGGCAGGATGATCGCCTGGTAGGTGTTAATCATCTTCAGGTTCGCCATCATGATGAAGAGCGGCACCATGAGGGCAGCGAAGGGGATGGACAGCATCAGCAGGAGGCTGCCGAAAATCTTCTCGCGGAAGCGGGAACGGAACATCTCGAAGCCATAGCCGGCGAGCGAGGAGACCAGCAGCGTCAGCGCAGTGCCCACGCCGGCAATGAAGAACGAGTTGAACAGGATGCGCGGCATATCCACCGAGGTGAAGAAGGCCACGACATTGGTCCAGAGGGCGCCGCCGGGCAGCGCCCTGCCCTTGATGATATCGGCGGATGTGTTGGTGGCGCCGATCATCATCCAGAAAAACGGGAAGACCGAGATGAAGGCGGCCAACACGAGCAGAAGATAGGTGGCCGTGCGACCGATCAGGGCGAGTGGGTTGCTCATGCGCGGCGGTCCCGTGCAGCCAGGAACTGGATGAAGGTCAGAATGCCCACCAGGACCACGATGACATAGGAGACGGTCGCGGCGTAGCCGAAGCTGGGCATGAAGCGGAAGCTCAGATTGTAGATGTAGAGCGAGAGCGTCAGCGTGGAATCGGAGGGACCGCCCTGGGTGATCAGGTTGACCTCGTCGAACAATTGCAGCGTGCCGATGGTGGAAATGACCGTGGTGAACAGGATCACCGGCTTGAGCATGGGGACGGTGATGTACCAGAAGCGGGCCCAGGCCGGGACGCCATCGATTTTCGCCGCTTCATAGATGGAGCGGTCGATGTTCTGCATGGCAGCGAGATAGAAGATCATGTTGTAGCCGGTCCAGCGCCAGGTGATGGCGCTGATGATGACGACCTTGGCCCAGAAGGGGTCGGCCAGCCAGGGAATGGGCGCATCGATGATCGATAGCCCCATCAGCATCTGGTTCATGATGCCATCCTGGGCAAACATGGACCGGAAGACGACCGAATAGGCCACCAGCGAGGTGACGCAGGGCAGGAAGATGGCGGTGCGGAACCAGGATCGGCCCCACAGCTTGCTGTCATTGAGCGCGTTGGCGAACAGCAGGGCCAGGACCAGCATGATCGGCACCTGGATCGCCAGGAAAGTCAGGGTATTGGTCAGCGCCCGCAGGAAGACCGGGTCCTGGGTAAGGCGCATGACATTGGCAAAGCCGCCAAAGCTGAACGCCATGCCGCGGCCGACCTGGAAGCTCATCCAGAGCGACCACAGGATCGGATAGATCATGAAGACGCCGAGCAGGACCAGGGCCGGGGTGACGAAGAGCCAGCCATTCCATTGCTCAGAGCGTGCAAGCCCAGATTGCGCCACGCCTAACCCCCTATTGGTCGCCAGTGCAAGCTGCGACGACGCGCTCGCCTCATCCTCTTGGCCAGCGGTTCCATCGCCTCCCTTCCCCTTGAGGGGAGGGGGCGACGACCGCCAATTCTTATTGAATACCACGTCTCCCTCCGATGACCCCCGCGATGCACGCGAGGGCCTCGGGGAGGCCGGAGGCGGCGCGAACCGCCTCCGGTGTTCCGGTGCTACTGGATCTGCTGACGCACCTGTGCGTCAATGGCAGCGGCGATCTCGTCGATATCGCCACCGCTGGTCAGAGCCGGGATCTGCGCCACGACAGCCGCGTCGGCCTCGTTGGTGAAGATGCCGTAGTTGACGGACGGGATCTGGCCCAGCCAGGTGGAGAAATTCTGCCAGACCGGGGCGCCGCCGAAGAACTCGTCGCTGGCCGAATAGGCCTCACCCTCACGGGCAGCCATGAGGGAGCCGAGAGCGCCCTGATTGACCAGGATTTCCTGGTAGAAGTCGGCGTCCTCGCCCCAGACGGTCTTGAGGAAGTCGATGGCTTCGGCCTTGTTGGGCGCCGAGGACATGACATACCAGCTCGAACCACCAAGGTTGGAGGCGTTGGTCGCCCCTTCCACGCCATCAAGCGCGGGGATGGGGGCAATGCCCCACTGGCCGGACTGGTCGGGATTGGCCTTGATGGTGCCGACCATCCATACGCCAGTCACGGTGGCGAGCGTGTCGCCCGAGGTGAACGAACCGGTATATTCGGTCCAGCCGGCAACCGGCTTGGTGATGCCAGAGGCGATGAGGTCCTGATAGGTCTGGAGGGCTGCCTTGAACACAGGGTTGTCGGCAATGGTGGGGTTGCCGTCGGCATCGAAATACCAGGAGCCGGCGGACTGCATCATGATGCGGAAGATACCCGCGTCATTGGGATCGATCGGCATCAGGATCTGGCCGGTCTTTTCCTTGACGTCGGTGCCGATCTCGATGAGGCGGCTCCAGGTGATGCCTTCGAGGTCGGCAGCAGTGTAGCCGGCATCGGCAAGAATGTCGGAGCGGTAGAACATGCCCGTGACACCCGAGTCGAAGGGCAGCGAATAGCCCTGGCCGTTGAGCGTGGCCAGTTCGACCTTGTAGGGAGCAAAGCCCGAGAGATCGACAGCGCCCGAAAGCGGCTCGAAGGCGCCGGGGAAGGACTGCAGGTATTTCTGAGCACCGTAGTCCTCGATCAGGACGATGTCCGGCAGGCCATCGGTGGTGCCGGAAGCAAGCTGGGCCTGCAGCTTGGTTTCGAGATCGGCCTTGGCGAAGTCCACAACCGTCACGGTCACGTCGGGATTGGCGGCGCCGTAGATTTCAGCGGCCTTGTTCATGGTCGCGCCGTTGAAGTTCGGGTCCCAGGCCCAGACGGTGATCTCACCGGCGGAAGCCGCGGTCACGCTGAACATGGAGACGCCGGCCAGGGCGATGGCAAGCGAGCGCTTCAGGCCCGCAGAAAAGCTGGTCATTGATAATCCTCCCAATTGGGTGTTTCCTCTTCACCCAGGGAACAGACTAATATGACTTTTGACCCGCGCGCAAGAATTTCAGTAAATTTTTACCGCGGAAAATTTACT
>CBFGTF010000023.1:0-25127 GCA_965651655.1 uncultured Devosia sp.
TCGCCCAGGGCAATATCACCTGGCGCATGGTCACCACCTGGCCCAAGAATTTCCCGGGCCTGGGCGTCGGCGCCCAGCGGCTGGCTGATCGCATCACCAAGGCTTCCGGTGGCCGCCTGACCGTGCAGGTCTTTGCCGCCGGCGAAATGGTTCCGGGCCTGCAGGCGCTCGATGCCGTCATCGACGGTTCGGCCGAAATGAGCCATGGCGCTGCCTATTACTGGCAGAACAAGAGCCAGGCGCTCTCTTTCTTCACCGGCGTGCCCTTCGGCATGACCAACCGCGAGCTCGGCGCCTGGGTTCGCTATCTGGGCGGCCAGGAAATCTGGGACAAGATCTATGACCAGTTCGGCTTGCAGGGCTTCCTTTCGGGCGATACCGGCACCCAGGCCGGCGGCTGGTTCAAGAACGAGTTGACCGGCGTGGCCGATATCCAGGGCCTGCGCTTCCGCACCCCGGGCCTGGGCGGCCAGGTCTGGGCCAAGCTGGGCGCCTCGGTGACCAACCTTGCCGCGGGCGAAATCTTCGCCGCGCTGCAGTCGGGCACGCTGGATGCCGCCGAATTCGTCGGTCCCTATAACGACCTGGCCCTGGGCTTCCACCAGGTGGCCAAGAACTATTACTTCCCCAGCTTCGTCGAGCCGGGCCTGGCCACCGAAATCGTGGTCGACAAGGCCAAGCTGGCCGAACTGCCAGAAGACCTGCAGGAAATCGTCCGTATCGCGGCCCAGTCCTCCTATGACGACGTGTCCTCGGACATGTATGCCAATGATCCGCGCGCCCTCCAGGCCCTGGTCAATGAACATGGCGTCAATGTGCGCCAGTTCCCCGAAGAGATCATCGAAGCCGGCGCCAAGGCGTCGATGGAACTGATCTCGGAAATCCGCGAAGGCGGCGATGCGCTGACCAAGGAAACCGCTGAAAGCTTCATCTCGGCGCTCAACCTGCTGCGCACCCGCACTGAAGGCACGGACATGCCGTTCCTGGTGGCCCGCGAAAAGTACATCAAGTACGAATAAGCGCCGACCGCTTCGGCGACGAGTTCGAACCCCACTGCTCCGGCAGTGGGGTTTTTGTTTTGGCCGGGTCGTCGTCCGGAGGTGGAGGTACGGTGCCACCGGGTTTTCATTTGACAAATGAATTTGTCTAATGGATCGTAGGGCAAAGGAATTGCCATGTCCGCTGACCAGTCCACGCCCCGAGACAATGCCGCGCTGATCGATGATGCCGACCGTGCCCTGATGGCCCTGTCGCCGCTCAAGCGCCGACTGCTGGAGGCTTTGCGGGTGCCGGGATCGGCGGCCAGCCTTGCCAAACGCCTGGACCTGCCGCGCCAGCAACTGGGCTATCACCTCAGGGCGCTGGAGGCCGCCGGGCTGATCCGGCTGGTGGAAGAAAAACGCCGGCGCGGCTTTGTCGAGCGAGTGCTGGTGGCGGCAGCCGATGCCTTTGTGCTGGACCCGGCGTTGCTGGGGGTCGAGCCGGTGGCGGCACAGGACAGGCACGCTGCCGAGCACCTTGTTGCGGCGGCAGGCGGCCTGGTGCGGGACGTGACACGGATGCGCGGTGCGGCCGAAGCTGCCGGCCAGCGCCTTCTGACCCTGACGATAGAGGCCGAAGTGGGCCTGCTGACGCCGCAGGATTTCGAGGACTTCTCCCGCGCCCTCGGAGATGCGATCGCCGGGGTTGCGGCCCGCTATCAGCCGGGCCCGGGAAAGCGCGGCTATCACCTGATGCTGGGCGCCCATCCCGCCGTCGCCGGCAGGCCGGGCAAGCCGATCAACTAGAAAGGACTTCCGCGTGAGCAAAACATCAGATCCCCGCCAGGTCGTGGTCGACATAACCATTGCCGCGCCGATCGAGAGTGTCTGGGAGGCGCTGCGCGATCCCAAGCTGATCGAAACCTGGTTCGGCTGGGATGCGCCCAGCCTGGCGGAGGAGATCAAGTTCATCTTCCTTGATCATGCAACGCCTGATGCCGGCAGGCGCGTGGTGCAGTTCGGGGAATGGGAAGGGACGAGCGATGCCATCGAGTTGACCGAGACCGGCGCAGGCACCCGGTTGCGGCTGATGCGGTCGGGTGGAGCGCCGCTCGACTGGGACGGTGTCTATGAAGATATTCGGGAGGGCTGGGTCAACTTCTTCCAGCAATTGCGGCTGGCGCTGGAGTTGCATCCGGGAGAGGGGCGGCGGACCATCTACCTGTCGGGGGCGGCAAAACCGGGCGTGGGCGAGCCGAGTGCGGAACTCGGACTGGGGCAGGCAAAGGACTACACGGCCGGACGCCCCTATGCCACGCAATTGGCCATGGGGCTCAATGCGCGGGGCCTGGTCTGGTACAGGACGCATTTTCAGACGGCACTGCTGGTCGAACAGTTCGGCAATGGGCTGCTCGTGGTGTCCGACATGGGCGTGTCGCCCAGCCGTCCGAAGGGCGGCGGATCGGTGCTGATCACCACTTATGGGCTCTCGGCAGAACAGTTCGCGGCGCTGGAGACGCAGTGGACGGCCTGGTGGTCCGAACGGTATGGCAAGGCGGGCGCATGATTGCCCTCGCCTGTGGGGAGCGGGCGTGATCGCGGCGCTGGTGCGGGTGCATGGCTGGTGATGCCGTGGCGGGCTTGCCCGGCGAGACGGGAGATGCTTTAGGAGCGCCTGCCAGACCACCGAGACGTCGGGGTCGGCGAACCCCCACCCTCTATCCCTCCCCACAAGGGGAGGGAGGCGCAGGCGCCGACGACGCGGCGCCTGTAGGACTGAAAGCCGCCCCGCATGATCAAGCTCGACAATATCTCCAAGCAGAACGGCAAGCAGATTGTCTTCATCGAAGCGTCGGCCTCGCTGCAGAAGGGCGAAAAGATCGGGCTGGTGGGCCCCAATGGCGCGGGCAAGACGACGCTGTTCCGCATGATCACCGGAGAGGAAGCGCCCGACGAGGGGCAGGTCTCGGTCGATCGCGGCGTGTCCATCGGCTATTTCAGCCAGGATGTGGGCGACATGGAGGGCCGCCCGGTGGTCAGCGAAGTGATGAACGGAGCCGGACCGGTCAGCGATATGATGGCGGAGATGGCGGTGCTGGAGGCCGACATGGCCGATCCGGAAAAGGCCGACGAGATGGACGCCATCATCGAGCGCTATGGCGAGGTGCAGGGGCGGTTCCAGGAACTGGATGGCTATTCGCTGGACGGACGGGCGCGCGAAGTGCTGGCGGGGCTGGGTTTCTCGCCCGAAATGATGGATGGCGATGTCGGCGCGCTGTCTGGCGGGTGGAAGATGCGGGTGGCGCTGGCGCGTATCCTGCTCATGAAGCCCGATGTGCTGCTGCTGGACGAACCGAGCAACCATCTGGACCTTGAAAGCCTGATCTGGCTGGAGAACTTCCTCGGCGGCTATAGCGGCGCCTTGCTGATGACCTCGCATGACCGGGCCTTCATGAACCGGATCGTCAACAAGATCATCGAGATCGATGCGGGTACGCTGACCAGCTATACGGGCGATTTCGAATTCTACCAGGGCCAGCGCGAGATTGCCGACCGCAACCAGCAGGCCCAGTTCGAGCGGCAGCAGGCCATGCTGGCCAAGGAAATCGCCTTTATCGAGCGGTTCAAGGCGCGGGCCAGCCACGCGGCGCAGGTGCAGAGCCGGGTGAAAAAGCTCGACAAGATCGACCGGGTGGAGCCGCCCAAGCGGCGCCAGGTGGTCAATTTCGAGTTCCGCCCGGCGCCGCGCTCGGGCGAGGATATCGTGCGGATCGAGAAGGTGAAGAAGGCCTATGGCAGCCGCTCGATCTATGATGGGCTGGATTTCCATGTGCGGCGGCGCGAGCGCTGGTGCATCCTGGGCGTCAATGGCGCGGGCAAGTCGACCCTCCTGAAGCTGGTGGCTGGAGCGGCGGAGCCCGATGCCGGGTCGGTGTCACGGGGCCCGAGCGTGAAACTGGGCTATTTCGCCCAGCACGCCATGGACGTCATCGACGGAGACCAGACCATTTTCCAGACGCTCGAATCCGCCTTTCCGCAGGCCGGACAGGCGCCGCTGCGGGCATTGGCCGGGTGTTTCGGCTTTTCGGGCGACGATATCGAAAAGAAGTGCCGGGTGCTTTCGGGCGGCGAGAAGGCGCGGCTGGCCATGGCGCTGATCCTGTTCGATCCGCCCAATTTCCTGGTGCTGGACGAGCCGACCAACCATCTCGATATCCAGACCAAGCAGATGCTGATCGAGGCGCTGAGCAGTTTCGAGGGCACGATGCTGTTCGTCAGCCATGACCGGCACTTCCTGGCAGCGCTTTCCAATCGCGTGCTGGAGCTGACGCCGGAAGGCGTGCATGCCTATGGCGGGGGCTACACCGAATATGTCGAGGCCACCGGGCAGGAGGCGCCGGGGCTGAGGGGGTAGGCGGCGGTCACTGGGCCGGCACACGGCCCAGCCCGATTTCGTTGCCATCGGGGTCGAAATACATGACCTTGCGCACACCCTCGGCCGGTCGCTCCTCCTTGCTGAAGGTTATGCCGCGGCTTGCAATGTCTTCGATCAATTCCTCCAGCCCGTCGCAGATGATGGTCTGGATGGCCCCGCCGGCCTTGTCCGCATCGACGATGATGTAGAGCCAGCGGTGTGCGGCCAGTATCCAGACAGCCTCGACATCGTTGGGAAAG
The DNA here is from genome assembly GCA_965651655.1 of uncultured Devosia sp. GTDB lineage: Bacteria > Pseudomonadota > Alphaproteobacteria > Rhizobiales > Devosiaceae > Devosia. The sequence goes on from CBFGTF010000023.1 coordinate 4,656, forward strand.
AAAGCAGGTGGGGCGCCGAGGAGCCGCTCATACCAGGTCAGGGCACGCTGGAAGTCACTGACTGGTATGCCGGCGAACAGTTCGCCGCTCCTGCCGTTCAATGCGATGGGTTGATCGGACATGTTTGCCTCCACATTTGTTGTCTCCAGGACAACGAATGGGCATTGGTCCCTTCGACATGACTGAAACAGAAAGGGCCGGATGGTTTTCATCCGGCCCTTGTCATTTCTGCGGCCCTCGCCACGGGGCATAGCTCTCGTAGCCTTCTCACCTCAAATCTCTCCACTGGAGAGATTTGCCCTTCGGGACGGCTTTGCCATTCGAGCACAGCTCTCATGGCCTTCTTGACTTGCACGGCTCCACTGGAGCCGCGCATTCGCTTGGCGAACCGTCTGCGAAGTCAGTAAAGCAGGTCTGGCAGCCAGGTGATGAGCTGCGGGAAAGCGAAGAGGATGGCGATGGCGATGAGTTGCAGGATCACGAAGGGCACGGCGCCACGGTAGATCATGCCGGTTGAGACGGCCGAGGAGGCGACGCCGCGCAGGTAGAAGAGGGCGAAGCCGAAGGGGGGTGTCAAAAAGCTGGTCTGCAGGTTCACGCCAACCATGACGCCAAGCCAGATCGGGTCGACATCGAGCGCCAGCAGCACCGGGGCGGTGATGGGGATGACGATGAAGATGATCTCGAAGGTGTCGAGGATGAAGCCAAGCAGGAACATGATCAGCATGACGATGATCATGGCGCCGATGGCGCCGCCCGGCATGGAGGAGAGGAATTCGTGCACCAGATTGTCGCCGCCCATCATGCGGAAGACGATGGAGAACACAGCCGCGCCAAAGAGGATGATGAACACCATCGAGGTGATGGTGGCCGTGGAAATGACAGCCTGGCGCAGGATGGAGAAGTCGATGCGACGGCGGGCAAGGGCCAGCAGCATGGCGCCGACCGAACCCACCGAAGCGGCCTCGGTGGGGGTGGCTACGCCGCCCAGGATGGAGCCGAGCACGGCCACGATCAGCAGCAGCGGCGGCACGAGGGCGACGAAGACTTCGCGCATCAGCCCGGCTTTCTCGTCCTCGGGGACGGGGGTGGCCGGACAGGATTTTGGATCGGTGATGGCCTTGAAGACCATGAAGGCGGCATAGAGGCCGACCAGCAGGAGGCCTGGAATGATGGCGCCGGCAAAGAGCGCGCCGACCGAGACCGGCTCGGGGGCGAAATTGCCCTTTTCCATCTGCACCTGCGCATTGATGCCGGCCAGCATGTCGCCCATGAAGATGAGAACGGTGGAGGGCGGAATGATCTGGCCCAGGGTGCCCGAGGCGCAGATGACGCCGGTGGCCAGCTTCGGATCATAGCCGGCACGCAGCATGGCGGGCAGCGAGATCAGACCCATGGTGACCACGGTGGCGCCGACAACGCCGGTGGAGGCGGCCAGCAGGGCGCCAACGACAATGACCGACAAGCCCAGGCCGCCGCGCAGGTTGCCGAAGAGCTTGCCCATGGTGAGCAGCAATTGCTCGGCAATGCCGGAGCGTTCCAGGACAACGCCCATGAAGATGAAGAGCGGCACGGCGACCAGAACTTCATTGGTCATCAGGCCGATATAGCGTCCCGCAAGGGACCCGTAATTGGAGGGGTCATAGACGCCCAGCCACCAGCCGATCAGCCCGAAGATGAGGGCGGTGCCGGCCAGCGAAAAGGCCACCGGGAAGCCCAGCATGAGCACGCCGATAACGCCGAAGAACATGACGGCGGAGAGGATCTCACCAAGCAATACGGGATCCATCAGGCAATTTCTCCGGCGTGGTGGGCTTCGTCTTCCTGCCGTTCATAGCGCAGGTGAACAGGCAGCAGGTCCTCGCGGCCGGCCAGCACCAGAACGGCACGGGCGGCCATGGCCAGGCCCTGAAGGCCCACCAGAACGGCGAAGATCAGAATAAAGCTCTTGAGGATGAAGAGGCCGGGCATGCCGCCGATATTGGCCGAACCTTCATGATAGCCCCAGGAGCGGGCCACGGCCGTATAGGCATAAGTCCAGACGACGTAGACGAAGGGCAGGAGAAAGAGGAAGACGCCGATGAGGTCGGCAATGGCTTTCCGGCGCACGGGGGCGGGACGATAGAACACATCCACCCGCACATGGTCGTTGCGCAGCAGGGCAAAACCGGCAACGCCGGTAAACATGGCCCCGCCGAGCCACACATAGAGATCCTGCATCCACAGGGTCGACGTGCTGAACACGTAGCGCTGCACCACGACGGTGAAACAGACCAGCACGCAGGCCAGCGCCAGCCAGGACAGGACCTGGCCGACAAGCCAGTTGATGGCGCTGATCACCCGGACCAGCACGGCGAGCGCTTGCATGATGTGGCTCTCCCAGTTCCCCAGACTATGAGCAGCGCTTTTCCGCGCCTTTTTCCTGGAACCGATTGAGCACTATCCGTCCAGTCGGTCAATCCGATACCGGCGCAAATGCAGGGCAAAGCCGCATCGCAATGGTGACATCTGACACGAAAGTGCTATGGAGCGGCGCAGGCGAAGCTGGAGGTGTGCATGTTCGTTGTCGGGGGAGAAAGCCTTATCGATCTGGTGCCGGTTTCGGCAGCAGAGGGAGCCGAGCGGGTGGCGCTGGCGGGCGGCTCGCCCTTCAATTGCGCCATTGCCCTTTCCAAGCTTGGCAATGATACCGGGTTCCTCTGCCCGATCAGCCAGGACGAGCATGGTGACCTGCTGCTCAAACCGCTGGCGGAAGCCGGAGTAAAGGTGCTGCTTAAGGAGCGGGTGCCGGCGCCGACGACGAAGGCCATTGTCAGCTTCAACGAGAAGATGCAGGCCAGCTATGTATTCGAGCGCGGCGCTGACCGGGCTTTCACGCGCGAGGGCATGCTCGCGGCCCTGCCCGAGGCGATTGAACTCTACCAGGTCGGCGGGTTCTGCCCGATCCTGGAGGACGACGCGGCGGTGTGGACCGATGTCGTGCATGCGGCCATCGGGCGGGGGGCGACGGTCTCGTTCGATATCAATGTGCGCGACAAGCTGGTGGATGATGAAGCCGGCTATCGCGCGCGGCTTTCGGACTTTCTCGACCTGGCGCATCTGGTCAAACTCTCCGAAGACGATCACGACTGGCTCATGCCGGGCGCCAGCATCGAGGCGCATGCGGCCGAACTGCTTTCGCGACCCCATTGCGAACTGGTGGTGGTGACGCTGGGGGAACACGGCTCAAGGGCATTTACACGCAATGCCAGCGTCAGTGCGCCGGTCTATACGCCGCCCGTCTTTGGCGACACGGTGGGGGCAGGAGACAGCCTGATGGCCGGGATCCTGACATGGCTGGGCGAGGCCGGGGCCCTCAAGCGCGGAGGTCTTGCGGCGCTCGAGGCAGGGCAGTTGGCCGAGATGCTGCGCTTTGGCGCCGTGGTGGCCGGCATCAATTGCGGCCGCAAGGGCTGCCAGCCGCCGAGCCGGGCGGAAGTGGACGCGGTGCTTTCCGCGTAGAAGTCACGGCCAAGTGATGCCCAAGCGGTAACCGGCGGCCCGTTCCTGGCGTATGGCTTGCGAATGAGGTTTCGGAGGCCGATTTGTTCGACCTGGTATTGGCATTTGCAGCCGGACTGCTGACGCTGATCAATCCCTGCGTGCTGCCGCTGCTGCCCCTGATCGGGGCGAGTGCGCTGGCCCGGCACCGGCTGGCGCCGCTGGCCATGGCCGGGGGCATGGCGGTGAGCTTCACCCTTGCGGGGCTTGGCGCCTTTGCGCTGACCCGGGCGCTTGGCCTGCCGCAGGATGTCATCACGCTGGGCGCCGGCTGGATCATGCTGGGCTTTGGCCTGGTCTTGCTGACCCCGCCCCTCCAGATGCAGTTTTCGCGGCTGGCGGGGGCCACTGCCAGCGGCAGCACGCGGCTGCTGGGGCAGGTGGAAGGGCGTGGTCTCTGGGGCGAGGCTGCCGCGGGGGCGCTGCTGGGCCTGGCCTGGTCGCCCTGCATCGGGCCGACGCTGGGCGGTGCCATCGGGCTGGCGGCTCAGGGCGAGAACCTGATCTATGCCGGGCTGATCATGGGATTTTTTGCCCTGGGCGCGGCGAGCATCGTGCTGCTGCTGGCCTATGGCACGCGTGCGGCCCTCTCTGGCCGTCGGGCGCTGCTGATGCAGGTGGCGCCCCATGCCAAGACCGCGCTCGGCATCGGCCTCGTCGCCGTCGGGCTGGCCATTATCTTCCGTATCGATCGCCTGCTGGAAGCCTTGGCCGTCGACCTCTTGCCGACCTGGCTCATCGATCTTTCCGTCAGTCTCTAGGAGAAGACATCATGATTACCCGCCGCCATTTGCTTGCCGGACTTGCCGGTGTTTCCCTTGCGGGCCTCATGGCCGGGCCAAGCCTGGCGCTGATGATTGTTCCCTATACCGGGACCGAACTGGACGCGCTGGCGCAGAGCGGAAAGCCCTATCTCATCAACTTCCACGCCAGTTGGTGCTCCACCTGTGCGGCCCAGCAGCGGGTGCTTGATGCGTTGCAGACCGAAACGCAGACTTATGCCGATATTCCCATTCTCAGGGTGGACTGGGACACCTATGGGAATAGCGAACTGGCGCGGAACCTGGCCATTCCGCGCCGCTCGACCCTGGTGCTGATGCGCGGCACGAGTGAATTGGGGCGGCTGGTGGCCGAAACCCGCAAGGACCGGATCAGCGCTTTGCTGGACCTCGCAAGCTCTTGATATGACGGGCGATTGCGCCATGGAGCGGCATCTGGTCTGATCGGATGATCAGTCAGGTGCGGGGCGGGGCATGAAAAAGCGCTGGTGGGCGTTGGCGGTGGTTGTGTTGGCCGGACTTGCCGCAGGCGGCTATTTGCTCAGGCCCGTAGAGGGGCCGGCGCGGGATCTGACGCTGGTGGGCGACATAGCGCGTGGCGAGTATCTGATACGGCTGGGCGGGTGCGTGGCCTGCCATACCAATCATGAAGCCGGCACGGGCCAGCTGGCGGGAGGGGTCGGGCTCGAAACGCCCTTCGGTACCTTCGTGCCGCCCAATATCACCTCGGATCCCGACGCGGGGATCGGTGCCTGGACAGTCCAGCAATTCTCCGATTCCATGAGCAATGGCATGGGACCGCAGGGCCATCTCTACCCGGCCTTCCCTTACGAAAACTACACGCTGATGAGCGACCAGGAGATCGTCGACCTCTATGCGGCGCTGATGGCGACCGAACCGGTGAGTGAGCCAGCGGCAGAAAGCCGGATCCCCTTCCCATTCAATATCCGCCTCGCCATGGCGGGCTGGCAGAACCTGTTCTTTGCTCCCCGGCGGTTCGAGCCCGATGAGGGGCAGACGGACCAATATAATCGCGGCAAGTATCTGGCCTTTGGTCCGGCCCATTGCGTGGCCTGCCATACCCCGCGCAATGCGCTGGGTGCGCTCGAGTGGGACCAGGCACTGACCGGTTCGCCCGGCGGCACGGGCGGGCGGGCGCCGGCCATCACGGCGGCGGCGTTGGCCGAAGAGGGCTATGATGTCGAAACGCTGGTGCAGACGCTCAAGGACGGGTTTACGCCGGGCTTCGATGTGCTGGGCGGATCGATGGGCGAGGTGATCGCCGATTCGACGTCTCACTGGACCGACGCGGATCTGACCGCGCTGGCGACCTACCTGCTGGCGGAGTGATCAGGCCCCCGCGCGGATGGCCAGGGCTTCCTCCAGCGTCATTTCGGTGTGGTGCTCCCACTCCCGGCTCGGTTCGGGAAAATCGAGGCGGAAATGCCCGCCGCGACTCTCTGTGCGCTTGAGCGCGGCGGCGGCGACCAGCGTGGCCGAGGTGGTCATGTTGAGATAGGCGCTGGTGACCTGCTCGGCGCTGGCTTCCAGACGGGCGATCTCGCGCAATGCACGTCTCAGGCCATCGGCATGGCGCTCGACCCCGACAAGATCGCTCATCACCCTGCGCAATTCCTGCACGGCAAGGGTATTGCGCAGCACTTCCTCGGCCTTGTTGCCCTCGGCTTCGTCCCATTCGATGCCCTTGAAGGGCGCAAGGTCACGCTGGGGTTCGAGCCCGCCAATGTCTTCAGCGATGCGGGCGCCAAAGACCACGGCTTCGAGCAGGGAATTGGAGGCGAGGCGATTGGCGCCGTGCAGGCCGGTGCATGATGCCTCGCCGCAGACCCATAGACCGGGCAGGGAGGAGCGGCCGCGTTCATCCACCTTGACCCCGCCCATGTGAAAATGTGCGGCAGGGGTGACCGGGATCAGGCCGTTGACCGGGTCGATACCGGCATCGATGCAGTATTTGCTGACCGTGGGGAAGCGGGTGAGGATGGTGTCGCCCAGAGCCATCCGGGTATCGAGAAAGACCCGCCGCCCCGACTGGATCTGGCGGAAATTGGCGCGGGCGACGATGTCGCGCGGCGCCAGTTCGGCATCGGGGTGGATGGCGGGCATGAAGCGCTCGCCCAGATCATTGACAAGGATGGCGCCTTCGCCGCGCAGGGCCTCGGTTGCGAGGGGCGCCGGGTCGGCGCCGGTAGCTATGGCCGTGGGATGGAACTGGACGAATTCGGGATCGGCGATGACAGCGCCGGCGCGGGCGGCCATGCCCATGGCGTGACCGCGGACGCCGGGTGGATTGGTGGTGACGGCATAGAGGCCACCCAGGCCCCCGGCTGCCAGGATGGTGGCGCGGGCGCGGATATAGATGGGTTCGGAATAGCGGTCGCCCAGGCGCCTGCCATAGATGCCGACAATGCGGCCATTGTCACGGGCCAGGCTGAGCGCCGTGATGCCTTCGACCACACGGATGGAGGGGGTGCGGCGCACCTCGGCGATAATGGCCTGCATGATGGCCCAGCCGGCGCGGTCGCCTTCCACCTTGACGATGCGATTGGCCGAATGGGCGGCCTCGCGCCCGAGCTCGAAATTGCCGAAATCGTCGCGGTCGAACGGCGTGCCCCAGCGCGCCAGATCCTCGATGCGGGCCACGGCCTCGGCGGTCACCCCCTCGGCGGTGCCGTGATCGACAATGCCGGCGCCGGCCATTTCGGTGTCCTGGGCATGGGCATGGGGGCTGTCGCCCTCGCCCATGGCGGCTGCAACGCCGCCCTGTGCCCAGGCGGAGGAAGCGCCCATGCCCAGCGGCTTGGGCGAGAGGACGGTCACGGGCCGGGGCGCGAGCTTGAGCGCGGTGAACAGGCCCGCCAGCCCCGCTCCCACAATCAGCGCGCCATCGGCGTTCAGCGTGTTGTCAAAGGTGGTCATGGTGTCCCCCCAATTCCCGAAAGAGGGCCATAGCCTTCCTGCGATCCGGCCACAAGGTGAGCCTTGGCACTGCAACCTGCTCTGAGGAAGAAATCCAGCAAACAGTTGCAGACCGATCGGTCGGTCAGTATAAGGGTGTGACAGGCAGGAGTGATTGCAGTGAGCAGGACAAACAAGCGGCAGGACATAATCGAGGCGGCGATCGGGCTGTTGGCCGAGGGCGGCGGGGAGGCGCTGACCGCGTCGGCGCTGGCCGACCGGGCCGGGGTGAGCAAGGCCAATGTGTTTCATCATTTTGCCCGGCTCGACGATATCGTGATCGAGGCCTTCGGAGCCTTCCTCATGGGCATGCCCAGCATGCAGCCTGCGCCTGACATGAAACTGCGGGATTGGCTGGTGGCGCTGGGTGCCGACACGACGGCCAGCATGGATGCCGATCCGGCCTTGTCAGGTGCCTATTTCGGTTTTGTGGCCAAGGCGCGGACTGATGCGCATTTGCGGGAAAAGCTGGCCGCTTTGGCCTTGCGGGTTAGGGAGCAGTTCGAAGCGGCCCTGATGGCCCTGGCCCAGGAGCGGCCTTCGGAGGCGGAGCGGCAGGCCCTGGCCGAATTGATCCTGGTCACAGGAGATGGGCTGGCGCTGCACCGGCATCTGTTCCCCGACCAGGCAGCAAGCCAGGCCGCGGCCTGGGCGCGATTTGTGGACATGATCTGCGCAAAGGAGGCCAGGCCGTGAAAGCGATCATTTCAGGCGCAGGTATTGCGGGATTGTCTGCGGCTTTGGCGCTAGAGCGTGCCGGCTGGTCGGTTACGCTGCTGGAAAAGGCGCCGGGGCTGCGGGATGGCGGCTATATGCTGGATTTCTATGGGCCCGGTTTCGAGGCGGCAGCCGATCTGGGCGTCATCGGCGCACTTGAAGCCAGGGCACGCGGGGTGGGGCGGATCGATTTCGTAGACCGGCAGGGCCAAACCGGATCATCAATGGATTATCGCCAGATCAGCCGGGCCACGCAGGGCAAGCTGTTTCCCATTCTGCGCGGCGATATCGAGAGGGCATTGCATGATGCGCTGCCCGAAACGGTGGCGATCCGCTATGGCACCAGTATCGCCACGCTCGACAATCAGGCGGAGGGCGTGACGGTGACACTGGAGGACGGTGCCGTGCTAAGGGCAGACATGCTGGTGGGGGCCGATGGCATTCATTCGCATACCCGCAGCCTGGTCTTTGGCGCCGAAGACCCCTTCATCCGCCCATTGGGCTATCACACTGCCGCGTATTTTCTTGAAAGCGCCAAAGTCGCAGCGGCCCTGGGTGGTGACTTCAAGATGATGGCGATCAAGGAGCGGCTGGTCGGGCTCTATGAGGTCGAACCCAACCAGATCATGGCGTTTTTCGTGCTCCGCGACGACAGTCTTGAGCGGCTCCGGGATCCTGCGCCGATATTGCACCAGGCGTTCGGCGATCTGGGCTGGGTGGTGCCGGAGGTGCTGGCCGGCATGCCGAAGCCTGGCGAGATCTATCATGATGTGGTGGCGCAAATCGCCATGCCCCGCTGGCACGACAAGCGGGTGGTACTGATCGGCGATGCGGCCCATGCCGTTTCGCTGATGGCCGGACAGGGCGCGTCGCTCGCGATTGCCGGCGGCCGGGCGCTGGGACAGGCGATGACGGGGGCGGCCGATATCGATGCGGCGCTCGACCGGTTCGAGAGGCAATTGCGACCATTGGTGCTGGACAAGCAGCAGGCGGGGCGACGCATGGCCGACTGGTTCGTGCCGAGAAGCAACCGGCATGTGTGGCTGCGCGACCTGACGGTCAATGTGATGAACTGGCCGCCTTTGGCGGGACTGGTTGGGCGCTATTTCGCGGTTAGCCCGAAAGGCTTTTCGCTGAGGTGAGACACCACCCGGCCGGGCCATGGCCCGCGACCAGAGCGCTGCTACCTCCCCCTTAGCGGGGGAGGTGAGGAGGAAAGGCGTCAGGCTGTGTAGGCCCTGACGTTCTGGGTCTGCTCGCCCAGCCCCTCAATGCCAAGCCGCATGACATTGCCGGGCTTGAGCCAGACCGGCTCGGGCTTGATGCCCATGCCGACGCCCGGAGGGGTGCCGGTGGTGATGATGTCGCCCGGCTGCAGGCTCATGAACTGGCTGACATAGGAGACGACCTTGGCGACGCCGAAGATCATGGTCCTGGTGGAGCCGTCCTGGTAGCGCTTGCCATCGACTTCGAGCCACATCTTCAAATTCTGCGGATCGGCGACTTCGTCCTTGGTCACCATCCAAGGGCCGATGGGGCCAAAGGTGTCGGCACCCTTGCCCTTGTCCCAGGTGCCGCCGCGCTCGGTCTGGAAGTGGCGTTCGGAGACGTCGTTGCAGACGCAATAGCCGGCCACGTGATCCATGGCATCGGCTTCCTCGACATAGCGGGCCTCCTTGCCGATGACCACGGCCAGTTCGACCTCCCAATCGGGCTTGATGGCGTTCTTGGGAATGATGACGTCGTCATTGGGGCCGATGATGGCGCTGGTGGCCTTCATGAATATGATCGGCTCGTCGGGGATCTTTGCCCCGGTTTCGGCGGCATGGTCGGCATAGTTGAGGCCGATGCAGATGAATTTGCCGACATTGGCCACGCAGGGACCGATGCGCTCTTCAGCGGATAGCGTTGGCAGCGAGGCGATGTCCGTATTGGCAATGATCGCCAGGCCCTCGGGCAATAGTGTTGCCCCGCCAATGTCCGCCACGACGCCGGTGAGGTCACGGATCGAACCGTCTGCGGCGAGAATGGCGGGCTTTTCGGCGCCCTTGGCGCCGACGCGAAGCAGTTTCATGGCGGGGTCCTCCAAATGATGTGTCGGCCTATAGTGCTAACATGTTAGCCTGTCGAGGGCGGCCGGGTCCGAATCCGTCAGCCTTGCGGGCGAATGACGCCCTTCTTGAGAATGATGTTGCCATAGAGCCGGTTCTCCCCGCTCTGGATGACGGCTGCAGCCTTCTTGGCGCGGTCATAGAAGGCGAAGCGTTCAACCTTGGTGTAGCGCTTTTCCGGCTCATGCCGGGCGATGATGGCTTCGAATTCGTCGTCGATCGGCTGGCGGGCCGCGGGATCGCCGACGACCTCCATGCCGATCGCCGTCTCGTCCACAAACTGGTCGAGGGGCAGCAGGGTCAGCACGGCGTCCAGCATGGCCGTTGCCGAAATGCCATCGGCGCGAATGACCATGGGGCCGAGGAACTCTGCCGGGAAATTGGCATCGGCAATGACGATCTCGTCGCCATGCCCCATGGCGCGGAGGGTGGAGAGGAGTTCGGGGCCCAGCAGGGCGGGGATATTCTTGAGCATGGATCGTCCTGCGGTTCAGCCGTACGGAAAGTCATTGTCTTCGGCGGTGAATTCGTTGCCATCGGCAAAGAGCGAGGGGCGCTCCTGGGCGAAGGCGAAGAGCTCGACCATGACGGCATCGATATGGGCGCGAATGGCGGCGATGGCCTGGGGGGCGTCGCCGGCAAGGATGCCATCGAAGATCGCCTGATGCTCGGCAATGGTGTGATTGAGGCGGCGCGGCGTGATGATGAGGCGGCGGGCGCGGTCGAGATTGGCGCGGGCCTTGTCGATGATCGCCTTCACCCGCGTGAGCCGCATGGTGCGGAAGATGATGTCGTGAAACTCCACGTCGATCTGGTGGAAGGCTTCGGCGTCGTCGCGCGTGGCGGCCTCGCGCTGGGCGGCCATATTGGCGTGCAGAGCGGTGATGACCTCGGCGTCATGCTTGCCGATGAGGACCCGCAATGCCTCGCTTTCGAGGCCCTTGCGGATCAGCATGTATTCGCGCACGTCGGCAATCTTGACCAGCGAAACGGTGGAGCCGCGCTGCGGGGCGATGTCGACGAGTCCCTCTTCAGCAAGCCGCGCCAGCGCCTCGCTGACTGGAAAGCGCGATACGCCCAATTGGGCGCAGATGGCGGTCTTGTCGAGCATGCTGCCCGGCGGGAGGGCCAGGGTGACAATGGCGTGGCGCAAGGCATTGGTGACGTCGACCGTGACCGTGCCGCGGGAAAAATCGCCTGCTTGCCCAAGAAATTGGTAGGGACTGGCTTCCGTTTTCATGCTAACATGTTAGTTAGTGCGGTGCTGAATGACAATGCCGGTTCTCTCCCTTGCGCGCGCAATCTGGCGAGAAAATGCGGCGGCGTAAAGCGCCTGAACCGACCTCCAGGACCCCTTTGATGAACGAACATGCCATCCAGCCACAAGGCAAGACGCTCGTGCTCAACGCTGCCGACAATATTGCGGTGGCGCTGGCCAATCTCGACGTTGGGACACAGACGGCGCAGGGGGTTTCGATTGTCCGGCGGGTCCCGCGCGGGCACAAGTTCGCGACACGGGCCATCGCCGCGGGCGAGGCGGTGCTCAAATTCGGACAGATCATCGGCTTTGCCAAGGAAGGCATTGCCCCGGGCGACTGGGTGCACGAGCACAATTGCGGCATGGGCGGCAAGGATGGCTCGCTGACCCATGACTATGCCTTCGCCGAGGGCGCGGTGCCGGTCGAGATGCTGCCGGCGAACCAGCGCGCGACATTCGAGGGTTATCGCCGGGCCAATGGCGATGTCGGCACCCGCAACTATGTGGGCATCCTCACCTCGGTGAACTGTTCGGCGACCGTGGCCAAATTCATGGCCGAGGCGATCAACAGATCGGGCGTGCTGGACGACTATCCCGAGATCGACGGCGTCATTCCCTTCGTTCATGGCACGGGCTGCGCCATGGATCTGACGGGGGAAGGCTACCAGATCTTCCGGCGCACGCAGTGGGGCTATACGTCCAATCCGAACCTCGGTGCGGCGCTGCTGGTGGGGCTGGGCTGCGAGGCCTTCCAGATCGACAAGATGAAGGAAGCCTATAACCTTAGGGAAACCGACACCTTCCAGACCATGACGATCCAGGAGATCGGGGGCACGCGGAAAATGATCGACTGGGGCGTCGAGCGCATCAAGGAGATGCTGCCGGTGGCTGCCAGGGCGCGGCGCGAAACGGTGGATGCCAGCCACCTCACCCTGGCGCTGCAATGCGGCGGCTCGGACGGCTATTCGGGCATCACGGCCAATCCGGCGCTGGGCGTGGCGGTCGATATTCTGGTCAAGCATGGCGGCACGGCGATCCTTTCCGAAACGCCGGAAGTCTATGGCGCCGAGCACATGCTGACGCGCCGCGCTGTGACGCGCGAAGTGGGCGAAAAGCTGATCGAGCGCATCAAGTGGTGGGAGAGCTATACCAGCCGCAATGGCGGGGAGATGAACAACAATCCCTCGCCGGGCAACAAGCTCGGGGGGCTGACCACCATTCTCGAAAAGTCGCTCGGCGCCACGGCCAAGGGCGGCACGACGCCGCTGACGGCGGTCTATGAATATGCCGAGAAGGTCACCGAAAAGGGCTTCGTGTTCATGGATACGCCGGGCTTCGATCCGGTGTCGGCGACGGGCCAGGTGGCGGGCGGCGCGAACATTCTCGCCTTCACCACCGGGCGCGGCTCGGCCTATGGCTGCAAGCCGGTGCCCTCGATCAAGCTCGCCACCAATTCGGACATGTATCAGCGCATGACCGAGGACATGGACATCAATTGCGGCGATATCGTCGAGGGGGTTTCCATCGAGGCCAAGGGGCAGGAGATTTTCGATCTCATGCTCAAGGTGGCGTCGGGGGAAGAGACCAAGTCGGAAGCGCTTGGGTATGGGGACAATGAATTTGTGCCTTGGCAGGTCGGCGCGGTGATGTAACAACTCTTCCTTCTCCCCTTGAGGGAGAAGGTGCCCCGCAGGGGCGGATGAGGGGTGCTGGCCGTCCTCATCATCGAGAGCATGAATAGGCCCGAACCCCTCATCCGTCTTGCGCTACGCGCAATCCACCTTCTCCCTCAAGGGGAGAAGGGGAGCCGGTGGGTGGGGGAGTGGTGATGTAAGTCGAAATCAGGCGATTTGTCGGCTCTTGCGCCTCCCTCCCCTGGATGGGGAGGGATTGAGGGTGGGGTGGGCGGCGAGCACTGTGATGGCAGTCACCCCACCCAGCTCCGCTAGGCCTGCGGCCAAGCTGCGCTGCCCTCCCCATCAAGGGGAGGGAGGGGATGGAGCCGAGATTTCAGGTCTCAGTGAAACGCACCTTCCCGATATGGGGGAGGTTGCGGTTGCGCTGGGCATAGTCGATGCCGTAGCCGACGACGAATTCATCTGGAATGTCGAAACCGATCCAGCGGGCCGGGACGTCTGTCTCGCGGCGGCTGGGCTTGTTGAGCAGGGCGCAGACTTCCATGCGGCGGGGATGGCGGGTCTCGAGGATTTCGAGCACGTGTTTCAGCGTATGGCCGGTATCGATGATGTCTTCGACGACCAGCACGTCGCGGCCGGCGATTTCGCCGCGCAGGTCCTTGAGGATACGCACCTCGCGGCTCGATTCCATGGCATTGCCATAGGACGAGGCCTCGATGAAATCGACCTCGACCGGCAGGTCGATCTCGCGCACGAGGTCGGCGATGAAGATGAAGGAGCCGCGCAACAGGCCGACGACAACGAGCTTGTCGGTATCCTGGAAGGCATCGGTGATCTCATGGGCCAGGGCCTCGACGCGGGCGGCGATGGCCTTGGAGGAGATCAGCTTGTCGACGGTGTAGGGGGCTTGGGGCATTACCAGCGAACCTCATCCTGAGCCTGTCGAAGGTGGGATCGCGGGTGCTCATCCCTCGCATCCCCGACCTCGTGGTTCGACGGGCTCACCATGAGGTCTACGAGGCAGAGTGCTCGCGGAAAGTGGCCCTCGGGTCAAGCCCGAGGGCGGTACTGTGCGCTTGAAGGTTCACGGCCATTCGACCCTAGGTCTCATGGCCTTCTTGACTTGCCCGGCTCCACCGGAGCCAGGCATTCGCTTCGCGAACCGCCAGCGAAGTCAGCTAAAATCGCTCCACCGGAGCGATTTTGCCTTCGGCCCGCTGCTCACCTCGGCAGGTCCGTCTTGCCCATCAGGTCGAAATCGATCGAGCGGGCGGCCTGGCGGCCTTCGCGGATGGCCCAGACGACGAGGGACTGGCCGCGGCGCATGTCGCCGGCGGCATAGACCTTGGGCACCGAGGTCTTGTAGCTCATGGTGTCGGCGAAGAGATTGCCGCGCTTGTCATATTGGGCGCCCAGTTCGGTCAGCATGCCCTCCTGGATCGGACCGGCAAAGCCGATGGCGAGCAGGACGAGATCGGCCTTGATGACGAATTCGGTGCCCGGAATGGGCTGGCGCTTGCGGTCGACGCGGGCGCATTCGACGCCAATGACATTGCCCTTGTCGTCGCCCACGACTTTCATCGTGCCGGCGGAGAATTCGCGGATGGCGCCTTCGGCCTGGCTGGACGAGGTGCGCATCTTGACCGCCCAGTTGGGCCAGTTGGTCAGCTTGTTTTCCAGTTCCGGCGGCATGGGACGCACGTCGAGCTGGGTCACGGCAATCGCGCCCTGGCGGAAGCTGGTGCCGACGCAGTCCGAAGCGGTATCGCCACCACCCACGACCACGACATGCTTGCCGGCAGCCGAGAGCTGGAATTCGTTCGACACATCCTCGCCGCCGACGCGGCGGTTCTGCTGCACGAGGAAGGGCATGGCGAAGTGTACGCCGGCAAACTGCTTGCCCTCGACATCGACATCGCGCGGCTTTTCCGCGCCGCCGGCCAGCAGCACGGCATCATGATCGCGCTGCAGATCGGAAAGCGGCGTGGTCACGCCGACATTGACGCCATAGTGGAAGGTGACGCCTTCGGCTTCCATCTGGGTGACGCGGAAGTCGATATGGTCCTTTTCCATCTTGAAGTCGGGAATGCCGTAGCGCATCAGGCCGCCCGCCCTGGGCTCGCGCTCATAGACATGGACATCGTGGCCGGCGCGGGCCAGCTGCTGGGCCGCGGCAAGGCCGGCCGGGCCGGAGCCGACAATGGCGACGCGTCTGCCGGTCTTGTGGGCCGGCACCTGCGGCTTGATCCAGCCCGACTTGATGGCCCGGTCGGCAATGGCCTGTTCCACCGTCTTGATGGCGACCGGCACGTCCTCCAGGTTGAGCGTACAGGCTTCCTCGCAGGGGGCGGGGCAGATGCGGCCGGTGAACTCGGGGAAGTTGTTGGTGGAGTGGAGGTTGCGCGCGGCCTCCTCCCAATCGCCATTATAGACGAGGTCGTTCCAGTCCGGGATCTGGTTGTTGACCGGGCAGCCGGTATCGCCGTGGCAGAACGGGATGCCGCAATCCATGCAGCGGGCGGCCTGGTCCACCACGCGGCCCTCGGACAGGGGAATGGTGAACTCGCCGAAATGGCGGATGCGATCGGAGGCCGGCTCGTAGCGGGGCTCTTCGCGTTCGATTTCGAGAAAGCCTGTTACCTTACCCATGGGCTTGCTCCCTGGAATTGATGTCGTTGGTGGGCAAGATAGCGCCCAGAGAGTGGAGAGAACCCTCGCCCCTCAGGGGAGAGGGCAGGGTGAGGGGTGAAGACCCCTCGGTTCGAGCCGAAAGCCTGAACCCCTCACCCGGCGCTGCGCGCCGACCTCTCCCCTCAGGGGAGAGGTGACCCAGTCCTGTGCCTGAACGGACCATCATCATTCCGCCGCCGCCTGGGCGCCGGAGGCGCGCTTCTTTTCCATCTCCTTGATGGCGCGGCGATATTCGAGCGGCATGACCTTGACGAATTTGGGCCGCATCTCGGCCCAGTTCTCCAGGATCTGCCGGGCGCGGGTGGACCCGGTATAGTGCAGGTGGTTGGAGATGAGCTGGTGCAGGCGCTCGTCGTCATGCTTGGTCATGTCGCCGGAAATGTCGACACGGCCATGCCATTCAAGGTCGCCGCCATGGTGGTGGAGCTTGCGCATGAGGTCTTCTTCCTCCTGCACCGGTTCGAGATCGACCATGGCGAGGTTGCAGCGGCTGCGGAAGGTCTCGTCCTCGTCCAGGACATAGGCGACGCCACCCGACATGCCGGCGGCAAAGTTGCGGCCGGTCTTGCCGATGACGACGACCAGGCCGCCGGTCATATATTCGCAGCCATGATCGCCCGTGCCCTCGACAACGGCGATGGCGCCGGAATTGCGGACGGCAAAGCGTTCACCGGCGACGCCGCGGAAATAGCATTCGCCGGCAACGGCACCGTAAAGCACGGTATTGCCCACGATGATCGAGTTTTCCGGGACGATGCCGATCTTGTCGGAGGGCCGGACGACGATGCGGCCGCCCGAAAGGCCCTTGCCGACATAGTCATTGGCGTCACCAATCATGTCGATCGAAATGCCCTTGGAAAGGAAGGCGCCGAAGGCCTGGCCGGCGGTGCCCCTGAGGGTGATCGAGATGGTGTCCTCGGGCAGGCCCGCGTGACCATACTTCCTGGCGAGTGCACCCGAGAGCATGGCGCCGGCAGAGCGGTCGCGGCTCTTGATGGGCAGCTCGATCTGGACGGCCTTGCCCTCTTCAAGCGCGGGCGCGGCCAGTTCGACCAGCTTGCGGTCGAGCACGGATTCCAGATGATGGTTCTGGGTTTCCGAATGGAACAGCGTGTCGCCACCGAGCGGCTCGGGCTTGTAGAAGACCTTGGAGAGGTCGATGCCCTGGCTCTTCCAATGATCGTCCGCGCGGCGCTGGTCGAGCAGGTCGGAACGGCCGATCAGTTCGTTGAGCGTGCGGGCGCCCAGCGAGGCCAGAAGTGCGCGCAGCTCTTCGGCGACGAAGAAGAAGTAGTTGATGACGTGCTCGGGCGTGCCCTTGAAGCGCTTGCGCAGCACCGGGTCCTGGGTGGCGACGCCAACCGGGCAGGTGTTGAGATGACACTTGCGCATCATGATGCAGCCGGCCGCGATCAACGGAGCGGTCGAGAAGCCGAATTCGTCGGCGCCGAGCAAAGCCCCGATCAGCACGTCGCGACCGGTCTTGAGACCTCCATCGACCTGGAGGCGGACGCGCGAGCGCAGGCGGTTGAGCACCAGCGTCTGGTGGGTTTCGGCCAGGCCGATTTCCCAGGGTCCGCCGGCATGCTTGAGTGAGGTCAGCGGCGAAGCGCCGGTGCCGCCATCATAGCCGGAAATGGTGATGTGGTCGGCGCGCGCCTTGGCCACGCCAGCGGCCACCGTGCCGACACCGACTTCGGACACCAGCTTCACCGAGATGTCGGCCTGCTCGTTGACGTTCTTGAGGTCGTAGATGAGCTGGGCGAGATCTTCGATGGAATAGATGTCGTGATGCGGTGGCGGGGAGATGAGGCCCACGCCGGGCGTCGAGTGGCGGGTCTTGGCGACGATCCAGTCGACCTTGTGGCCGGGCAACTGGCCGCCCTCGCCGGGCTTGGCGCCCTGCGCAACCTTGATCTGGATCTGATCGGCATTGACCAGATATTCGGTGGTGACGCCGAAACGGCCCGAAGCCACCTGCTTGATGGCCGAGCGAAGGGGATTGCGCGAGCCATCGGCCAGGGGCTTGTAGCGGTCAGGTTCCTCGCCGCCTTCGCCGGTGTTCGACTTGCCGCCAATGCGGTTCATGGCGATGGCGAGCGTGGTATGCGCCTCGCGGCTGATCGAGCCGAAGCTCATGGCGCCGGTGACGAAGCGACGGACGATCTCGGCAGCGCTTTCCACTTCGTCCAGGCCGATAGCGGGGCCGATCGGCTTGATGTCGAAGAGATGGCGAATGGAGAGATAGCCATTTTCGCCCGAGTTCACGCGGGACGCGAAACTGTCATAGCGTTCCTGCGCCGTTTCCGGGCTCTCCTCGGCGGTGCGGACGGCATGTTGCAGGTCGGCCACGACATCGGGCGACCAGGCATGCTTTTCGCCGCGGATGCGATAGGCGTATTCGCCGCCGACATCGAGCGCCTTGCGCAGGACAGCGTCGTCGCCAAAGGCATCGGCATGGCGGCGCACGGTTTCCTCGGCCACTTCGGCAAGGCCGACGCCCTCGATGGAGGTCGCAGTGCCGAAGAAATACTTCTTCACGAAATCGGTGTTGAGGCCGATGGCGTCGAAGATCTGGGCGCCGCAATAGGACTGGTAGGTCGAGATGCCCATCTTGGACATGACCTTGAGGAGGCCCTTACCCACCGACTTGATGTAGCGATAGACGACCTCGCTGGCATCGACTTCAGGCGGATATTCGCCTTCGGCGTGGAGGGCGGCCAGGGCCTCGAAGGCCAGATAGGGGTTGATGGCTTCCGCGCCATAGCCAGCCAACATGGCGAAATGGTGCATTTCGCGGGCTTCGCCCGTTTCGACCACCAGGCCGGATGAGGTGCGCAGACCCTTGCGGATCAGGTGGTGATGGACGGCAGCCGTCGCCAGCAGCGCCGGAATGGCGATGCGGTCGGCCGCGACCAGACGGTCGGAGAGGATGATGATGTTGTATTCACCGGCAATGGCGGCCTCGGCCTTTTCGCAGATGGCCTGAATGGCTGCATCCATGCCCGCTGCGCCGCGGTCGGCCGAGTAAGTGATGTCGAGCGTCTTGGTCTTGAACTGGTTGTCGGCCATGTCACCAATGGCGCGGATCTTTTCGAGATCCTCGTTGGTGAGAATGGGCTGACGCACTTCGAGGCGCTTTTCGCGGCTGGAGCCTTCAAGATCGAGAATATTGGGACGCGGGCCGATGAACGAGACCAGCGACATGACCGATTCCTCGCGGATCGGGTCGATGGGCGGGTTGGTGACCTGCGCGAAGTTCTGCTTGAAATAGGTGTAGAGGAGCTTGGACTTGTTCGAGAGCGCCGAAATCGGCGTATCCGTGCCCATCGAGCCGACGGCTTCCTGGCCGGTGGTGGCCATGGGCGCCATCAGGAGCTTGATGTCTTCCTGGGTGTAGCCAAAGGCCTGCATGCGGTCGAGCAGGCTTTCCGAGCTCTTGGGCGCCTGCGGCTCGGTGGCGGGCAGGTCCTCGAGCACGATCTGACTGCGGGCGAGCCATTCGGCATAGGGGTTCTTGGTGGCAAGGTGCTTCTTGACCTCTTCATCCGAGATGATGCGGCCCTCTTCGAGGTCGATGAGCAGCATGCGGCCCGGCTGCAGGCGCCAGCGCTCGACGATGTCCTCGTCGGGGATGTCAAGGACGCCAGACTCGGAGGCGAGCACGACATGGCCCTCGCGGGTCACGAGGTAACGGGCGGGGCGCAGGCCGTTGCGGTCGAGCGTGGCCACGACATAGCGCCCGTCCGAAAGCGACATGGCGGCCGGCCCGTCCCAGGGTTCCATCAGGGCGGCGTGATATTCATAGAAGGCGCGCCGCTCTTCATCCATCAGCGGATTGCCGGCCCAGGCTTCGGGGATCAGCATCATGGCCGCATGGGGCAGCGAATAGCCGCCGCGCACGAGGAATTCGAGCGCGTTGTCGAAGCAGGCGGTGTCGGACTGACCCTCATAGGAGATCGGCCAGATCTTGGTGATGTCGTCGCCGAACTTGGGCGAGGAGACCGAGGCCTGGCGGGCCGCCATCCAGTTGACGTTGCCGCGAATGGTGTTGATCTCACCATTGTGGGTGGTCATGCGATAGGGGTGGGCCAGCTTCCAGGACGGGAAGGTGTTGGTCGAGAAGCGCTGGTGCACCAGGGCAATGGCGCTTTCGAAGGCCTCGTCATGGAGATCGGTATAGAAGGCGCCCAGCTGGTCGGCCAGGAACATGCCCTTATAGACAATGGTGCGGGCCGACATGGAGACGACATAAAAGCCGTTGTCGCTGTCGCTCTCGGGCACGGACTTGTAGACGGTGTTGGAAATCACCTTGCGCACGATCAGCAGCTTGCGCTCGAACTCGTCGAGCGTCAGGCCGTCGGGGCGGGCGATGACCATCTGCTCGATGATCGGCTGAGTGGCGATGACGCCTTCGGACAGGCGCGAATTGTCGGTGGGAACGACGCGCTCGCCGAGGAGATCGAGGCCTTCGGCATCGAGGCAGGCGCGCACGGCTGCGGCGCAGCGATCGCGCAAAGCGACGATGTTGGGGTAGAAGATCATCGCCACGGCGTAGTGGTGCTTTTCGGGCAGGGCGATGGGCAGCACCTTCTTGAAGAAGGCGTGCGGGGTCTGCACCAGGATGCCGGCGCCGTCACCCATCAGCGGGTCGGCGCCCACCGCACCGCGATGTTCCAGGTTCTCGAGAATTTCGAGACCCTTCTCCACCACTTCGTGGCTGGGCTTGTTCTTGATGTTGGCGATCATGCCGATGCCGCAGG
>CBFGTF010000024.1:0-25088 GCA_965651655.1 uncultured Devosia sp.
CGACGATCTTGTCGGCCATGGTCATGGCCTCGATCTGGTCGTGGGTGACATAGACTGTGGTCACGCCAAGCCGCTGGTGCAGCCCCTTGATCTCGCTGCGCATGACCACGCGCAGCTTGGCATCGAGATTGCTGAGGGGTTCGTCGAACAGGAACACCTGCGGGTCCCGAACGATGGCGCGACCCATGGCGACGCGCTGACGCTGTCCGCCGGAAAGCTGCCGGGGATAGCGCTTGAGCAACGGCTTGAGGCCCAGAATGTCGGCCGCCCAGTTCACCCGCTCGGCGATTTCTGCCTTGCTGGCGCCCCGATGCTCCAGCGAGAACCCCATATTCGTCTCGACCGTCATATGCGGGTAGAGGGCATAGTTCTGGAACACCATGGCGATGTCGCGGTCCTTGGGGTCGAGGTCATTGACCACACGGGGACCGATGGAAAGCTCGCCCCCGGTAATGGTCTCAAGGCCGGCGATCATGCGCAGCAGGGTCGATTTTCCGCAGCCCGAAGGCCCGACCAAAACGACGAACTCGCCATCGGCGATGTCGATGTCCACGCCGTGGATGACGGCGACCTCGCCGTAATTCTTCTTGATGGAGCGGAGGGTTAGGGGAGCCATTTGAATCTCCTTGTCAGCCCTTGAGGCCGGTATGGGCGAGGCCCTCGACGAACTGCTTTTGGGCAACGATGAACACGATCAGCACCGGAATGGCGGTCATGGTGGCCGCAGCGAGCTGGATGTTCCACATCGGCCCGCCATAGGCGTCGGTGAACTGGGTCAGGGCCTGGGGCAGGGTGAAGCGGTCGGAACTCGAGATGAAGACGATGGGTTCGAGATAGAGGTTCCAGCTGCCCAGGAAAGTGAAGATGGCCACGGCAGCCAGCGCCGGCCGGGCCAGCGGCAACGCAATGGTCCAGAAAATCTTGAACCGCCCCAGCCCGTCCACCCGCGCGGCCTCTTCCAGCTCCACCGGCAGGGAGATGAAGAACTGCCGCATGATGAAGGTGGCGAACACTGCCGGCGCACCGAAGATGGGCACGAGGATCAGTGGCCAATGGGTGTTGATCATCCCCCATTTCAGGAACAGCTGGAACAGCGGCACCAATGTGACCTCGGATGGGATCAGCAGGCCCACCAGCACCACCATGAAGATGGCATTGGCGAAGGGAAAGCGGATGCGCGCGAAGGCGTATCCGGCCATGGAGGCGACGGCCATGGTGCCAATGGTGACGATCAGCGCGATATAGGCCGAGTTCCAGTATTGCAGTGCGAAGGGCTGGATCTCGAACACATCGGCATAGGACGAAAAGTCAAAGGCACGGGGCCAGAGATCGGGCGGAAACGCAAAGATCTGGCTGACCGGCTTTACCGACGACGTCACCATCCACCAGGTCGGGAAGACGAAGGGGATCAGCAGCACGCACATGGTGCCGTAGAGGATGACCTTGGCGCGGGGGCTGAGCTCAGTTTTCATAGAACACGAACTTTCTGCGCAACTGCCACTGGATGAAGGTGAGCGCGCCGACAATGACCAGCAGCACGATCGAAAGCGTCGAGCCATAGCCGAAAAGGTAGAACTGGAAGGCCTGCTGATAGAGGTAGTAGACCAGCACGGTGGTGGAGAAACCCGGCCCACCCTGGGTCAGGATCATGATCTGGGCAAAGACCTGCAGCGCGCCGGTAATGGTGACGATCGAGGCCAGGAGGATGGTCGGGCTGATCATCGGCAGGGTGATGCGGTAGAATTGCTTGAACCGCGGCACCCCGTCGACCCGGGCGGCCTCGAAGAGTTCGCGCGGCACGCCCTGGAGGGCGGCCAGGAACAGGATCATGTTGAGCCCGACATTCTTGAGGGCCTGCACGACGATGACCGATACCATGGCTGTCGTGGGATGGCGGAGCCAATTGGGGCCATCCACGCCAATGACCTGCAACAGGCCGTTTATGCCGCCATTGTCCTGGAGCAGGAAACTCCACACGATGGTCCACGCCACCAGCGATACGACCACGGGCGAGAAGAACAGGGTGCGGAAGACGACCATGCCGCGCAGCTTCTGGTTAAGCAGCAGGGCCAGCCCCAAAGCCATGCTCATATTGAGTGCGGCCAGGCCCGCCGAGAACACGGCGGTGACGCCCATCACCTCGCCAATTGCGGGGTCACTGAGCAATCGCTCGTAGTTGGCGGTGCCGGTAAACCGGAAGGAGCCGGCCAGCACGTTCCACTCGTGCAAGGAATACCAGAAGACCAATCCGACCGGGATCAGCACGAAGATCACGATGCCGATCAATTGCGGGGCAATGAAGATATAGCCGGCGGCAGCGTCACGGCGCGCCATGGTCCAGAAGGGCCGCCGTGGAGGGGTTGTGGGGTGTTCGGCGGTCAGGGGCATGGTGATCTCTTGTCTTCGGAACGGGAGGATGTTTCGCAACACCCTCCCGAACGCTCCGTCGGGGACAGAGGCTAGTTTGCCGCCAGGATCGGGTTGATGCGGTCACAGACCGTCTGCAACACCCCGGCGATGTCGGCGTCAGGCTGCCACATTGCATCAAGGGCTGCACGCACCGCCTGATCGAGCTGGGCGAAGTTCTGCACCGGCGGCATGGATTGGCCCGATGCCACGCCTCGGATCACCACGGCCTCGAGCTGCTCGGGCGAGAGCAGCGGGTTGGCCTTGGCCAGAACGTCAGTGGTCAGCACGCTCTCGCGCGAGGGCGGGAAGAACTGAGCCAGCTTTTCCACATTGGCCTTGTTGGAGAAAAAGGCCAGGAAATCGGCCGCCAGTTGCGGGTTCTTGCCGCTGGACAGCACGCCGATACCGGCACGCCCCACCCAGGCATAGTCGCCCACGGGGCCGCTCGGCAGTGGCACCAGGTCCCAGTCGAAGCCGTTTTCCTTGGGCAGCAGCGAAGCGCGGCTGATCTGGGTGATGGTCATGGCGCCGTCGCCGGCGAAGAAATCGGCCGAGACGCCCGGTCCGGGCATGGCATTCTTCTCGAAAATTGCGTCATGGATGAAGGTCATCGCCTCGCCCATTTCGGGCGAATTGAAGGTGCAGGTCTTGCCGTCTTCGCTCCACGGCCTGGCGCCCCAGGCGGTGAAGATCTGCGCAAGGTTCGTCCATGCCTTGTATTCGAAGTCGCGGGCGATCAGCCCCTGCTTGCCGGTGGCGGCGACAGTCTGGGCCGTGGCAATGGCATTGTCCCATGTCCATTCACCGGCAGCGATCATCTCGGCTGGCGTCCTGGCTCCGGCCTCGCGGACCATGTCATTGTTGACGAAAATGCCGAAGGGCGAGGTGGAGAATGGGTAGAGATATTGCACACCGTCCTGCGACCAGGCGGACAACGTGGCCGGCGGATATTCGGCCAGGTCATAACCCTCGGTATTGGTGAAGGTTTCGGTGAGCGGGAAAAGTGCACCGGCAGCCATGAAGTCGGAAGCCGATGTGTCGAAGATCCACGCCAGGTCGGGCGGATTGCCGCCGGCGATCTGGGTCGTCAGAGTTGTGTTGTAGCCGTCATAGGCCAGCGAGTCATAGGTGACCGTGACGCCGGGATGGCTCGCCTCGAACTCATCGCCGATGGCGTTGAACAGCGCCAGATGCGCCTCGTTGGCGCTCCAGATGGCCATGCGCAATTCCTGCGCCATGGTCGGGCTCGCGAGCCCTGTGCCGATTGCCAGGACGGCAAGCGTGGTCCTCAGAATAGTCTTTCGCATGGTGTTTTCCTCCCTGTTCATGCGTATTAGCTAGTAGCCACGAATATCGGGCCAGTGCAGTTCGACCCCCTGGTGTTCGATGTGAGCCTGGAAGTCGACCAGGCGCCGGTCGTCGGCCTGCACCGCGTGCGGGGTCAGGTTGTTCTCAAGGCAGTGCGCTGCCAGAACGCCGGCAACCTCGCCGATATTCCACTCCACCGGATGCAGCCGGTAGCAGCCATTGGTGATGTGGGTGGTGCCGATATTCTTGCAGGCCGCCAGCAGATTTGACATGCGGCGCGGGATCAGCGCACCCAGCGGGATCTCGAAGGGGCAGGCGCCCACGTCGATGTAGTTGTCGCCGCCGGTGGAAGGGTGCAGGTCGATGCGATACATGCCCACCCCGACGCTGTCGCGATACCGGACCGCGCCGCGATCGCCGCGCACCGCCAGGGACAGGTCCTGCTCGACCACCGTGGTGACGGCACGGATACGGCGGCTTTCGCGGATATAGGGGGCCATGGCCAGGCCATGATCCGTACCGGTGATGTCGCCGCGCAGTCGCAGGCCGGGGAAGCCAATACCGCCATCAGGGCGGGGCGCCTCGGTCTGCATCCAGTAGAACATCGAATAGGACAGGCTCGCCGCGTCCGCCAGCCGCTCGGCATATTGCGCTTCGGTGACGTCGATGATCGGCTGCTCGAAATAGTCGATCATCGGCCAGTTCACCAGGCAGATGTCGCTGGCATAGGCGCCGGGCCTGAAATTGTGCCGGGCGGCGATACGGCGGAAAATCCACAGGCTCATGTCCCCGGCGCTGCGGCGCTGGTCGGCCACCTCGCGTGACGTGTCGTCCTCCGGATTGGGCTGGAAGAAGCGCTTGCTGCGCTCCAGCGTGCGCGGATTGGGCGAATTCCAGTCGATCAGCGGCCCGCCCCAGAAATCGGGGGCGACGGCACGCCAATGATCATACTTGGCCGGCTTGTCGATGACGTGATTGCCGTCGACATGATCGATGGCAAAGCAGATCGAGACAGCCTGCTGGTTGTGCGGCTGGGCAGCGGCAGGGGCGCTGGGTTCGCCCGTTTCCGATTGGGCCTCGAAACCGGTAACGTATTCGGTGCCGGTCATGGGCAGCAGGTCGCCCAGTTCAGTGGCGTCGATGACATAGGATGCCGAGCAGGTCACCTGCCGCCCGCTGTCGCGGTGGCGAAGCGTGACGGCACGAACCTTGTCGCCATCCACATCGGCAGAAACCGGGCGGTAGGGCTTGAGAATGGTCAGCGTGCCGCCCGCGGCATAGGGCGCAAGCCAGGCTTCCATCACGGCAAGCGAAACGCGTGGCTCGTGGCAGAGGCGTGAAACATTGCCGTCGCCCGGGTTGAGCGTGAGATTGGCGCGCGCCTCTTCGGTCAGGGGATAATATTGGCGATAGTGGCGGCGAATGCCCTCGCGCAGAGCCCTGTAGCTGCCAGTGGTGCCGAACTGCTCGACCCAGCTGTGCTCATCGGGCGGAACCGCCTGGCTGGTGAGCTGGCCGCCGATCCAGTCGAATTCCTCGGTCAGGATCACGGTGCGGCCGTTGCGCAGCGCGCCCAGCGCTGCCGCCACGCCACCCAGGCTGCCGCCGACGATCAGGATGTCCGCATTGTATTCGGTCACTTTAGCTATGCTTTCATTGGGTTGAGAGGCCCCAGGCTGTCGCCGGGGACGAGTTGGCAATCGAGAAGTTCCTGGTGCACATCCGTTGGGTCGAGCAGCGTCTGCACCAGCATGGCGGTGGCCCGGCGGCCCATTTCCTCGCGGGGAATGGCATAGGAGGTGAACAGGCGCTTGTTGCGTTCGACACGCTCGCGGCTGCCCAGCACGATCAGCGAAATGTCACTGGGTACGGCGAGGCCCTGGGTCCTGGCGGCCTCTTCAAACAGCGTTGCATCGGCCAGTTCCTGGAAGAAGACCACGCTGGCGCCACTGGCCCGAACCGCAGCCAGTTGGCTGGCGGCGTCGGCGTCGGGCGCTGTGTCGAGATGGACGATGCGGCCCTGACCCTGGAGCGCTGTTTCGAACCCGGCCCAGCGGTCACGGATGGATTCGGTGGTGGCATTGGCGCCGATGAAGGCAAAATCGCGGTGTCCCAGGTCGAGCGCGCGCCTGACCAGCGCTGCGGTGGCCGTGACATAGTCCGCGCCGACATAGCGAACGGGTCCGCCGGCATCGTCGCGGCGTCCGACAGCGACATAGGGATAGTCGCCTGCCACCAGCTGCGCGAGTTCCTCATTGTCGAACTGGCCGCCCAGGATCAGGCAGCCATCGGCCAGCCGCAGGCGGCTGGACTCCCCGAATATGCGCTTGCGCCCGGCGCTGTCCCGCCCGGCAGCGGTCATCAGCAGCAGGTCGTAGCCGAACTCTTCGGCGGCCTCCTCGATGCCCAGGAGGAAGGGGGTGTAGAAATCCGCCTGTACGCTGGGAAAGGCGGGCTCATAGGTAAAGACACCCAGAATGCGATTGAGGCCCTTGGCCATGCGGCGTGCGACGGGATCGGCCACATAGCCGGTTTCGCGGATGACCCGGTTGACCCGATCCCGCGTTTCCGCCGGGATGCGGCCCTCGGCACTGGCCGCGCCATTCAGCACGAGAGACACAGTCGCCTGGCTCACCCCGGCCAGTCGTGCAATGTCCCTCTGCGTCAATCGCCTGGTCGCCGCCAACCTGCCCCCCTGTGAATTCCGCTAATGCGTATTAGCTGCTAATGCGTATAAACAATACGAGTGGCTGACGTGTCAAGTCGAATCTGGGGACGGGGGCAGGGTGGTTGAAAGGCACGTCTTCCTGGCGGCATGCGCTGTTGGCCAAGTCATTGCAGGATGAACGCGCGCGGCGCCAATGCCCCCGGTGGGAGGGTCTTGTTGTCCTGGCCAGGGCGTGCCGAAGGTGAGGGGGCTGGCACGCGGCAGGCCTTCTACGCACGCCTTTGTTCACACAGGACACAAAAACGGGGTTGCGCTGAATACCCGGATTCTCTATGTCACGGGCCAGTCGGGGCGTAGCGCAGCCTGGTAGCGCATTTGTCTGGGGGACAAAGGGTCGTCGGTTCAAATCCGGCCGCTCCGACCATTCTTCTTCAAGGTCATATTTGCGGACCAATGACGGTCCCTTGCCAATGCCGGAGCCGACCATGCCGCTGCAAGTGCGCGACCTGGAAAATGCCATTCCGCTTTGGTCCGACCTGGCAGGCGCCACGCCCCAGCTGATCAATCACTCCGAAAACCACACCTTCCTCCTGTCCGTACCGGGCGGCGAGGCCTTCACCATGCGCGTGCATCGGCGCGACTATCAGAGCGTGGCCAATATCGAGAGCGAACTGGCCTGGCTCGAAGCGCTGCACCGTCAGACCGACCTGTCGATTCCAGAGCCGGTGGCGGGCCGCAACGGCAAGCTGCTTCAGCAATTCAGGACCGCCTCTGGCGAGGTTCGCCAGGCCGTGCTGTTTCATTTCATTGCCGGGCATGAACCGAGCCCCGACAGCAATCTGGTCGATCTCTTCGCCGTGCTGGGCCGCTATGCTGCCGGCCTGCATCGGCACGCCATTTCATGGAAGCGCCCGCCCGGCTTCGAGCGGCAGGCCTGGACGGCCAACAGCATCCTGGACGCCGACGGGCTCTGGGGCGACTGGCGCGCAGCGCCTGGTGTCACCGATGCCATCCGCCCGGTACTGGATCGCGCCGAGCAGGAATTGCGCATCCGCCTGGGGGCCTATGGCACGGCGCCGGACCGCTATGGCCTGATCCATGCCGACATGCGGCTGGGCAACCTTCTGGTGGATGATGACCAGGTCTGCCTGATCGACTTCGACGATTGCGGACTGTGCTGGTTTGGCTACGATTTTGCGGCGGCCATTTCCTTCCACGAGACGCACAAGGCGGTTCCGGCCCTCAAGGCGTCCTGGCTCGAGGCCTATCAGACCGTCCGCCCCCTCTGGGACGAGGATATTGCCGCCCTCGACTCCATGGTCATGCTGCGCCGCATGGCGCTCCTGGCCTGGATCGGGTCTCATGCCGAGACGAACCTGGCGCAAACCCATATGAAGGGCTTCGCGCAGGGCACGGCCGACCTCGCCGAGCGTTACCTGGCGGGCCCCATCTGGTCGTGAACCCGCGGCTTCGTCACGGGCTGTGGCGCTGCTTGCCGCTGCGCCACTGGCCGTGCGATGCGACCCGGGGCCTGGGCGACACGCTGCGGTGCGAATGATCCCCACTTGCCGCCATTGAAGGCGAAGGCATTGAACCCCCAGGTCATGCCGAACATCAGCCACATCTGCCGCCAGTGCTCGCCCTCATGCAGGGTCGCTCCCATGACCACCCCGATCAGCGAGGCCAGGATGACCAGCGGAATATCGCTCCTGGTCTGCCGGTAGTTGAGAATGGCGACCACCACGCTCCCCACAGCCAGGATGACCCAGGCCAATCCGCCGCCCCAGCCGTAGTTGACGAACGAACTGAGCCAAACATTGTGGATCGGTTCAGGGAAGATCTGCTCCAGCGCAAGGACACCGACGCCGATCGGGTCCTGGATGATCATTGGAAGCACGAGCATGTAGCGGGCATAGCGTCCCTGCTCACCCAGGTCATAGGGTTGGGCCAGGGTGAGGCGCTCGAGGAAGCGCTCGCTGAATTCGGGCGACGCGACGCTGGCTATGCCCAGGAGCAGGGTGGCCGACATCACCAGCCCAAGTACGAGGAGCATCAGCCGGCGCGGATTCCTGCGGTTCTGGAAGAAGATATAGGCGGCAAGGCACACCAGCGCGGCCACCAGCGCAATACGCGAAAGCGAGAAGAAGATCCCGAGAAGGATGAGGGCCATGGAGCCCAGATAGTAGAGTTTGCCGATGCCGGGGCGAGGCATGAAGTATGCACAGAACAGCACCGCCGGTATCAGGAACGTGCCATACATATTGGGATCGTCGATCAGGCCCTTGGCGCGGCCGTCCCAGGTCAGGAGCTGGTTCTGGGTCAGAAAGCCCACCGTGCCAAGCGCCGCGCAGATCACACAGGAAACGATATAGACCTTCATGAAGGTCTCGAAATTGCGCCGGCTCCAGGTCATCGACACGAAGCCGGCCGTCATGCCGATGGTGACCGCGAAGAGCTTGGATACCATCTCGAACACGACTTCCGGATGGCCCATGTTCCAGAACGAAGCCAACCCGGCAAAAAAGACCCAGGCCAGGATCAGCAGCGTGTAGTGGAGCACCCGCCGCGTCACCTCGCGCTTGTGAAACAGCAGCAGATGAAACACCGAGATCAGGAAGGCAGCCAGAAACAGCAGGTCGACCGGAGACGGGCGGAAAAGCGTGAAGTTCATCGCCAGGATGGCGATGAGAAAGACGAAATTGCGCGTCGTCAGAACGGCGAACCGTAGGCCGGACAGGCTGAAGCCGCCATCGGGGATGGTGCGGGCCGTGTCGCTGGTGCTCATGGGGCCAGACCATAGCCAAGGACGAATTCGGGCCTGCCCAAACCCTCGCAGTCCGGATCGCCGGAGACGAAATGTGTGGATGGCATGTCCGAGACACAGCGATAGACCGGCACCGTTCCTGCCTGTTCGGCGGCGTAGAGCCAGCCGGCGACGCGATCTCGCGTGTACCCCTCGACCGCGCAACTGCCCTCGTCGGCGATGATCTGGTCGAGATGTCCGGGCCCGCTGCGGGAGCATTCCGCGAACTTGATGCTGGCAGCGCCTTCGGGCGCACGGGTCAGCATATGCGCGACAACGCCATCCTGCTGGTAACCTGAAAGGTCGCCGGTGAGGGGGTTGGTGGAGGAGACATAGGTCTTCGTTGCCGGGTCAACCCAGCGGGTGAGGGCTATGCCGACCTGCGCGGTCGACGGCGTGTCGCCCACAGTCAGCGAGACCTCGCGATGAACCAGATACCGGCTTTCAAAGCCTTGGCCGGCAGCCACATACATGTAGCTCAGGATGAACCGGTCGCCGACTGCATTGCCGCCTGCCTGCGGGTCAAGGATGGTCGCATAGGCGGAAAGGTCGGTGTCCGCCGGACGTTCCCACTCTGATCCCTCGATCGGCACCAGCGGCTCGGGCAAGTCGAGGAAGGTGAGCTTGTCGGCAGAAAGCGACAGCCGAAGACCGCCGAACCAGGGGTCGGTAGCCACGGCTGCCACCCAACCGTGATCGATCAGGTAACCTGCGCCGGTGCCGACAAAACCGATATCGGTGGCCCGTCCGCCAAGACCCGGCTCACGCCAGTCGCCCTCGAAATACTTCCGCCAACCGGTGAGGTCGTTGACCGGCGTCCTTGCGACAATGGTTTGCCAGTCTGAATTGCGCAGGCAATAGGCGTAGAAGAACCCATCGCGTCCATCGACGAGAGAGCAGTCGCCTTCGCCCGTTACCGTTCCCCGCGTCAGCGAGTCGGTGCCGGTGATGACCGTTTCCAGATCGGTCCAGCTCAGGCCGTTATCGGTCGATGTGGCAATGGCCATCGACTTGCCGGTCTGGCCCTGGTCATAGTCACAGGCCTGCTCCTGATGCACGAATCCGACGACTTTGTCGTCCTGCCTGCTCACTGACGTGAGCCAGCTCCCGCAATCGTTGATGCTGCCCGGTTGCCCCGGAAACAGCACAGCCTGCCGCTCGCCATCAAGGTCAAAGAGGCTGGGCCCGTCGATGGCATAGGTGATGCCATTGGCGCTGAAGCCGCGAAACCTGCCGTCGGGCAGCTTGATTGCCGCAAAAGCAGCGTCGATTTCGTCCGGAAAGGGCCCGCGGACGACGACGGGGGGCCCGACACGCACGCTTATGCAGTCCACGCAGACATCGCCTTGTGCAGTCGCGGCACCATTGGCAGCGAATGACGCCAGCATGGTAAGGACGGATCGCCGCATCCAGCGATAAGCGGTGCTGCTGGGCATCAGCTCAGTACGCGTTCTCGGTTGCAAACAACCGGATCGGGGTCAGGACCAGGATGTAGAAGTCGAACAGGATCGACCAGTGCTCGATATAGTAGAGGTCGTGATTGACCCGCTGCATGATCTTGTCGATCGTGTCGGTCTCGCCCCGCCAGCCATTGACCTGCGCCCATCCGGTGATGCCCGGCTTGACGCGATGGCGTGCGAAATAGCCTTCGACGGCTTCGTAATAGAGCTGGTTGGCGGCCTTGGCCTGCAGCGCGTGCGGACGCGGCCCCACCACGGACAGTTCGCCCTTCAGAACATTGAGAAGTTGCGGCAGTTCGTCGATGGAGGTGCGGCGGATGAACTTGCCCACTCGCGTTACCCGCGGATCATCCCGCGTCACCTGCTTGGCCACATGGTGGTCGAGCTTGTCGGCATACATCGAGCGGAACTTGTAGATGCGAATCTGCTCGTTGTTGAAGCCATGCCGGCTCTGGACAAAGAACACGGGGCCCCTGGTTTCCAGCTTGATGGCGATGGCGGTGGCCACCATTATCGGCGAGAGCAGGATCAGCGCCGTCAACGCGACGACCTTGTCGAACACCCATTTGAAGATCAGGTTCCAGTCGGAAATCGGGCGATCGGCCATGTCGAGAACCGGCAGGTCACCGACATAGGAATAGGCCTTTTCGGTGAAGCGCAGCTTGCTCATATGGGCCGACAGGCGAATGTCGACCGGCAAGACCCAGAGCTGGGTCAACATGTCCAGGACACGCTTCTCGGCCGAAAGCGGCATCGAGACGATCACCAGGTCGACTTGTGTCCGCCGCGCGAATTCGATCAGTTCGGACACCTTGCCCAACTTATGGCAGCCCGAGACTATGTCGGGAGATCGTTCGCCCTCGCGATCGTCGAACAGGCCCAGGAGATTGATGTCCATTTCCGAGCCGGCCTGGATCTGCTCGATCAGCAGCGCGGCATCGGCACCACCGCCGACAATGACGGTCCGCCGCTTCAGCCGGCCCTCGCCGGTCCAGCGATTCACCAGCGCGCGCAGCAGCAGGCGATAGACGACCAGCAGGGTGGCGCCGGAGAGGAACCAGGCCAGCAGCCAGACCCGGGAAACCAGGTCCCCCGCCTTGAAGAAGAATATGCCCACCATGAGCAGCAGCATCACGCCCGCCCAGGCCCCCAGGACCCGGCCGATCTGCAGGACATGCGAGCGATAGACGGTGATGCGATGCGAGCGGGCCGCGTTGAAGGCTATGTTGGCCACCAGCACGCTGGCCAGGATGACCGGAATGTAGAAGCTGTCCTGCGGCGGCTCGACATAGGCCGCGTGGATGGCATAGCCCAGTAATGCCAGCAGCAGCGCCTCCACGATCTGGGCCACGCCCACGATCACCGCGCCGGACAGCGTCGTGTCCACCGGTGCGGCGATGATCTCTTCGGCCTTGGCGGACAGGCGAATGACATCGGCCGCATCCTGCCGCGACGCATGTTCCTCAATGGCCTTCTTGGGGTCGACGCGATACATGGTGGTTACCGACACTTGGTGTTTTGCGCCCATTCTCACCAAGAGACCTTTATACTCGGTGAAGTCCGTAGGTGCAGAGCGCCAGCTTCGCCCGACCGCGGAGCCGCAAATGGCCCGCTGAAATTCGGGTGTCCATCAGGTTTTCAGGCCGTTTCCCGATAGAGCGCCTCGATGGCCCCGGCCATGCGCGCAACGGAAAATTCTGCCTGCACATGGGCCAGGCGGGCGCGCATTTCCTGCTCCGCCGCTGCGGGACTGGCGAGCACATCTGTCATCGCCCGGGCCAGTTCCCCCGGGTCGCCGGCAGCCACCAGGCGATCCGCCGTCGGACCAAAAATCTCCGCGATGCCGCCGACCCGCGTTGAGATCACGCGAAGTTGTCCGGCAGCGGCCTCCATGACCACATAGGGCAGCGATTCTGCCAGCGACGGCACCACGGCGCAGCGACCCATGGCAAACACCTCGCGCGCCGGCCGCGAACCGACCAGCGAGACGCGGTCAGTCAGCCCCAGCTGGTCGATGCGCGCCACCAGAGCCTCGCGGTCCGGACCATCCCCGGCCATCACCAGCCTTGCCGGCGTGCCATCCGGCCGCGCCACCTGGACCAGCGCCTCGACCAGCGGGAAAATTCCCTTGAGCGCGCGCAGTTCTCCGACAAACACGAAGTCCGCCGGGTCCTCTACGGACAGGACCGGCTCGAATTCCTCCGGCCGCAGGCCATTATGGATGACCAGGTTCCGGCAGGTCGGGCTGCCGATCAGCGCCGAATAGGTCTTCTGCGCATAGGCACTTTCGAAAATGATGGCCGCGGTTCTGGGCATGAGCAGGCGCTCGATGCGGTGAAACAGCCGGCCCGATGTCTTGTCCGCCGGAAAATGCAGCACGCCGCCATGGGGGGTGTAGAACACCCGGGCCCTGCCGTACCCATAGGCTGCCAGCCGTGCATAGAAGCCGCCCTTGGCGCCGTGCCCATGCAGGATGTCGATGTCGAGCCTGCGGGCCAGGGCGCTGACCGCGAAAGGGGTCCTGAGGTCCCCCGCGCCGAACAGGCGCGGCATCGCGAAGCGGTGAATTCCAAGGGCCGCGTCTGCCTCAAGGGCCGCCAGCAGGTGCTCGGTCTGCGCGTCATTGGCGAGGCTGTCCACCACGATGCCCACACTGTGGCCATGGGCAGCCAGGGCGCGCGTCAGGTCGGCAACATGACGGAACAGGCCGCCAACCGGTGCGCGCAGGACCTGCAATATGCGCAAGCTGCTGCCGCTCACGGCTAGAACCAGCGTTCCTGCACGACGATGGTGTCACCCGGGAAGATCGGGAAATCCAGGTCTACCGAGCCCTTGGCCATCTCATTGCCCTGACGGCGATAGACCACGGCCCCGGCCCGGTCCGCCGTTTCGGTATAGCCACCGGCCGTGCTGATCGCAGCCCGCACCGTCATGCCGTAGACATAGGGAAACTGACCCGCGGTCTTGACCTCGCCCTGGATGAAGAAGGGGCGATACTGGTCGATTTCGACGGCCACATCCGGATTGCGCATATAGCCATTGGACAGGGCCCGGGCGAGGCGCTGCGCCGCGTCCTTGGTGGTGCCGCCACGCACCGCTATGGGCCCGACCAGCGGGAAGGCCACGGCGCCGTTGTCATCGACCTTGTAGGTCTTGCTCAATTCGGCATCGCCATAGACGGTTACCCGCACCACGTCCCCGGTGTCGAGCTGATAGGGACCCTTGGTATCCACCAGATAGGTGGCAGGGCGCGTGGTGGCGCAGCCGGCAAGCACCAGCGCGATCAGGACAGCGATAAAGGATAACCGGCGCATCATATTCCCGCGCGTTCGAACTGCCGGCAGTCTGATCGGGCATGGTTAAGATTTCGCTTATGCGCAAATGGCTTGGATGCGAAACGCAAGAGCGGATTAACCCAATATTGACCACAAATGGCTTACCTACGGGGTCAGTATCGAGGGAATGACATGGCGTACGAGTCGAATGCTTCGGATGATGCAAGGATCGATATTGCGGCCTTGCTGTCGGCCATTGTGCGCCGCTTGCCGCGCATCCTCCTGGTCACGCTCGGTCTGTTGGTCGTGACCTTCATCGTGCTGATGTTCCAGCCGCGCCTTTATGAGTCATCGGCATCGATTCTGGTTGAGCCGCGCACCAACGTCTATGTCCGCGCTGCCAATGAGCAGGCGCCCACCCCTTCGGCGGGGGATGTCGGGGTGGTCTCCAGCCAGATCGAGCTGCTGAAGTCGCGTGATACCCTGCTGGGGGTCATCGACAGCCTCGACCTGCGCTCGGTGCCCGAGTTCAATGGCTCGGATTCGGCGCTCTCTCCGCTTGGCATCATCATGCAGCTGGCAGGCCGGCGTTCGGCGACGCCCAACAGCGTGGATGAAACCGTCCTCAATGCCCTCTATGATCGCCTGAAGGTGTCTCAGGAGCGCGATTCCCGCATCATCTCTGTCGTGGTGATGACGACAGATCCGGAATTGTCGGCCCGTATCGCCAACGCCGTCGCGGCCGCCCATGTGGCGCGCAGGGCCCAGTTGTCGCTCTCGGACACGGCCGATGCGTCAGGCTGGCTGAATGCAGAAATCGAACGGCTGAGGGTGTCGGTTCAAGAAGCCGAATCCGCCGTTGCCAATTTCCGGGTCGATAATGATCTCTTCGTCGGCCAGAATAATACCAGCCTGCTCGATCAGCAGCTCTCCACGGTCGCCAGCCAGATCACCGCGGCGCAGGAACGCAAGAATGCGGCCCTGTCGCGCGCTGCGCTGATCCGTGGATTGATAGAGCGCAACCAGCCCATCGAGGGTGTCGCCGATGTGCGCGATTCGGTCGTCATCCAGCGGCTGAGCGAAGAAAAGGCGCGTCTCCAGGGCGAGCAGGCCCAGCGTTCGGCCACGCTCCTGTCCAACCACCCCAGTATTCGTGCCCTCAACGCCCAGATTGCCGAGCTCAACAATCAGATCCGCATCGAAGGCGTCCGCGTTGCCTCCGCACTTGAGGCGGAGGCCCAGATCGAGGGCGCACTGGAGGCGTCCCTTCAGGCCGACATGGCCCGCGCCAAGTCGAGTGCCTCGCTGGCAACGCGCGACACGGTGACCCTGGACGGGCTTGAACGCGAGGCCAAGGCGCAGCGCGACCTGCTGGAAGCCTATCTCCTGCGCTTCAACGAAGCCTCGTCGCGGGTCGATGCCAATTCTGCGCTTCCCGATGTGCGCGTCGTCTCCGAGGCGGCGCCCTCTGTCACGCCGGCTTCGCCCAAGACGTCTCTGATCATGCTGGCCGTCGGCGTGGTCGCCTTTGCCGGCCAGGTCGGCGTAGTGGCCTTTGCAGAACTCATGTCAGGGCGCGCCCTGGCCCCTGTGTCCCGGCCGGGAGTGGCGACCGACACGCTGGAGACGCCACCATTCGATGTGGCCGAACTGGAGCCCGAACAGCGCTGGGAAGTCGAGGCAACCCAACCCGCCGACATGGCCGCTCCGAAACCCTACATGGATGACGAAGGCCTCGATGCCCTCGTGCCTGTCGATCAGCCCAGCGAGGGCGACCGATCGCGGCCATCCGCGCGCAAGCCGACTTTTGCGGCACTCGATCCCGTTGATGACGAGCCGCAAAAGACAGCGCCCGACGCGGCCCGCGCCTTCATCAGGGAGTTCATGGGACTGTCGCCAGCCAAGGCAATGGACCTGCAGGCCGACACGGCTGCGGCGGCCGGGTATGACGACACCGTGCCCCAGGCCGAACCGGTACGGCATTCGACGCCATCCGCCGCGCCGGGTGCACCCGCTGTTGCGCCGGTCATGGCGCGTCCGCGACCTGCAGCGGCCAACGGACTTGTGCGCTATGCGGATCTGGTTTCGGACCTGGTTCTGGGCCGTACCCACCTCCTGCTCCTTGCCGACCCTGAAAAGGGCCAGGGCAGCCGCAGCCTGGCCGAGGACCTTGTGAGCGACGCCCTCGCCAAGGGTCTCAGCGTCGCCCTCATAGACGCCGGCACTGGCCGGCGCACTGACGCCCCCGGCGTCAGTGATCTCAGCACCGGCAATGCCGGCTTCGGCGATGTCGTCCAGAAGTCCGCCGATCACGGCTTTGCGGAAGTGACCTGGGGGCAGGGGGCAAGCCTGGACCGTCGTTCCAAACGGCCGCAGACCCTGGTTGAGGCTTTGGGTGACATCTATGAAGTGGTGGTGGTGCTGACCGGCCAGGTGGGGCCGCGCTCAACTCTGGATATCTTCGCCGAACTGGGTGGCCGGATCGTGCTCGTCGCCGATGACGAGACCGGGATTGATCGTGCCGAAGCCGCGCGCGGAGCGCTTGAGGAAGCCGGCCTGCCCCGGATCGAGATCACGGCGCTGACAGAACCCGTCGCTGCCTGAGCAGGGAAGCGCCATGTCCCTCAAATATGCGGCCATCCGCGCCAGCTTTGAACTGCTCTGGCTCTCGGGCATGCCGCATATTTTCCGCCTGCTGTCGCGCTCGCGCGGAGTCATCCTGACACTGCATCGGGTCCTGCCCGAGGAGCCGGCGGATTTTTCGCCCAATGCCATTCTCCAGGTGCAGCCGGATTTCCTCGACTATTGCATCGAACGTATCCGCGACCTCGGTATCGACATCGTCACTCTCGATGAGGCGCTGGAGCGTCTGGCCGCGCCGCGCCGGGGCCGCCCCTTTGTCGTTCTCACCTTCGATGACGCCTATCGGGACAATCTGCGGCACGCCTTGCCGGTCCTGCACGCCCATGATGCACCCTTCACGCTCTATGTCCCGACCGCCTTTGTCGACGGCGTGGGCCAGCTGTGGTGGCAGGCCATCGAAGACATTATCGCCCGTCAGGATGCCGTTGCCTTCACCGAGGATGGCGAAACGGAATATGTCGACACGCGAACCCTGGCTCAGAAGCGCGAGACCTTTGATCGCCTCTATTGGCGCATGCGCAAACTCCCGGAAGCCGAGCGCCTGGCACTGCTGGCCGAGTTCACGACGGCTTATGGCTATGATCTCGAACGGCAATGCCGCGACCTGATCATGGATTGGCAGGAGTTGCGCCTGTTTGCCGGCGACCCGCTCTGCACCATCGGCGCCCACACCGTGAACCACTACGAGCTGGCCAAGCTGCCGCTCGAACAGGCGCGCAACGAAATGGCGCAATCGGTGGATGTGATCGAGGCCCAGTTCGGACTGCGCCCCCGGCACTTTTCCTATCCCCTGGGTGGGCCACTGTCCTGTGGCCAAAGGGAATTCGACCTGGCAAGAGAACTGGGCTTTCGCACCGGGGTGACCACGCGACCCGGGGGGCTTTACCCGCACCATCTCAAGGCGCCCACAGCCTTGCCGCGTGTGTCGCTCAACGGATACTTTCAGAAGCGCCGCTATGTTGATGTTTTCACGAGCGGCGGCCTGTTCACTTTGCTCGGCAGGGTCACCGGCTGATCACCCACCCGGCTTGCCCGCTGCCAGGCTGGTCACAAGGAAGACGCCATAGACAAGGCCGCCGCTGATGGCGATCGGCCGGGCCCAATCCGCAGGGATGGGGGTGGCCTTCGTCATCGCCAGGGCTGCGAGCGCGAGGAGCAGCCAGCATAGCGAGTGGAACCAGCGCAGGATGACCCAGGCCGCGCCCGTGGCGCCATGACTGGTGTCCAGCACCAGATAGATCGCCATGATTGCCAGCGCCACCACTGCCAGGGCCGACCAGGGAATGCCCCAGATGCGTTCCGCCAGCAGCCTATCCATTCGAGCTGGACTCATCGGGCCGGGCCATCCAGGTGATCAATGGCATGGCCGGTAAAACCCAACCCATGCCGGCGACAATGAAGAAGCCGATCAGCACCAGCCCCGGCAGGCCCTCGGGGAGCATCAGGTAGATCCAGGTGGCCAGCACCGACCAGAGGATAATCGAGCCAACCAGCAGGAAGGCGCCTATCAACTTGCGGTTACGCTGGGTCATGTGCGGCATCTGGACTGTTGCGGGTATCGGGCCGGAGGATTACCACTCCGGCATCCTGATCGATACTGGAATAGTGCCGTGAACGCCATGCAAGATGCCGCACCGGGTCAAGTGAGCTTTGCCAGCGACCGCCTGAGGCCGATCCGCATCTGGCTCTACGGGCTCGCCGCCTTCGTGCTGCTGATCGTCGTGGTCGGGGGCATTACCCGCCTCACCGAGTCTGGACTTTCCATAACCTCATGGAAGCCGATCTCCGGCGTCATTCCACCGCTCAACGACGCCGAATGGCAGGCTGAATTCGAGGCCTACCAGCAGATCCCGCAATATTCCGTTCTGAACTCCTGGATGAGCCTGGATGATTTCAAGTTCATTTTCTTCTGGGAGTGGTTTCACCGCCTGGTAGCCCGCTTCCTGGGTGTGCTCTTCATCGTGCCCTTTGTCATCTTCCTGTTCCAGAAGCGCCTGCCGCGCGATCTGGCGCTGCCCCTGTTCGGCCTTTTCATCCTGGGTGGGTTTCAGGGCGCGCTTGGCTGGTGGATGGTGTCTTCGGGACTGACCGAGTTGACCTCGGTGTCGCAATACAGGCTGGCGGCTCATCTGACGGCAGCCTCGCTGCTGTTCATCGCCCTCATCTATGTCGCCCGGTCTCTCTCGCCGGGGCGGGTCCTGGGTCGCGTCACCGGCTTTCACATGACTACGGCGATCCTGTTGCTGGTGGCCGTGATCCTGCAGATCGGGGCAGGGGCCTTTGTCGCGGGCCTCGATGCCGGCATGGGTTACCAGACCTGGCCGCTGATGGACGGGGCCATCATCCCCAATGGCCTCATGGTCATGGAGCCCGCCTGGCGCAACCTGTTCGAGAACGCGCTGACGGTTCAGTTCATCCACCGCCTCCTGGCCTATATCATTGTCGCCTATGTCGGCTATCTGATCTGGCGCCGCCACAAGGATGGCGGCTTTTCCGGCGTGCATGGCTGGCTGCCGCGCATCGGCCTCATCGTCCTGCTCCAGGTCGGGCTTGGCATTGCGACCCTCCTGATGAGCGTGCCTATCGGGCTTGCGGTCGGGCATCAGGCCCTGGCCTTCATGCTGGCCGGCCTGGGAACGGCCTATATCGCCGACATGAAGCGAGTGCGGTAATATAATACCGCAAATGTAAGCTGTTGATTTGGTTGACGTTTTTAATGGGTGTTGACGGCTTGCGGAATCTCCCATAGAGAGCCGCTCGAACTGGCCGGTCCATGCGTGGGCCGGCTGCTTGAATCTCAAGGAATTCGATTATGAGCACGTACTCGGCAAAACCGAGCGAGATCGAAAAGAAGTGGGTCCTGATCGACGCCGAAGGGCTGGTCGTGGGTCGTCTGGCTTCGATCATCGCCTCGCGTCTGCGCGGCAAGCACAAGCCGACCTTCACCCCCCACATGGACATGGGTGACAACATCATCGTCATCAATGCCGACAAGGTGAAGCTGACCGGCCGCAAGCTGGACCAGCACCGCTTCTACTGGCACACCGGCTATCCCGGTGGCATCAAGGACCGCACCGCGCGCGAGCTGCTCGAAGGCCGCTTCCCGCACCGCGTCCTGGAAAATGCCGTGCGCCGCATGATGCCCGGTGGTCCGCTGACCCGTGCCCAGCTCAAGAACCTGCGCCTTTATGCCGGTTCCGAGCATCCCCATGAAGCGCAGGCCCCGACCAAGCTCGACGTCGCTGCGATGAACACCAAGAACGTCCGGGTGAAGTAATATGGCTGAAACCATCAACTCTCTCGAAGACCTCGGCACCACGGCAGCGGCCCCCGCTGTCAACACCGCTCCGGTCCATGTCCAGAAGCTCGACAGCCTCGGCCGCGCCTATGCCACCGGCAAGCGCAAGAACGCCGTGGCCCGCGTCTGGATCAAGCCCGGCAAGGGCACGCTGACCATCAACGGTCGCGAATTCGCTCGCTACTTCGCTCGTCCGGTGCTGCAGCT
This sequence comes from uncultured Devosia sp., assembly GCA_965651655.1. Classification (GTDB taxonomy): domain Bacteria; phylum Pseudomonadota; class Alphaproteobacteria; order Rhizobiales; family Devosiaceae; genus Devosia. The sequence goes on from CBFGTF010000024.1 coordinate 20,072, forward strand.
GATCGTCAAGCAGCCGATCGTCGCCACCGACCGTCTCGACCAGTATGACGTCAACGTCACCGTCGCCGGTGGTGGTCTTTCCGGTCAGGCCGGTGCCGTTCGTCACGGCATCTCCAAGGCACTGAACTACTTCGAGCCGGGCCTGCGCCCGATCCTGAAGAAGGGTGGCTTCCTGACCCGCGACAGCCGCGTCGTGGAACGCAAGAAGTACGGCAAGGCCAAGGCCCGCCGCTCCTTCCAGTTCTCCAAGCGCTAAGCTTCGGAACGAATTCGATTATTGCGAGGGGCCGGGAAACCGGCCCCTTTGCTTTTGGGGGCCCCGCTAGTCGACGTCTGGTGGCGCCAGGAACACCTCGTCCACCGAGCGGTCGCCCTGCCAGTCCCGATACTGTCCCATCCAGGGCTTGAACGGCGTGGGAATATCCCATTCTGGCGCGCCGCTCAGATCGTAAGCCATGCCCTCCCGGAACCAGACTGGAAGGCTCATGGTCTCAAACGCGCCAAAGTGCTCGAACTGCAGCCAGTGCACGAGTTCGTGCCGGATAATATAGTCCTGCCATGAATGTCCGGCGACAATCATGCCCAGGAATGGAAAGGACATCGCCCGCTCCGCCCCGCCACCAAATCCCCGATAGCAGTCCGCGCTCCGGCACATGACGATCCGGAGGTCCGGAACCTGCAAGCCCGTCATCGCGCTCACATCCTCCTTGGCCGCATCGACCAGCGCCATTGCTGCGTCGAGGTCATCCAGCCTCTCTACGCACACACCCTGGTTGCATGTCAGGCCCAAGAGGTCGGGCAAGAGCATCCGCAGCGGTGGAGCGAACCACAGAGTCAATGCGGCGGCCCCAACGCCAGCTACAAAAACACCCAGTCCGATCTGCCATCGAGTCATGTCGCCCCCTGGACGGTGATGTGCAGGGGCGTGAAGGTTACATCAAGGGCTGGCGCTGGAATTTCTCATTTCCTCTGGTCATCTTCCGTCCCTGCTTCCATATGCAAGGGGTTTCCAGAGCTTGTTCATGCCCAGTCTCGTCACCCGCTTCCACCTTCTGCTCTTCGGCGTCACCCTGGCCATCGCCGGGGTTGCCCTGTTCCATATTCCCCAGGCCTACGCCTTCCCGGCACACTGGCGGGGGAGCACGGTCGACTGGCTCTGGCCGCGCGACATTGCGCTCGCCGTGGCGCCATTGCTCCAGATCTTCCTGATGGCCGCCTTCTTCGTCCTTGGCCGTCTGTTGACCAAGAACCACCTCGCCAAGACCCGGCACATCCTCGATCCCGCCCTGACACTGCTCCTGGCCGTTGCAGCATCGTGCCAGCTCGGCCTGCTGCTCAGCGGCATCGGCTCGGATTTCGACATGTTCCGCATCACTGCCGGGGCGCTGGCAGCCACTCTGATTGTTTTGGCCGTGGTCATCTACGAGGCCGAGCGCCATTCCTATGCCGGCCTGCGCATGCCCTGGCCGATTCCGTCCGATCGGGACTGGCGCCTCGTTCATCGCCTGAGCGGCATTGCCGCCGGACTTGCCGCTGCCGCTCTGGCCTGGCTGACCTGGAGCGACCCGGGGCCGGGTCCGTTGGTGCTGGCCATGGCATCGATCCTGGCCGGCCTGCCGCTGCTTGCCGGACTGGCAACCCTGGCGCTGCGCCGCCTCTGACACGGCTTTCCCTCAACGGCGGCATGCAAGAGCAGAATAATCTGCCCCGGCCCCAGAAAAACGCAAAGCCATGCGCTGAATATTGTCGGCGCGAGGCGTAGGGTCTGGTCAATTGTGAGGCTATGCGCTCAATATTTGAGCAGTGAGTCTCCGGTCAGCGAAAGGCCATTCCCATGCCCACCACTGTTTCGGCCAGCGCCACGCCGCGCGCGCCCAAGCCGCTCTATCTCAATTTCGGATTTCAGGTCCTGGCCGCCATGGTCATCGGCCTCATCCTGGGCTTCATCGCCCGCACCATGGGGCCGGATGCGGCAGGCGGCGCCAATTGGCTGACCCAGACCTTGTCAACCGTGGGCTCCTCCTTCGTCTCGCTGCTGCGCGCACTTGTGCCGGTGCTGGTGTTCACCGCCATTGTCGCTTCCATCGCCAATCTCCGCGAGCTCAACAATGCTGCCAAGCTGGTCTGGCAGACCTTGCTCTGGTTCGCCATTACCGCGCTGATCGCGGTGGCCATCGGCATCGCACTGGGCCTGATCATCCAGCCCGGTCTCAACACCGCCGTGGCGGCCGAGGCGGCCCGCGCGCCGTCCTCCAGCGGCTCCTGGCTTGATTTCCTCAAGGGTCTGATTCCCTCGAACTTCATCGGCCTGCAGGCGTCGACCCGCGTCTCCGATAGCGGCGCGACCACCAGCCTCAATTTCAACGTGCTGCAGATCCTGATCGTCTCGATCGTTGTCGGCGTTGCAGCGCTCAAGGTAGGCCCGGCGGCCGATACGTTCCTGGCCTTCAACCGCTCCTTCCTCAAGATCATCCACAAGGTCCTGTGGTGGGTCATCCGCCTGACGCCCATCGGCACCATTGGCCTGCTCGGCAATGCGGTCGCCGTCTATGGATGGGACGCGCTGGCCCAGCTCGGCTGGTATGCCGCGGCCATCTATATCGGCCTGGTCTTGGTCCTGTTCGTGGTCTATCCGGCCCTGCTGCAGGCCCATGGGCTCAACCCCATCCGCTATTTCCAGAGTGCCTGGCCGGCCATCCAGCTCGCTTTCGTCTCGCGCTCGTCCATCGGCACCCTGCCGGTGACCGAGCGCATCACCGAGAAGAACCTTGGCGTACCGCGTGAATATGCGTCCTTCGCCGTGCCGCTCGGCGCCACCACCAAGATGGACGGTTGCGCCGCGATCTATCCGGCCATCTCGGCGATTTTCGTGGCTCAGTTCTTCGGCATCACCCTGGGCATCGAGCATTATCTGTTGATCGTCTTCGTGTCCGTGATTGGCTCTGCCGCCACGGCAGGTCTCACCGGTGCCACCGTCATGTTGACGCTGACGCTGTCGACCCTCGGCCTGCCGCTCGAAGGGGTCGGCCTGCTGCTGGCCATCGACCCGATCCTCGATATGGGCCGCACTGCGGTCAACGTCGCCGGGCAGGCCCTGGTCCCCACCATCGTCGCCAAGCGCCAGGGCATCCTCAACCAGGCCGTATACGACAACGGCAAGGCCATTGAAGACCTTGATGTGGATGCCGTTCCGGCCGAGTAGAGCTGACGCAGATTCGGACTGAAGGGGGGAGGCGCGCGCCTCCCCCTTTGTGTTTTCGTCAGGGCAGGGCACATCAGCACCCCCACTATTTCGTCTTGACACTAATTAGAGCAATCACTAATTAGCAATTCAACGAAATAAGGTTCAGCCGCCCGTGGGTATCAACACCGTCTTCGAAGCCCTCTCGCATCCCGTCCGCCGCAAGGTGCTGGCGCTGCTCAAGGCCGGGCCGATGAGCGCGGGCGATCTGGCGACCCATTTCGACATCAGCCGACCGACTTTGTCGGTTCATTTCGCCAAGCTCAGGGAGGCCGAGCTTGTCGTGGTCGAACGCCAGGGCACGAGCCTCATCTATCACCTCAATGCCAGCATTCTCGAGGCGGCATTGGCCGGCCTTCTCTCGCTCAAGGACGAAGACAAATGACAGCACCACGCGTGTTCACCCGCCTCAATCACCTGCTCCTGTCATTGCTGGCCGTGACCACCATTGCCGGCGTGGTGCGCATTCCCGGCGACGCCGTGCTTCCCATTCACTGGAATATGTTCGGCGAACCCGATCGCTTCGCGGGCCGCGACGATGCGCTGGTCATCATGCCGGCGCTGGGAGTGGCAATGTTGCTGATCTTCTGGGCGGTCGGCCGTTTTGCCCGTCCGGAACGGCTGGAAGGCGGGAGACATGTCATCCAGGCCGCACTTCCCGTTGCCCTAGCAATGTTCTTGGCCTTCCAGCTTGTGCTGGTCTTCCAGTTCGACTTCGCGATCGCCCGTATCGTCGCCTGGGCGATGGCGGCCTTTCTGATCGTCCTCGGCAATGTCATGCCCAAATCGCAGCCCAACCGCTATGGCGGCATCCGCATCCCCACCACGCTGCGGGATCCTGCCAATTGGGCGGCAACGCATCGTTTCACCGGGCTCGCCATGATGATTGCCGGTGGGCTGCTCATTGTCCTCACGCTGGTGACGGGGGAAGCACCCGTGCTCATCTTTGGCACCTTGGTCGCCATCATCGTGCCGATGCTGCTCGGCGTGGCCTACAGTCTCTGGCTGGCCCGGCAGTAGCGCGCCATTGTCCCGAGAGGATGGGTTACGTCCACCCCACCATCAGCTTCTCCAGCCCGTGGAAGTGGTAGACGTTCCCATAGCGCGGCTTCTCGACGATCCTGAGTCTGGGTAGCCGCTCGAACAGGACGCTCATTGCTTCCTGCAACTCGATCCGCGCCAGTGGCGCGCCGATGCAGAAGTGGATGCCGGCGCCAAAGCTGACATTGGCGCCGTCCGCGCGGAACGGGTCGAAGGTGCCGGCATTGGCAAAGCGCGCCGGGTCGCGATTGGCGGCGCCCAGCATCAGCCCGATCACATCGCCCTTGCGCAGCGATATGCCGTCCACCTCGGTGTCCATCAGGGCATAGCGGGTGAACAGATGCAGCGGTGCATCGAAGCGCAGGCATTCCTCGACCGTCTTCTCCGCCTGCTCCGGCGTTGCGAACAGGGTCTTCGGGTCGAGCCCGCTTTCGAGGATAGACTTCACGCCATTGCCCGTCGTGTGCACCGTGGCTTCGTGCCCGGCATTGAGCAGCAGGATCGCCGTCGACATGACCTCCTCGTCGCTCAGCACATCGCCGTCGCGGTCGGTGGTGAGCATGTGGGACAGGAGGTCCTCCCTCGGTGCCTTGCGCCGCTCGGCAATCACCTCGCGCAGATAGGCCATGAAATCGGCCGCGGCCTGGTTGGCGTCCAGCTCCGTCTCGCGGGTGACATTGTACATATACATGGTCACCATGCGGTTGGACCAGTTGAGCAATTGCGGCGCCATCT
>CBFGTF010000025.1:0-24860 GCA_965651655.1 uncultured Devosia sp.
TCCATGCCTATGACGAAGAGGCACGCGAGCGCGTCGAGGATGTCGGTCTCACCCCCTTCATCGCCGAAAATGCCGGCGAATTGAGCTACGGGCGCAAGCGGGCGCTGGAAATCGCCACCACCCTGGCCCTCGAACCCGAAATGCTGCTGCTCGACGAGCCCATGGCCGGCATGGCGCAGGAGGACGTCACCCGCATCTCCGCCCTTATCCGCCGCATCGCGGCCAAGCGCACCATCCTGATGGTCGAGCACAATCTCTCGGTTGTCGCTGATCTCTCGGACAAGATCACCGTGCTGGCGCGCGGCGAAGTGCTGGCCGAAGGCCCCTATGAAACCGTCTCCAAGGACCCCCGCGTCATCGAGGCCTATATCGGAGCCGGTCATGCCTGAGGCCCAAGCACGCACACTCACCGACACCGCCCCGGCCCTCGCCGTTCGCGGCCTTGAGGCCTGGTATGGCGAGAGCCATGTCCTGCATGGCGTGGACTTCGACGTCGCCCCGGGCGAGGTGGTGACCCTGCTGGGCCGCAATGGCGCGGGCAAGACCACGACACTGCGCTCGATCATGGGGCTGATCGGAAAGCGGAAGGGCTCGGTGCAGTTCGAGGGGCGCGAGCTGATCGACCTGCCCGCCCGCGCCATTGCCAAGGCCGGCATCGCCTTCTGCCCGGAGGAGCGCGGCATTTTTTCGTCGCTGTCGGTGGAAGAGAACCTGATGCTGCCCCCGGTGATCCGGCCCGGCGGTCTCAGCCGCGACGACGTGCTGACCATGTTCCCCAATCTGCGTGAGCGCCTCAGCAGCCAGGGCACCAAGCTCTCGGGCGGCGAGCAGCAGATGCTGGCCATTGCCCGCATCCTGCGCACCGGCGCCAAGTTCCTGCTGCTGGACGAACCCACCGAGGGCCTGGCTCCGGTCATCGTGCAGCAGATCGGCCGGACGCTGGCCACGCTCAAGAACCAGGGCTTCACCATCGTGCTGGTGGAGCAGAACTTCCATTTCGCCGCCTCGGTCGCCGACCGCCACTACGTGGTCGAGCAGGGCCGGGTGATCGACATGATCCCCAACACCGAAATCCAGAACAATCTGGCCAAGCTGCACGCCTATCTGGGCGTGTGACGAGAACGGTCCGCAAAGGGCCACATCAGGAGGAGAAAACGATGACTTTCAAGACCATGACACTGGCGGGCCTTGCCGCCATGCTGATGGCCGGATCGGCCATGGCCGTCGACATCAAGCTGGGCGTACTCAATGACCGCTCGGGCATCTATGCGGACCTCTCGGGCGAAGGCTCGGTGGTGGCCGCCCGCATGGCGATCGAGGATTTCGATGCCGCGGCCAAGGGCATCAATGTCGAGATCATCTCGGCCGACCACCAGAACAAGCCCGACGTCGCCTCCACCATTGCCCGGCAGTGGTATGACGAGGAAGGGGTCGACGTGATCGTGGACGTTCCCACCTCCTCGGCGGCGCTCGCCGTCAATGAAGTCACCCGCGAAAAGGGCAAGATCTTCCTCAATTCGGGTGCCGCCTCGACCGATCTCACCGGCGCGCAATGCGCTCCGGGCACGGCCCACTGGACCTATGACACCTATGCCCTGGCCAATGGCACGGGCAAGGCCATGGTCGATAACGGCTACAAGAACTGGTATTTCCTGACCGCCGACTATGCCTTTGGCCATTCGCTGGAGGAAAATACCGCAGCCGTGGTGGAAGCCTCGGGGGGTACGGTTGTCGGTTCGGTCCGCCACCCCTTCCCCGGCACGGACTTCTCGTCCTTCCTGCTCCAGGCCCAGGCCTCCGGCGCCGATGTGATCGGGCTGGCCAATGCCGGCGGCGACACCGTCAACTCGATCAAGCAGGCTGCCGAATTCGGCATCACCCAGGCCGGCCAGGCCCTGGCGGGTTTGCTGATCTTCATCACCGATGTGCACGCCCTGGGGCTCGAAACCGCACAGGGCCTGGTGCTGACCGAGGCCTTCTACTGGGACCTCAATGACGATACCCGCGCCTGGTCTGACCGCTTCTCGGCCGAAATGGGCGGCTCCAAGCCCACCATGGTGCATGCCGGTGTCTATTCGGCCGTCACTCACTACCTCAAGGGCGTCGAAGCCGAGGACAGCAAGGAAACCGAAGCCGTCATGGGCTGGATGAAGTCCAATCCGTCCTCGGACCCGGTCTTTGGTGAAGGCGAGTTGCGGGCCGATGGCCGGCATATCCACGACATGTACCTGTTCCAGGTGAAGTCGCCGGCTGAATCCACCGGTGAGTGGGATTATTACAAGCTGCTCGCCACCATTCCGTCCGAGATCGCCTTCCGTCCGCTCGAAGAGGGCGGCTGCGCCCTCGCCGAATAATTCATAATCCGTTCATCAACGGTGTCCCGGCCCCAGGCCGGGGCACTTCCCTGATCCGGTAGCCAAGAGAAAAACATGTTCGAGCTCCTGGGAATTCCCCCACAGGCCCTGTTCGGCCAGCTGCTGCTGGGGCTGATCAACGGCTCCTTCTATGCCCTGCTCAGCCTGGGGCTGGCCGTCATTTTCGGGCTGCTCAACATCATCAATTTCAGCCATGGCGCCCAATATATGATGGGCGCGTTCTTCGCCTGGATGGGCCTGACCTGGCTCGGCATTCCCTATTGGGGCGCCCTTTTGCTGGTTCCCATCGCCGTCGGCGCCACCGGCGTCGTACTCGAACGACTAATGATTTCAAGGCTCTACCACCTCGACCATCTCTATGGTCTGCTGCTGACCTTCGGCCTCGCCCTCATCATCCAGGGCCTGTTCCGCAATGGCTTTGGCGTGTCGGGGCTGCCCTATTCCATTCCCGCCCAGCTTTCCGGCGGCACCAATCTGGGCTTCATGTTCCTGCCCAATTACCGCAGCTGGGTGGTCGTCGCCTCGCTGGTGGTCTGCTTCGGCACCTGGTTCGCCATCGAGCGCACGCGTCTGGGCGCCTATCTCCGGGCGGCCACCGAGAACCCGACCTTGGTCGGCGCCTTCGGCATCAACGTCCCCCGCATGATCACGCTCACCTATGGCTTCGGCGTCGCCCTGGCCGCCTTTGCCGGTGTGCTGGCCGCCCCGATCTATTCGGTCAACCCGAACATGGGCGCGGACCTCATCATCGTGGTCTTCGCCGTGGTCGTCATCGGCGGCATGGGCTCGATCCTGGGCGCCATCCTCACCGGCTTTGGCCTGGGCATCGTCGAGGGCCTGACCAAGGTCTTCTATCCCGAGGCCTCCTCGGTCGCGATCTTCGTCATCATGGCCATTGTCCTGCTGGTCAAGCCGGCCGGCCTCTTCGGAAGGACCGCGTAAATGAGCGCCCCTCACACCAGCGCCTATTCAAGTGCGGCCGCGACCATGCCCATCGGCACGCCAAGGCACCATATCGCCATCTTCGCGGGCCTCCTGGTCCTGCTGCTGATCGCGCCCTTCGTGCTCTATCCGGTCTTCATCATGAAGATCCTCTGCTTTGCGCTGTTTGCCTCGGCGCTGAACCTGCTGCTCGGCTTTGGCGGGCTGCTGTCCTTCGGCCATGCGGCCTTTTTCGGCTCGGCCAGCTATGTCACGGCCCATGCGGCCAAGGTCTGGGGCCTCAATCCCGAACTGGCCATCCTCCTCGGCATGGGGGCGGCGGCCATTCTGGGCCTCGTCATCGGCGCACTCGCCATCCGCCGCCAGGGCATCTATTTCGCCATGGTGACGCTGGCCTTTGCCCAGATGGTGTTCTTCTTTGCCCTTCAGGCGCCCTTTACCGGCGGCGAAGACGGCATCCAGGCGGTGCCGCGCGGCAATCTCTTCGGCATCATTGCGCTCAACAATGACATGACGCTCTACTTTGTGGTGCTGGCCATCGTGTTCGGGGGACTGCTCGCCATCTATCGCATCATCCATTCGCCCTTCGGGCAGGTGCTGAAAGCCATTCGCGACAATGAGCCCCGCTCGATCTCGCTGGGCTACAAGGTCAATCGCTACAAGCTGGCCGTCTTTGTCATGTCGGCCACCATTGCCGGCATGGCTGGCGCCACCAAGGCGCTGGTGTTCCAGCTCGCTTCGTTGACCGACGTCTACTGGACCATGTCCGGCGAGGTGGTGCTGATGACGCTGCTGGGTGGCATGGGCACGATTTTCGGCCCCTTTGTCGGTGCCGCCATCATCGTCACCATGCAGAACTACTTCGCCGGATTCGGAGCCTGGGTGACCGTGCTGCAGGGCACCATCTTCGTGATCAGCGTGCTGCTGTTCCGCGAAGGCATTGTCGGTGTGCTGTCGCGCTGGATCAAGAAGCCGCTCTAGCGATGCATCGGGCGGGCCGCTGGGCCTGCCCTCGCCGTCACCCCGCCGACTGGCTGAGAAACCAGGCCACCAGTTCGGCCGAATTGGCGACGCCCACCGAGCGCGCGAGGCGCAACCGGTGCGCCTCGACCGTTCGCTGTGACAGCCCCACTTCCTGGGCGATTGCAGAATTGGTCTTGCCCTGCGCCACCAGCGTCAGGATCTGGCGCTGCCGCCCGGTCAGCTTGAGCGTGGTCTGGGTCACCGGCCTGCTCATGGGCTCGAAGCAATAGAGCGCGGCGGCGAAAGGATCGCCGGCGTCCTGGGAACGGCCATTGACCCGGCACCAGAAGCGCTTGCCCCCCGCGCCCGCCATGATCCTCTCGTCATAATAGACCGCGCCGCCCGGCAGGTGATGACGCCACATTTCTCCGGTGCGCACGAAATCGGCTATGGCCGGATAGAGCCGGGAAAAGCTGGCATCCAGCAGCTCCTCGCGCCGATAGCCGAACAGGCCCGCGAACTCCGGATTGCAGTCGCGAATGATCCGGTGCGTCGCGAAAACCATCGGCACGGGTATATCGGCCAAAGCGAAGCGAAGAGCTGTCGTCATGTCGTAGAAATACGACTAACTGCCGCCGCCCGACAAGCCCTAGCGTTTCGGCAATGACCCCGAATGGGAGGAGGAGCGCACATGCGCAAGGTTCGTTCAAACGTTGCCGAGGCGCTGGCCGATGTGCTGGCTGACGGCATGACCATCATGTCGGGAGGCTTCGGCCTGTGCGGTATTCCCGAGGCGCTGATCGAGGGCATCGAGGCCTCAGGCGCCATGGGGCTGACGGTGATTTCCAACAATGCCGGCGTGGATGGTATCGGCCTCGGGCGCCTGCTGGCGACGCGACAGATCAGGAAGATGATCTCGTCCTATGTGGGGGAGAACAAGCTGTTTGCCGAGCAGTATCTCTCGGGCGCGCTGGAGCTGGAATTCAATCCCCAGGGCACGCTGGCCGAACGCATCCGCGCCGGTGGGGCGGGCATTCCCGCCTTTTTCACCAAGACGGGCGTGGGCACGCTGATTGCCGAGGGCAAGGAAGTACGCCGCTTCGGCGAAGACGACTATGTCATGGAAACGGGGCTGGTGGCCGATGTCTCCATCGTCCATGCCTGGAAGGGCGATCATGAGGGCAATCTGGTCTACCGGATGACGGCACGGAACTTCAATCCGATGATGGCGACGGCCGGCAAGGTGACCATCGCCGAGGTCGAGCATCTGGTCGAGACCGGCACGTTCGATCCAGACCACATCCACACGCCGGGGATCTTCGTCGACCGCATCGTGCATGTGCCGGCCCCCGCCAAGCATATCGAACAGCGCACGGTGCGGCAGCGCGACGAGGAGGTGGCATAATGGCCTGGACCCGCGAGCAGATGGCGGCCCGCGCCGCCCGCGAACTTGAAGACGGCTTCTACGTCAATCTGGGCATCGGCATTCCGACGCTGGTGGCCAATTTCATTCCCAGGGGCATGGATGTGCGCCTGCAAAGCGAGAACGGCATGTTGGGCATGGGCCCCTTTCCGTTTGCGGGCGAGGAGGATGCCGATCTCATCAATGCCGGCAAACAGACCATTACCGCCCTGCCGGAAACCAGCTTCTTCTCCAGTGCCGACAGTTTCGGGATGATTCGGGGCGGCCATATCGATCTCTCCATCCTGGGCGCCATGCAGGTGGCCGAAAGCGGTGATCTCGCCAACTGGATGATCCCGGGCAAGATGGTCAAGGGCATGGGCGGGGCCATGGACCTGGTCGCCGGCGTCAAGCGGGTAGTCGTGGTCATGGAGCACGAAGCCAAGGGGCAGGCCAAGCTTCTTACCGAATGCACATTGCCGCTGACCGGAAAGCGGGTGGCCGACCTTGTCATCACTGATCTGGGCGTCTTCTCCATTGCTCGACGCGGCGAAACCGACATGCGCCTGATCGAACTGGCCGATGGCGTCAGTGTCGAAGAGATCAAGGCCAAGACCGAGGCCCGCTTCAGCGTGGCCCTGACGGAGAAAGCGGCATGAGCGACATTGTCATTGTCGGCGCCGCCCGCACCTCGGTGGGCAGTTTCCTCGGGCCATTGAGTACGGTTCCGGCCCATGAACTCGGCGCCGTGGCCATCACTGCGGCCTTGCAGCGCGCCGGAGTGTCGCCCAACGAGGTCAATGAGGTCATGCTGGGCCAGGTGCTGACGGCCGGCGCCGGCCAGAACCCGGCGCGCCAAGCCGCGGTCAAGGCCGGCATTCCCAAGTCAGCCACGGCCCTGGGCATCAACCAGGTCTGCGGCTCGGGGCTGCGCGCCGTGGCCATGGGCATGCAGCAGATTCTGTGTGGGGACGCCGATATCGTGGTGGCGGGCGGGCAGGAATCCATGTCCCTCTCCCCCCATTGCCAGCATTTGCGGGCGGGAACCAAGATGGGTCCGGTCAGCCTGGTCGATACAATGGTGACAGACGGATTGCTGGACGCCTTTGGCGGCTACCACATGGGTATCACGGCCGAGAATGTCGCGCGGCAATTCGGCATTTCGCGCGAGCAGCAGGACCAGTTTGCCCTCGAAAGCCAGCAGAAGGCCGCCGCCGCCCAGGCCGCCGGGCACTTCAAAGCGGAGATTGCCCCCGTCTCCATCGAAACGCGCAAGGGTACGACAATCGTCGACGCCGACGATCATCTGCGGCCCGATACCAATGCCGAGGCCCTGGGCAAGCTCAGGCCCGCCTTCGACAAGGAGGGCTCCGTCACCGCCGGCAATGCCTCGGGCCTCAATGATGGCGCAGCGGCTTTGGTACTGATGCGCGCCGACGAAGCGGCACGGCGCGGCCTAACCCCGCTGGCGCGCATTGCCGGCTGGGCCACGGCGGGTGTCGATCCATCCATCATGGGCACCGGTCCGATCCCGGCTTCCCAAAAGGCGCTGGCAAAGGCCGGCTGGTCTATCCAGGACCTGGATCGGGTGGAAGCCAATGAGGCCTTTGCGGCACAAGCCTGCGCGGTCAATACGGGCATGGGCTGGAACCCCGAGATCGTCAACGTCAATGGCGGCGCCATTGCCATTGGTCATCCCATCGGCGCGTCCGGCGCCCGCATCCTGGTCACGCTGCTGCATGAGTTGCAGCGCAATGGCCTCAGCAAGGGTCTGGCGACCCTCTGCATCGGCGGCGGCATGGGCGTGGCCCTCTGCGTGGAGCGGTAGCCGGGCGGACGACGGATTGCCGCCTCAGCCCAGCATCAGATGGCGGATCTGGGTATAATCGATCAGCGATTGTATGGAGAGATCGGAGCCATAGCCGGAATTCTTCATGCCGCCATGGGGCATTTCGGTGGCCATGACGCCATGGGTATTGATCCAGGTGACGCCATATTCGAGTGCATTGGCGAGCTCCATGGCGGTTTCGGTCTTTTGCGACCAGACAGAGGAGCCCAGCCCATATTCTGAGGCATTGGCCCAGTCGAGCGCCGTCTGGTTATCCTCGAAGGGCGTGATGCTGAGCACTGGACCGAAGACTTCCTTCTGGACGATTTCGGCCTCGATGGGCGCTGCGACCAGGGTGGGCGCGAAGAAGAAGCCCTCCGGATCGGCGGCCCTGCCCTGCATCACATCGAAGCCCTCGGCTCGCGCCCGGGCTACAAACCCATCCACCCGTTCCTGCTGGCGGGCGCTGATCACCGGGCCGAATTCGACATCGTCGCGTTCGGGGCGGCCATAGACCAGCGAGCCGATCATGGTCTCGAGCCGGTCCGTCAGGGGCTGGACCACATTGCGATGGGCAAGAATGCGGCAGGCGGCGGTGCAGTCCTGCCCGGCATTGTAGAAGCTGGCTTCGCGCAGGGTTTCGACGAGCTTGTCGAGATCGGCATCTTCGCAGACGATGACCGGGGCCTTGCCACCCAGTTCCAGATGGGTGCGCTTGATCATCGGACCGGCCGCCGCCTGCAGCACGGCACGGCCGGTGCGCACATCGCCGGTCAGCGAAATCATCCGCACCAGGTCATGGGTGATCAGGGCCTGTCCCACATCGGGGCCATTGCCGCAGACGACGTTGACGACCCCGGCAGGAAGAATTTCGGCAAAGATTTCGGAGAGCGCCAGCAGGCTCAGCGGTGTCATCTCGGACGGCTTGATGACCACCGCATTGCCCGCAGCGATGGCAGGGGCGATCTTCCAGGCGGCCATGAGGAGCGGGTAGTTCCACGGCGCGATCTGGGCGATGACGCCGACGGGATCGCGGCGTACGAAACTGGTGCGGCCCGGGCCCCGATAATTGCCTGCCGCGGGGGCCGGCATGTTCCGCACGGCGGTGCCGTAGAAACGGAACACATCGGCGACATTGGCCAATTCCCCTGCCTTAACATAGCGGAGGGGTTTGCCGGCATTGCGCGACTCCACTTCCGCCAATTGGTCGGCCCGCGACTCGATGGCGGCCGCGACGGCAAAGAGGGCGGCGCTGCGCTCGCGCGGGGGACGGTTTGCCCAGTCCCTATAGGCGCCATGGGCGGCGCGGACGGCCTGGTCAACCTGCGAAACACTGGCCGAAGCCACTTCGGCAAGCGGCTTGCCAATGGCCGGCTCGAATGCGGTTTCGACCGGCCCGTGGCCAGCAGCGAACTCGCCGTTGATGAAGAGGCTGGTGGCAAAGGAATTCATGCAGTCATCTCCGATCCCGGGGCCGGCATATAGCGCAAGCGCGCCGCCTCTCCCAGATAGTGCCAGAAGGCGAGGTCATGCGCTCGGGCCTCGGGCCGCCATTCGGGGTGCCACTGCACCGCAAAGACCGGGGCCGGCGTATGGGTGGCCGAAACGGCCTCGATAATTCCATCAGGCCCAGTGGCGTTGACTACCAATCCGGTTGCCAGGCGATCGATGGCCTGAAAGTGAACACTGTTTACCACCATGTGCGACTGCCCGGTGAACCGCTGCAACGTGCCGCCGGTCGAGACCTCGATGGCATGGCTGAAGGCAAACATGGCCTCGAGCGACACATCGGCAGGCGCATGATGCGGACCGGCCAGGCCTGTATCCCGCAGATCGCGCAGCGTGCCGCCCAGGGCAACATTGATTTCCTGGAGGCCCCGGCAGATGCCGAAAACCGGCTTGGCCGCGGCGATCGCGGCATGGATGAGCGCCTGGCTCAGAGTATCGCGGCCGTCGTCGACGGGCTGCTGTCCAGCACTGTCCGATCCGTAGTGGTGCGGAGCGATATTGGACGTGCTGCCGGTCAGCATGACCGCATCAAGGCGCGCCACAAGATCGGCCACATGGAAGGCAGGCTGGTTGGATGGAACGATCAGGGGGATGGCATCGGCATAGCGCTCGACGGCCTCGAGGTAGCGGTGCTTGACCGCCTGGGCCGGCTCGCCCTCGACCATGCGGCCGCAGGCTATGACCCCGATAACCGGGCGGTGCTGGAGCTTTTGCCCGTCCGAATGCTGCATTCTGGCTGCCCCCGCTTCCCGTTTCACGCCGGCACCTGCTAGGCTCATGCTATGACATACACAAAGGGCGACGCACAGGCATGAGTTCCGACACGATCGCAAATGAAGACATTGTCAGCTGGCTGGCGGATAATCCCCAGATCGAAGTTCTGCACACGGCCGTCTGTGACCTCAACGGCATTCTGCGCGGCAAGCGCATCCCCATCGACCAGGCCCGGCGTGTTGCCGAAAACGGCATTCGCATGCCGCTTTCCATTGTCGGGGTGGATGTGTGGGGCGAGGATATCGTGGGTAATCCCATGGTCTTTTCCAGTGGTGATACCGATGGCATCTGCAGCCCCACGGGACGGGGCGCGCTGCCGATCAACTGGACCACGCGTCCCAGCGCCATGATCCCGCTCTGGCTGTTTCAGGATGCGCGCACGCCGTTCCTGGGCGATCCGCGCCAGGCCCTGGCGCATGTGCTCAGGCGCTATGCCGAGCATGGGCTCAAGCCCGTCGTCGCCACTGAACTCGAATTCTACCTGGTCGATCCCAATCCCGACTCCGCCCAGCCCCCGATTTCACCCTATACCGGCAAGCGGCTGGATTCGGACGCCATCCTGTCGCTCGATGAGCTGGAGGATTTCGGCGAATTCTTCCGCGACGTCTATCTGCAATGCGAGCAGCAGAACGTGCCGGCCGATACGGCCGTGGCGGAAAACGGCATCGGCCAGTTCGAGATCAACCTGCTCCATACCGACGGGCTCAAGGCCGCCGATGATGCGGTGCTGTTCAAGCGCATCGTCAAGGGCGTGGCGCGCAAGCACAACCTGGTCGCCACCTTCATGGCCAAGCCCTATGGGGCGCGTTCGGGCAATGGCTTCCACGTGCATTTCAGCCTCAACGACATGTCCGGGATCAATGTGTTCGACGATGGCACCGAGAGCGGCTCGGAGGTGATGCACCACGCGGTGGGCGGGCTCCTCGCCGGCATGGCAGAAACCACGCTGCTGTTCGCGCCGCATTTCAATTCCTACCGGCGGCTGCGGCCCGATACCCATGCGCCCAGCGCCGTTTCCTGGGGTTATGAAAACCGCACGACGGCATTGCGCATTCCCGGCGGCAATCCCAAGGCCCGCCGCATCGAGCATCGCGTGGCCGGGGCCGACGCCAATCCCTATCTGGTGCTGGCCGGGATCCTCGGCGCGGCGCTGGTGGGTATCGAGGACCAGATCAAGCCACCCAAGCCCTTCAAGGGCCGCGCCTATTCGGAACGCCTGCCCAAGCTGCCGGCCGACTGGGCCTCGGCGATCAATGCCTTCGAGGATGGGGACATGGTGCCGCGCATATTCGATCCGGCCCTGCAAGGCATGTTCGTGGCCTGCAAGCGCCAGGAAAATGCCGGATTTGCCTCGCAGGTGACCGATCTGGAATTCTCGGCCTATCTGGAGGTCGTGTGATGGCTGAAACGCCCAGCGCGAACTCGCCCTATCCACCGAGCTATTACGCCGCCTCGCGCAATATCATTCGCCGGCCGGTGAAACTGGAAGGACCGGTCGAGGCCGATATCTGCGTGGTCGGCGCCGGCTATACGGGCCTCTCGGCCGCCATAAGCCTGGCCGAACACGGGTTCAAGGTGGTGGTGGTCGAGGCCGCTGAAGTGGGCTGGGGCGCCTCGGGCCGCAATGGCGGCCAGGTGGTCAACGGGCTCAATGCGAGCCTTGGCACCATCCAGCGCCGCTATGGCCAGGACACGGCCAATTTCGTGGGCGGCCTGCTGCAGGAAGGCGCGGGCATCATCTATGACCGCATCGCGCGCTACGGCATCGACTGCGACCTGAAGCGCGGCAATATCTATGCCGCCTATACGCCCAAGCACATGGAAGAGCTCAGAGCCAAGCAGGCGCTGTGGCGCCAGCACGGCATGGACGAGCATGAACTGCTCGACCGCCAGCAGATCCGCCAGCATATCGGCTCGGAGGTCTATGAAGGCGGCATGATCGACCATTCGGGCGGGCATATGCATCCGCTCAATCTGGCGCTTGGGGAAGCGGCGGCCTTGGAGGGCCTGGGCGGAGTGATCTATGAGCATTCCCCGGTCACCAAGGTCGAGCAGGACGCAACAGGCGCGATTGTCCACACCGAGGCGGGCAGGGTCACGGCCAGGACAGCTCTGGTCTGCGGCAATGCCTATCTGGGCAATGTCGTGCCCGAACTGACGGCGCGGGTCATGCCGGTCTCGACCCAGATGATGGCGACGGAGCCGCTGGGCGAAGAGCGCGCCAGGGCCCTTTTGCCCACCGGCATGTGCGTCGAGGACGTGCGCTATATCCTCGACTATTTCCGCCTCTCGGCCGACCACAGGCTGATCTTTGGCGGGGGCGTGGTCTATGGCGGCACTGACCCGGACGATGTTGTCGCCAAGCTCAGGCCGAACCTGGACAAGGTGTTTCCGCATTTGAAGGACGTGCGCATCGATTTTGCCTGGAGCGGCAATTTCGCCCTCTCCTTCTCCCGCGTCCCGCAGCTGGGCCGGCTGGGCAAAAACGTCTATTTTGCCCATGGCTATTCCGGCCACGGCATTACCGGCTCGCATCTGTTCGGACGCATCCTGGGCGAAGCCGTGCGTGGCGACATGAGCCGCTTCGACACCTTTGCGAGCCTGCCCTGGATCCCCTTTCCCGGTGGCCGCATGTTCCGTGCGCAATATTCGACGCTCGGATCGTGGTGGTACGCGCTCAAGGACCGGCTGGGGATTTAGGGACTTTCAGGGCGCGGCTTCGCCGCCCCCACCGCGCCGCCCTCGGGCTCGACCCGAGGGCCATTCTCCACGCGTGCAATGACCGAAATCGGGGCGCCCATGCTGGCCCTCGGGTCAGGCACGAGGGCGGCCCAGCGTACATTTGGGCCTCAGAGGCCAGCAGAACACATCACCCCCAACACCCCCCTTGACTCGCAATCATAGTGTGCTAGTTTACCAGCACACTATACAGGCAAGACACATGGATGATTTTCACGCCAGCCAGCCGATCTTCGTACAGATCCGGCAGCGGCTGATCGAGATGATCCTTCGGCGTCAGGTCAGCGAGGGCGAAGCACTGCCCTCGGTGCGCCAGATCGCCGCCGATCTCTCGGTCAATCCGTTGACGGTCACCAAGGCCTTCGAGGCCCTGGTCGATATCGGTGTGGTTGAAAAGCGCAGGGGACTGGGAATGTTCGTATCAACGGGAGCGCGGTCGGCCTTGCTGGCGCATGAGCGCGAGAAGTTTCTCAAGGAAGACTGGCCGCGGATCGCCGCGCAGATCAAGGCGCTGGACCTGGACCTCAAGGACCTGGTCAGCACAGGCAATAGGCTCGAAGGGCAGACGAAATGACCGAACTTTCCGCCGCAGAACCCATCGTTTCCGCCCGCGGACTTTCCAAGTCCTTTGGCCGCAAGCAGATCCTGCACAATCTCGATTTCGATATTCCTGCCGGCCGCATCTATGGACTGATCGGCCACAATGGCGCGGGCAAGACCACCACGCTCAATGCCATGTTGGGCCTGACCAGCTATGAGGGCACTATCCGCGTGCTGGGCGAAGACCCGTTTGCCCGCCGCGCCAAGCTGATGGAAAACGTCGCGTTCATCTCGGACGTGGCCAGCCTGCCGCGGTTCCTTCGGGTCCGCGAGCTTTTCGCGCTGCTCACCAATATCCATCCCAACTTCTCCCCGGACAAGGCGCGGCAATTCCTTGAGGGCACCGATATTCGCCCCGAGATGAAAATCCGCACGCTCTCCAAGGGCATGATCGCGCAGCTGCATCTGGCCGTGGTGATGGCAATCGACGCCAAGCTGCTGGTGCTGGACGAGCCGACCCTTGGCCTCGACATCACCTATCGCAAGCGCTTCTACCGCCGCCTTCTCGAAGACTACATGACCGAGGAACGCACGCTGATCATCACCACCCACCAGGTGGACGAGATCGAGTTCATGCTCTCCGACATCATGTTCATCCGCGATGGCGAGATGATCCTGCACATGCAGATGGAGACGGTGAGCGAGAAGTTCTCCCAGCTCGTCGTCGACAGTGCCGAAGCCCAGTCCCAGGCCCGCGAATTGGGCCCGGTCTATGAAGAAACCCGTTTCGGCCAGACGGTCCTCATCTTCGACGGGGTGGAGCGCGAAAAGCTCGAACCCCTGGGCCGGGTGTCCACGCCCACCATTTCCGATCTCTTCGTGGCGCTGATGCAGCGTCCCACTGCCAACCCGGAGACCGCCCGATGAAGGCTTTCTTCGCTCTCGTCCACCGCGAGTTCATCGAGCATCGCGGGGCCTTCCTTATCGCGCCGCTGGTGCTGGTCGGAGTGGTCTTCGCCCTCACGCTCCTGGCCTTCGGCGTCGACCGGCTCGACACGCGCATGACCGGACAATTGTCGTTCGTCGTGCCGACCTGGGTGTTCGAGGCCGGATTTGCGGGGCTGGCCAGCGGCTGGTTCGCCTATCTGGGTTTCGTGCTGTTCTTCTACTGCGCCGATGGCTTTGCCGCCGACAAGCGCAACAATGCCATGCTGTTCTGGAAATCCATGCCCGTCTCGGACTTCAGGATATTGCTGAGCAAGATCACCGCCGCCCTCACCATCCTGCCTGGCGCCGTCTTCGTCGTGGCTCTGATCAGCCTGCTGATCCTGTTCGGCGTCACCTATGTGACCGCCCTCATCGCCGGGCTCGGCCGGCCGGAGCTTCTGGGCACGATCGTGGTCATCTATGGCCAGATGTCTATGGTGTTCCTCGTGGTTCTGGTCTGCGCGCTGCTCTGGTACCTGCCTTATATGGCACTGGTCGGGGCCATGGGCAGTGTGGTGGGCCGATGGGCCATCCCGCTGGCGCTGCTGCTGCCGACCGTGGTCTCGGCCCTTGAATGGGTGACCCTGGGGGGATTGCATCCCTTCGCAACCCATACATGGACCTATCTCACCTATCGTTCGACCCTGCCGGTATCAACAGATCATCTCGATCGCGTGTTCGAAGGCCAGGAGCCGTTCGACGCCACGTTGTTCGTGACCGACTTCCTGCAGAAATTCGATTGGCTGCAGGTGGGTCTTGGCGCGGTCTTCGCCCTGGTTGTTCTCTATATCGCCTCCGAAGTCCGCCGGCGGGCACCGGCCAACTGACAAGACTTTCCCATGCAGGGCCTCCACCGCCGCATCCCGAAAGGATGCGGCGGTTTTCTCGTGCAACGTCCCGTGCTAGAGGCGGGATGAGCATTGCGCGCGAGACATTATGACCCTGCCCCCCATTATCAGCTTCTGGCACGGTCCGCTGAGCTGGCTCGAAGTGCTGTGCATCACCGCCTTTGTCCGGCGCGGGCACAAGGTGCTGGTCTACTCCTATGATCCCATCGGGCACCTGCCGGAAGGCGCTGAATGGCGCGATGCGGCTGACGTGCTGCCAAAAGAAAAACTGGTCTTCTACAAGGGCAAGGGCACGC
The DNA here is from genome assembly GCA_965651655.1 of uncultured Devosia sp. Classification (GTDB taxonomy): domain Bacteria; phylum Pseudomonadota; class Alphaproteobacteria; order Rhizobiales; family Devosiaceae; genus Devosia. Next base: position 15,204 of record CBFGTF010000025.1, read on the forward strand.
CGGGGGTATTCTCCGACCATTTCCGCTATGCCGTGCTGCGCATGGGCCTCGGGGTCTATGCCGATCTTGACATCTACCTGCTCAAACCGATCCAGGGACCGCCCGATTATCTCTTTGCCTGGGAGCGGCCCGGCTCGGTCAATGGGGCCGTGCTGCATATTCCGGCTGATGCGCCGCTGCTGGCTGACCTGCTGAGTGTTTTCGAATTGGACAAGCGTCCGCTGCTTGAGGCGCATCTGCCGCCCATGCGGCGCTTCGAAGTGGCGATCCGGCGCCTGGTCGGCGACAGGGTGACGCCCGAGCATATGCAATATGGCGCCACCGGGCCGATGGCGCTGACCCATTATGTGGCGCGGCATGGGCTCACAGAGCAGGTGCGGTCCGCCGCCACCTTCTATCCGGTGCCCTATGAAGGAATACCGGCACTCATGAAATCCGGCTCCAGCCTCGACACCGCCATCAAGGCCGAAACGCTGGGCATTCATCTCTGGCGCAGCCAGTTGACCGACCGCGGCCGCGCCGGCCTGCCGCTGCCCGAAGCGGGCAGTGCCCTGGCGTCTCTCTGCGCCGCAGAGGGCCTCGACCCGGCTACTATCGGCTAGCGCCCGAGCCGCAGCTTCTTCTTCCACCAGCGCTTCCAGCGATGCCGGGCGAAGCGGTAGAACAGCTCATTGGTCATGATGTGGCGATAGAGCCGCGCAAAGGCCACCGACTGGAAATTATGGGCGAAGATGCCCCAGGGCTTGGTGGGGCCCGTATAGTGGACAATGGCCGGGTCGACCCCATCATGGGCATGGCGCGCATCCACGACATTCCAGCGCCAGGGGAGTTTGAGCCAGCGTCCCTTGAACACCAGGTTCAGGAGGTCCTGATCATAATAGATGCGCTGCATCACCCCTGAGGCATAGGCCTCTTCCATGCGCCCGATAATGTCGGCTTCGCGCCATTTGCCGATGTCGATCAGCACCATGCCGGCATTGAAATAATAGTCCGCCGGGTCGAAGAGGTCGCGGTTCTGCTTGAGATCGCGCCGATTGGTAATGAAGGCGCCGATGCTGTCGCGCACCGCGGCAATGGCATTGCCCTCAAGATCAAGCGCGAAGAGTTCGGCCACGTCCTCGCGCACCAGCATGTCGCAATCGAGATAGAGAATGCGCTCCACCTCCGGCCCGACCAGCTTGTCGATCATCAGCCGCGCATAGACAATATTGGAGAGCCGCTTGTTCTCGGGCATGCGCGCGGCGAGGTCGCGAAACATGTCGGACTGGTCGAGATCGTACCAGCGCAGCGTCACCGGGAATTCAGCGGTGATGGCTTCCAGGTCGGCCCGATGCTCGGGCGCCAACGTGCGGTGGCAGAGGTGGAACACCAGGTCCTCGCGATGATGCGAGAACAGGCAGACCGAGCGCATGGTGGCAAAGGCCGGAGCCCAGAAATTGTCGTCAAAGGTCAGCGCGACATGCATTTCCATGGCTCAACCCAATCCCAGGCGCTGTTTCCACCAGCGCTTCCAGCGGTGCCGGGCGAAGCGATAGAACAGGTCATTGGTCATGACGTGGCGATAGAACCGCGCATAGGCGGTCGAGCGCAATATCCCGGCCATGATCCCCCAGGGTTTTGCGACTTTGGTGAAGTGCAGGATGGACGGGTTCATCGCCTCGTGGGTGGGATCGGCGTCGATGGTGTTCCAGCGCCAGGGCAGGGCCTGCCAGCGCCCGCGAAAGATCAGGTTGAGCAGGTCCTGGTCGAAATAGAGCTTTGACAGGATGTCTTGGGCGGCCAGGCGGTCGAGTTCGGCCCGCAGGTCCATCTGCCGCCATTGGGCAAGATCGAGCACCAGCACGCCGGAATTGAAATAGGGCTCGGCGCCGTCAAAGATCACCCCGTTCTGCGCCATGTCGCGGCCCAGCGAGATGAAGGGCGCCGTGGAATCGCGCACCGCGCCAAGGGGTTTTCCGCCCAGATCGATTTCGTAGAGCATCTCGATGGGGCTGCGCACCATGGTGTCGCAGTCGAGATAGATCACACGCTCGACCTCCGGTGGCAGCAGGTCGGCCAGCATCAGCCTTGCATAGACCACCTTGGGCCAGCGGCCGCGTTGGGGCAGCCCGGCAACAAGGGTCTCGAATTGCGGCATCTCCGCCAGGGCGTAAAACCTGAGGCCGGCGCCGAACTCGGTGCCGATGCGCTCGAGATCGGCCCGATGCTCGGCGCTGAGCGGCATGTGCAGCAGGTGAAACACCAGGTCACTGCGCCGACTGGTCGAGATGCAGATCGAGCGCATCACCGCATAGGCGGGGGCCCAGAAATTGTCGTCGAAGGTCAGGGCAATGTGCAGCGCCATGCGTGAATCCGGCTCGGGTGCTTGCGGCCCTTGGGCCAGACCCCTTCGCTTTTCCATGGCGCCAGCGCCAACGTCAACTGCTCACGCAACCTTCATTCGCCATGCGCATTCTCCTACTTGCGAATGATTTGCAATTGCATTACTTATCGTCGTATCAATATCGGAGTTTTCCATGCGCCGCCGCCTTGCCACTCTCATCCTTGCCGCCCCGCTGGCGCTCGCCCTTGCCCTGCCTGCCTTGGCGCAGGAGCGGATAAAGGCGGTGACCAGCTTCACCATCCTGGCGGACATGGCAGCCAATGTGGCGGGTGACGCGGCCGATGTGGTCTCGATCACCAAGCCTGGCGCCGAGATCCATAATTACCAACCGACCCCCGGGGATCTGGTCGCGGCGCAGGATGCGGACCTGATCCTCTGGAACGGGTTGAACCTCGAACAATGGTTCGCCCAGTTCCTTGACAACCTGCCCGATGTGCCGAGCGTCGTGCTGACCGAAGGAATCGAGCCCATGGGCATCGGCGAGGGACCCTATGAGGGCAAGCCCAATCCCCATGCCTGGATGTCCCCCAGCGACGCGCTGATCTATGTCGAGAATATCCGCGCCGCCTTTGCCGCAGCCGACCCGGACAATGCCGACATCTATGCCGCCAATGCTGCTGCCTATGCAGAGAAAATCACCGCCACGGTCGAGCCGATCCGCGAAGCACTGGCGTCCATACCCGAGGAGAAGCGGTGGCTCGTGACCTCGGAAGGCGCCTTCTCCTACCTGGCCCGCGATTTCGGGCTCAAGGAACTCTATCTCTGGCCGATCAATGCCGACCAGCAAGGCACGCCCCGGCAGGTGCGCGAGGTGATCGACGCGGTGCGCGCGCACGACATCCCGGTGATCTTTTCGGAATCGACCATTTCCTCCAAGCCCGCCGAACAGGTGGCGCGCGAGACTGGCATCGCCTATGGCGGCGTGCTCTATGTGGATTCCCTTTCGGAAGCGGATGGCCCGGTGCCGACCTATCTGGACCTCTTGGCCGTCACCACCAGCACCATTGCCCAAGGCCTTGCCCAATGACCCAGACCCCAGGCCTTGCGATAGACGACATTACCGTCGCCTATCGCAACGGCACCACGGCCCTCAGGCATGCCAGCTTCGTAGCGCCGCGCGGCTCCATCACCGCACTGGTGGGGGTCAATGGCGCCGGCAAATCAACGATCTTCAAGGCCATCATGGGCTTCGTGCCACTGACCAGTGGCAGCATCACCATTCTTGGCCAGCAGGGGCGCCAGGCGCAGCGGCAGAACAAAATCGCCTATGTGCCGCAATCGGAAGACGTGGACTGGAATTTTCCGGTGCTGGTCGAGGACGTGGTGATGATGGGCCGGTTCGGCCACATGAACATGCTGCGTATTCCGCGGGCCATTGACCGCGAAAAGGTCGCTTCGGCCCTGGCCCGCGTCGACATGACCCAATTTGCCAGGCGCCAGATCGGCGAATTGTCCGGCGGGCAGAAGAAGCGCGTCTTCCTCGCCCGGGCGCTGGCGCAGGAGGGGGAGGTAATCCTCCTCGACGAGCCCTTTACCGGGGTCGACGTCACCACCGAGGACGCCATCATCGCCCTGCTGCGAGCGCTGCGCGACGAGGGCAAGGTGATCCTCGTATCTACCCATAATCTGGGCTCGGTGCCCGAGTTCTGCGACCGGACCGTGCTGGTCAAGGGCACGGTTCTGGCCGCCGGACCGACCGCCGAGGTCTTCACCCGCGAAAAGCTCGAAGAGGCCTTTGGCGGGGTGCTGAGGCATTTCGTGCTCTCCGGTCCCGGCCTGCATGATGACGACGATCCGCGCCATCTCTCCGTGCTGACCGATGATGAACGCCCGCTGGTGTTCTATGGCGAGAAGGGTCAGGAAGCGCATCAGCAGTCGAGCCCGGCCAATGATTGAGACCCTGCTCGAGCCCTTCGGCTACAACTACATGGTCAATGCCATCTGGGTTTCGGCGCTGGTGGGTGGGGTCTGCGCCTTTCTCTCGGCCTATCTCATGCTCAAGGGCTGGTCGCTGATTGGTGACGCGCTCTCCCATTCCATCGTGCCGGGGGTGGCCGGGGCCTATATGCTGGGCCTGCCCTTTTCGCTCGGCGCCTTCCTTTCGGGTGGGCTTGCCGCCGGGGCCATGCTGTTTCTCTCGCAGCGCACCAAATTGCGCGAGGACGCGGTCATCGGCCTCATCTTCACCGGCTTTTTCGGGCTTGGCCTGTTCATGGTCTCGGTCTCCCCGACATCGGTCGATGTGCAATCGATCGTCCTCGGCAATATCCTCGCCATCACCCCAGAGGACACGCTGCAACTGGTGCTGATCTCGGTGGTGACGCTGATCGTGATGCTGGTGATCTGGAAGGATCTGATGGTCACCTTCTTCGATGAAAGCCATGCGCGCTCCATTGGCCTGCGGACCACCTGGCTCAAGGCCATTTTCTTCACCCTGCTCAGCGCGGCGACCGTCGCCGCCATGCAGACCGTGGGCGCCTTCCTTGTCATCGCCATGGTGGTTACCCCCGGCGCCACGGCCTATCTTCTTACGGACCGTTTCGAGCGCCTTATCGTCCTCGCCATCACCCTGGGCGTGCTGACTTCGGCCATCGGGGCCTATCTGAGCTATTTCCTCGATGGCGCCACGGGCGGCATCATCGTGGTGTTGCAGACCCTGGTCTTCCTTCTCGCCTTTGTCTTTGCCCCCCGGCATGGCTGGCTGGCCGCGCGCCGCCGCATCGCCGAGGAGACAATGTGATGGTTTCCCTTTTCGACTGGCTCGCGCTGCCGTTCCAGTTTCCCTTCATGGTGCAGGCCATGGTCATCTCGGTGCTGGTAGCCATCCCCACCGCGCTGCTCTCCTGCTTCCTGGTCCTCAAGGGCTGGTCGCTGATGGGCGACGCTATTTCCCATGCCGTGCTGCCCGGGGTGGTGCTGGCCTATATGGTTGGGCTGCCACTGGGTCTGGGGGCCTTCATTGCCGGCATGGTCTGCGCGCTCTCGGTGGGCTTTCTCAGGGAGAACAGCCGGATCAAGGAAGATACGGTCATGGGCGTGGTGTTTGCCGGTCTTTTCGGTCTCGGCATCGTCCTCTACACCGCCATCACCACCGATGTGCATCTGGACCATATCCTGTTCGGCAATATGCTCGGGGTCGACCGGAGCGATGTGATGCTGGCCGTGATCATCGGGCTGGTGGTGATCGGGGTCGTCGCCGCCAAATGGCGGGACCTGATGCTGTTCATCTTCGATCCGCAACAGGCCGGGGCCATCGGCCTGCCGGTGCGCTGGCTGCATTATGGGCTGCTGGCGATGATCTCGCTGACCATTGTCGGCGCCTTGCAGGCCGTGGGGATCGTGCTGGTCATTGCCCTTCTCATCGCGCCGGGCGCCATTGCCTTCCTGCTCACGCGGCGCTTCGGGGTGATGCTGTGGGTAGCGCTGGCGGTCTCGGTGGCCTGCAGCCTTCTTGGCGTCTATCTCAGCTTCTTCCTCGACAGCGCGCCGGCCCCCACCATCGTTCTGTTGATGAGCGCCTGCTTCATCGCGGCATTCCTGGTGACGCAGCGAAAGAGCGTGGCGGCGGTGTAAGGTCACTTATCCCCGCGCCGGATCGCGGCCGCACACTGGGCTCCAGTTCGATCCTGGAGTCCTATCATGAACGAAACCGCCCGCCTTTCCCTGCCCTTCATCATGGCCGGGCAGGCCCTCAAGCACATCACCCATAATGACGCGCTCAACCGGCTCGACGCGCTGGTGCAACCGGTGGTGGAATCGGCCGCGCTTGCGACGCCGCCGGTCACCCCGCTGCCCGGCGAGGCCTTTGTCGTGCCCTCGGGCGCCAGCGGCGCCTGGGCCGGGCACACCAACGAGATTGTCGCCTGGCAGGACGGGGCCTGGGCGTTCTACGACCCGGCGGAGGGCTGGCAGGTGTTCGACCGGGCCAGCGACACATTGCTGGTCTTTTCGGGGACAGGTTGGGTGGCGGTCGCCGCCACCGGTTCCGGCCTGCCGCAACTGGGCGTCAATACCAGTGCCGACGGCACCAATCGGCTGGCGGTGGCTGCGGCGGCCACGCTGCTGACCCATGACGGGGCCGGGCACCAGCTCAAGCTCAACAAGGCGGCGGGCGGCGACACGGCGAGTCTCCTCTTCCAGTCCAACTGGTCGGGCCGGGCCGAGATGGGCCTGATGGGCGACAACCACTGGCGCATCAAGGTCAGTCCGGACGGCGCGGGCTGGACCGATGCCATCACCATCGACGCGACCACGGCCCAGATCGACATTGCCGGCTCGCTGCGCCCGGCCAGCGACAATAGCCAGACCCTGGGGGCCAGCGGCGCCCGCTGGTCGGCCGTGTGGTCGGCCACCGGCACCATCCAGACCTCGGACGAGCGCCACAAGACCGGCATTGCACCGAGCGATCTGGGCCTCGACTTCATCCGGCTGCTCAGGCCGGTGCAGTTTCAGTGGAAGGGCGGGGACGGGCGGACCCATTACGGTCTCCTCGCCCAGCAGGTGGCCGAGGTGGCCGCCCGGCTGGACAAGGATTTCGGCGGCCATGTGCTGGCCGATCCCTCCGATCCGACGAGCCAGCAGGCGCTGCGCTACGACCAGTTCATCGCCCCTCTAGTGGCGGCGGTGCAGGCGCTGGCGGAAAGGGTGGAGGGGCTGGAGGAAGGATAGGGCGCGTTTGCACCTCTCCCCTTGAGGGAGAGGGTGGATCGCGCGCAGCGCGAGACGGGTGAGGGGTACCACTCTATCCGGGCAGACGGTGCTGCGCACGGCCCCCTGACCCCTCATCCGCCCCTCTGGGGCACCTTCTCCCTCAAGGGGAGAAGGGAAGGGGTAGCCCCCCTACTCGTCATACCCCGCCGTTTCCACCGGCGTCACCGGCGTGCGCCGGCCCTTTGGACTGGGTTCGGCCCCCAGTTCCGACAACCGGCCCTGCAGGGCCTGCATCAATGCAAGCTTTTCAGCATCGGGCAGCTCGTGCAGGCGCTGGCTCAGGCGGATGGTGAAGTCGGAAAAGGCATTGTGCCAGTCCGAGGGCATTTGCTTGAGATCCACCCGCCGCGCGGCCGGGGCTCTCGCGGCGCTGATGCCCGATACGGTCAGTTCGAAATAGTCGTCGAGCTGGGGCAGGATCACCTGGTCGCCGGCCAGTTTTCCTTCGGCCATGAGCGCGCTGCGCAAGGCATTGCGCTCCTCATCCTCGCCATGGGTCAGGAACAGCGCGCCATGGGCCGGCAGACGCTCGCTGATCCAGCTCATGAGCTCGGAATGATCGGCATGGGCGGAGTAATTCCCCATGGAGCGAATGGTGGCCCGGACGGGGACAATAGTGCCATGGATGCGCACCTGCTTTGCCCCCGAGAGAATGATCTGTCCCAGCGTGCCGGGCGCCTGATAGCCCACGAAGAGCACCGTGGCATTGGAGCGGATGAGATTGTTCCTCAGGTGATGCTTGATGCGTCCCGCATCGGCCATGCCCGAGGCCGACATGATGATCGCACCACCCTTGATGGTGTTGAGCGCCTTGGAATCCTCCACGGCTTCGATGATGCGGAAGCGCTCGTCGTTGAACAATTCACTGGCGCTCAGCTCAGTGTCCTCGAACATTTTCGCATATTTGCGATAGACGCCGGTCACCTTGCTGGCGAGGGGGCTGTCGAGCACCACCAGCTTGGGGTCGATCTCACCGGTCTTGATCAGCGTGCCGATGTCATGCAGCAATTCCTGGCTGCGCTCGACCGCGAAGGTGGGGATGACGAGATTGCCGCCGCGCCGCATCGCCTCCTGGATCTCGGTCTTGAGCGCCTCGCGGCGTTCGACCAGCGTGTAATCGGCCCGCTCCCGTCCGCCATAGGTCGATTCGCACAGGATATAGTCAAAGCCCGAGGGGCCCTCGGGTTCGTTGTAGAACACCTTCTCGTCCGGACCGATATCGCCGGAAAACATCAGGCGCACCGGCTTGCCTTCGCCATTTGCCACCTCGACCTCGATGGAGGCCGAGCCGATGATGTGCCCGGCATTCCAGTAGCGCGCCCGCACCCCCGGCCCCGGCTCGATCCATTCGCCATAATGGCAGGTGTGGCGATGCTCCAGCGCTTCTTCGGCATCGGCCATGGTGTAGAGTGGCTTGACCGGTTCATCGCCCCGGCGACTGCGTTTGCGGGTTTCTCGCTCGGCCTCGCTTTCCTGGATGCCGGCGCCGTCGGGCAACAGATATTCGAGCAGGCCCGCCGTCGGCTCGGTCATCCACATCGGCCCGCGCCAACCCTCGCCATAGAGCTTGGGCAACAGCCCGGCATGATCGATATGCCCATGGGTGAGAAGCAGGAAGTCGATGGATTTGGGATCAAAGGGCGTGGGCTTGAGATTGAGCTCGCGCACGCTCTTGTTGCCCTGGAACAGGCCGCAATCGACCAGGAACTGCCCGGCCGGATGCACCACGCGATAGCACGAGCCGGTCACCGTGCCCGCCGCACCGTGGAAGTGGAGGGTGACGGTCATGGGAGGCTCCTTTTTTTGTGCATTTGAGTGTCGAGGTTAGCGCCTCCTGTTCGTCAAAGTCGAGACCGGCACGGCAAATGCCCGCATCGCGTAGGCGTTCCCGTGCCGAGCCAGAGGAGACAAGACATGACCTATATCGATGGAATGGTGACCGCCGTGCCCCGCGCGAATAAGCAGGCCTATATCGCGCATGCCAGCAAGGCTGCCGACATGCTCAAGTCCTGGGGCGCCACAAGGGTGGTGGAGAATTGGGGCGACGACGTGCCCAAGGGCGAAAACAACGACTTCTATGGCGCCGTCCAGGCCAGGGACGACGAAGTGGTGGTCTTTTCCTGGATCGAATATCCCGACAAGGCCACCCGCGACGCGGCCATGCAGAAGATGATGACGCCCGAGGCCATGAAGGAATTCGGCGAAATGCCCTTTGACGGCCGGCGGATGATCTTCGGCGGCTTCGAGACGCTGTTTGCGAAGTGAAGGTTACCCCCACCCGGCCTCCCCCTGATAGGGGGAGGAGCAGAGGGGTTGCATTGGTCCAGCAACAAACTCGATAGGTTCCTCCCCCTTCTTCAGGGGGAGGTTAGGTGGGGGTGGCTACCGCGGCGCCCTTTTGGCCAATATGCGCTGCAGGGTCCGCCGATGCATGTTGAGCCGGCGGGCCGTCTCGGAAACATTGCGGTCGCACAATTCATAGACGCGCTGGATATGTTCCCAGCGCACGCGGTCGGCCGACATCGGGTTTTCCGGCGGCTCGGGCTTGTCCTCGCCGGTGGCCA
>CBFGTF010000026.1:0-24588 GCA_965651655.1 uncultured Devosia sp.
TCATCGTGATGAACACGCCCTTCGGCAATTCCATCACCACCGCCGAGCATGCCATCGCCATGATGTTCGCCCTGGCCCGCCAGCTGCCCGAGGCCGACGCCTCGACCCGCGCCAGCAAGTGGGAAAAGAACCGCTTCATGGGCGTGGAAGTCACCAACAAGACGCTGGGCCTGATCGGGGCGGGCAATATCGGCTCGATCGTCGCCGACCGCGCCCAGGGCCTCAAGATGAAGGTCGTTGCCTTCGACCCCTTCCTCACCCCCGAGCGCGCCCAGGCCATGGGCGTGGAAAAGGTGGAGCTGGACGAGCTGCTGGCCCGCGCCGACTTCATTACCCTCCACACCCCGCTGATCGACGCCACCCGCAACATCCTCAATGCCGAGACCCTGGCCAAGACCAAGAAGGGCGTGCGCATCATCAATTGCGCCCGTGGCGGCCTGATCGATGAAGCCGCGCTCTACGAGGCCCTGAAGTCGGGCCATGTTGCCGGCGCGGCACTCGACGTGTTCCTCGAGGAACCGGCCCAGAACAATCCGCTGTTCGAGCTGCCCAATGTCATCTGCACGCCCCATCTTGGCGCATCGACCACCGAGGCGCAGGAGAATGTCGCCCTGCAGGTGGCCGAGCAGATTTCGGCCTATCTGATGACCGGCGAGATCACCAATGCGCTGAACTTCCCGTCCATCTCGGCCGAGGAAGCCCCGATCATCACCCCCTGGGTCAAGCTTGCCGAAACGCTCGGCTCCTTTGCCGGCCAGCTCACCGAGACCGCCATCAAGGGCGTCAGGATCGAGTTCGAGGGCACCCCCGCCAACCTCAACATCCGGCCCATGATCGCCGCGGCCATCAATGGCGTGCTGAAGCCCTCGCTGGGCGATATCAACATGGTCTCTGCCCCGCAGATCGCCAAGGATCGCGGCATCGTGGTGGAGACCACCACCCGCGACCAGCAGGGCGCCTATGAGGGCTATATCCGCCTCACCATCACCACCGAGCGCCAGACCCGCAACCTGGCCGGCACCCTGTTTGCCAATGGCAAGCCGCGCATCATCCAGGTCAAGGACATCAACATGGAGGCGGAAGTCACCCCGCACATGCTCTATGTCACCAATGAGGACAAGCCTGGCCATATCGGGCGCCTGGGCACCATTCTGGGCAAGCTGGGCATCAATATCGCCAACTTCAATCTCGGCCGCGCCGAGGTGGGTGGCGACGCCATTGCACTCGTGTCCATAGACGGCACGCTGACCGACGAACAGCTGGCCGAAATCGCCGCGCTCGAAGGCGTCAAGCAGGCCAAGGCGCTGCGCTTCTAGGGCTATCGACAGGCAAATCGAGGGCCCCGCCGACACTTTCGGCGGGGCTTTCTTTTTGCGCATCGAGCGCGTTAGGGTCTGCACAGCCCTCCTGCGTCGCGAGCCGCGACTCCCAAGAAAACTCAGAGGTTTTTATGAAGACCTACAAGGTGCCCCACACCGATCTTGCCGTGTCCAGCGTCGTCCTGGGCTTGATGCGCATCGCCAAGATGAGCGACAGCGACATCCAGGCGCTGTTCGCCACCGCCCTCGACGCAGGCGTCACCGTCTTCGACCATGCCGATATCTATGGCGGCGCCCGCCATCGCTGCGAAGAGCGCTTCGGCGAAGCCATCCGGCTGTCCGCCGCCCAGCGCGAGGCCATACTGATCCAGAGCAAGGTCGGCATAAGACAGGGCTATTTCGACTTTTCCGCCGAGCATATCCTGGCCACGGTCGATGAATCGCTGGCCGCCCTGCGCACCGACTATCTCGACGTGCTGCTGCTGCACCGCCCCGACACGCTGGTGGAACCCGAAGAGGTTGCCTCCGCCTTCGACAAGCTCGCGGCCTCGGGCAAGGTGCGCCATTTCGGGGTGTCCAACCACACGCCGGGCCAGATCGAACTGCTCAAGACCGCGGTCACCCAGCCCCTGCTGTTCAACCAGGTCCAGCTCAGCATCACCCATGCCAATCTCTTCGCCCAGGGCGTCGCCGCAAACATGAAGGGGCTCGACCAGTCGATCAGCCGCGACAATGGCCTGCTCGACTATTCGCGGGTGCAGGGCATGATGCTGCAGGCCTGGTCGCCCTTCCAGAAGGGCTTTTTCGACGGCGTCTTCGTAGGTGACCGCGAGAGCCATGCCGAGCTCAATGACGTGCTGGACGAACTGGCCGAGGCCTATGGGGTCACGCCGACCGGCATCGCCGTCGCCTGGATCACCCGTCACCCGGCCAATGTGCAGGTGGTGCTGGGCACGACCCGCCCCGAGCGCGTCCGCGAATGCGCCGCCGGCTCGTCAGTGCCGCTGACGCGTCAGGAATGGTATCGCCTGTTCCGCGCCGCCGGGCACACGCTACCCTAGCTGGCCCATGCGCCGCGCCGCCCATTCGGCCAAGAGGATGCCGCTGACGATGATGGCCGCCGCAATGAAGTGATAGGCCTGGAGGCTCTCCCCCAGGATCAGCACCGAACCAAGGGTCCCGAACACGGGAATGAGGTTGTGGCTGGGCGCAGCGCGATTGGCGCCGACCAGCTCGACCCCGCGCGCATAGGCGACCTGGCTGAACATGGAGGGGAAGATTGCCACATAGGCGATGACCGCCCAGACCACCGGCGGCGCCGAACCCAGGGTGGCCACGGTGCCGAGGCCGCCGCCGAACAGCGCCAGCAGCACGACGGCGGTGATGGCGGCGCCCGAGAAGGACACGGCCATGAAGCTCATCATGTGCATTTTCGGCCGGAAGCGCAGCGCCAGCGTGTAGGTGGTGTAGGCCAGGCACGCCAGCATGACGAAGCCGTCACCCAGATTGATGTCGAGCGTCAGGATGCGGGTGAGGTCGCCATGGGTCGCGGTCAGCACCACGCCGGTAATGGCCAGCAGCACGCCGATGATCTGGATCAGCCGCGCCCGCACCCGGAAGAAGATGAAATTGGCGCCCAGGATGAGCATGGGCAGAGAGGCCTGCTCGATGGCCGAATTGACCGCCGTGGTGGTCTGCAGCCCCAGATAGAGAAAGCCGTTGAACAGGGCATAGCCCACCATGCCATAGGCCATCAGCACCGGCCAGAAACGGCGCACCACCGGCCAGTCGGCCTTGAGGTGCCGGAAGGCAAAGGGCAGGATGAAAAGGGTCGCCAGCACGCAGCGGCTGGCCAGCAGCAGGAAGGGATCGATCTGCCCCACGGTGAGCTTTGCCGCCACCACATTGCCGCCCCAGAACAGGGGCGCCAGCACCAGCAGCAGATAGGGTTGATCGAGAATGCGGGCGATTATGCCGCTATTTTGGTGATCTTGCGGCTTTGTCATCGTGGTCGGGGTGATGTAAGGACAATCGGACTTATCAGTTATTCGGCCGCAATCAAACCCGACAAAGGCGGCCGGGAGGACTATCGTCCAATCATCGTGGGACCCGGCCATTCGGCAGGACCCTTTGTTGTGCTTGCTTTGGGGAAGACTGGATTATGGCGAATGTGGTTGTCGTCGGCTCGCAATGGGGCGACGAGGGCAAGGGCAAGATCGTGGACTGGCTTTCGGAGCGCGCCGATGTCGTCGTCCGCTTCCATGGCGGCCACAATGCCGGCCATACCCTGGTCATTGATGGCGTGAGCTACAAGCTGGCCCTGCTTCCCTCGGGCCTGGTCCAGGGCAAGCTCTCGGTCATCGGCAATGGCGTCGTGGTGGACCCCCATCACTTCGTGGCCGAAATGGCCAAGCTTCGCGCCCAGGGCGTCGAAATCACCCCCGACATTCTGCGCATCGCCGACAATGCGCCACTGATTCTCTCGCTGCACCGCGAACTGGACGGCATTCGCGAGGACGCCAATTCCGGCCTCAAGATCGGCACCACCCGCCGCGGTATCGGCCCGGCCTATGAGGACAAGGTGGGCCGCCGCGCCATCCGCCTGGTCGACCTTTCCGAACCCGATACGCTCATGCCCAAGATCGAGCGTCTCCTCACCCACCACAATGCGCTTCGGCGCGGCATGGGCCTGACCGAAATTTCCGCCGACAGCATCTATGAGGAACTGACCTCGATTGCCGGCGAAATCCTGCCCTTCATGGACCAGGTCTGGCGCGTGCTCGAAGACAAGCGCAAGGCCGGCGCCCGCATCCTGTTCGAGGGCGCCCAGGGCGCGCTGCTCGACAATGACCACGGCACCTATCCCTTCGTAACCTCCTCCAACACCGTGGCCGGCCAGGCCGCCGCCGGATCGGGCCTTGGCCCCACCGCCATCGGCTATGTGCTGGGCATTACCAAGGCCTATACGACCCGCGTCGGCGAAGGTCCCTTCCCCTGCGAACTCGACGACGAGATCGGCAGACATCTTGCGGTTGTCGGCAGGGAAGTGGGCGTCAATACCGGGCGGCCGCGCCGCTGCGGCTGGTTCGATGCGGTCCTGGTGCGCCAGACGGTCAAGACCTCGGGCATTACCGGCATTGCCCTGACCAAGCTCGACGTGCTCGATGGTCTCAAGGAGATCAAGGTCTGCGTCGGCTATGAACTGGATGGATCACGCATTGATTATTTGCCTGCCTCAATGGGGGCACAGGCACGGGTTAAGCCCATCTACGAGACCCTCGAAGGCTGGTCGGAAACAACGGCAGGCGCCCGCAGCTGGGCCGAACTGCCGGCCCAGGCGGTCAAATATGTACGCTATATCGAGGAACTGATCGGGGCGCCGGTCGCCTTGTTGTCCACCTCTCCCGAACGGGCAGATACCATCCTTGTGGTTGACCCATTCCAAGACTGAGAAATTTTGATACAAGACTGCGCTGTCAGAGTGAGTACCATCTAGCCCATGGCGGATTACAAGGAGCTGTTGCGTCGGGCAATCTCGGCGCTGCCGGAGAATAACGGGGCCGCGCGACGCGCGGTCTATGAGAAGGCGCGTTCGGCTCTCGTGGGCCAGCTGCGGGCCATCCAGCCCCCCCTTCCGGCGCGCGACATCACCCAGCATCGCCTGCAGCTCGAAGACTGCATCCGCCAGGTTGAGCAGGAAGCCAGCGAGGCCGTGATCAGCCTGGGGCGCGACGGACCGTTGGCGGCCCGCCCCGCTCCCATGCCTGCGTCGCCTCCGCCCCGCCCCGCCCCGATCCCGGCGGCGCCAGCGGCCGAGACCGTTGTTGCGAGCCAGACCAAACCGCCCGAATCGGCCCCGTCCCTGCCAGCGGACCGGCCTGTTGACGCAAAGCCCTCTGAAACAACGCCTTTCGAGGCCAAGCCCGTTGAAACAGGGATTGTCGACGCCAAGCCGGTCGAGCCCGCGACCCCCGACAAGCCGGACGCTGCGGTCAGCGAGCCCGGGAACCGGGACGCACCAGACGACACGACCTCGATCGAGGACATCATCGCCCAGGCTGCACAGACCAGCGGCGCCGTTGTCGACATCAGTGACAAACCCGCCAAGGACGCACCCGACGCGCCCGCGAGCCTTGCCGAAAAACCGGCGCCCTTCGAATTCCGTCGCGTGGACGCAAAGCCTGCCGAGACCAAGCCGAGCCGCCCTTTCATCCTCGCGCCCCGCACCGAAACCCATATGCCCGGGTCCGGCGCCGCTGCCGCTTCGGCCACGGCTCTTTCGCCCCGAATCGAACCGATGCTGGGCAGCACGGCGCTGGCCAGCCAGCCCGCCACTACCGAGCCGGTCATCATCGAGCCGCCGCTGCCAGTGGACGCCGCCCTGTCGAGCGTGCGGGAAGTCGAGGTCGAGCAGGACGATGCGCGTGCGGCCGAAGGCGCCATCGAGCGCGCTATCGAAACGCTGGACCGTGAAGCGCGTGGCGAGGCCACCGAACCGTTGCCCGATGCTGATGGCACGCCTGCATCCAATGGCGAACGGCATGACGAAGATGCCGGTTTTGCCCCCGTCGGCGCCGAACGACGCTCCGGCGCGGGCCTGACAATCTTCCTTGTCGTCTTCGCCATCCTGCTGGCGGGCGTTGGCGGTGCCGGCTTCTGGGCCTGGCGCGAAGGCTATGTCGATCTCGACCAGATGTTCGGCCGCAGCCAGGTTGCCGTCGCCCAGCCGGAGACCACCTCCGAGCCGGCCGCCGTTCCCACCATGGACAGCGCCGCCACCCAGCCCCAGACGAGCGAAGAAGGCGCCTCGGGCCCCGGCAATACCGCGACCACCGCGGCCACCGAGCCCACCAGCGCGCTCGAAGTCACCGAAGACCGGCTCGAACCGACCCCTGAGCCTGTCGTGCCCACCGGCACCGAAACGGTCCTTCCCTCCATTGACGGGGAGATCAAGTCGGAAGAGCGTCTGTCGGGCGAGGATACCTCCATCGCCGCGACCGAAGACCCGGCCGCCAGCGTCGACCCGGCGGTTCTGGCCGGCAACCAGTCTCTCCTGCTCGAGGCCTCGGCCAATGGCCAGGGCGGCGCCGTGCCGTTCTCGGGCACGGTGGAATGGACCCAGGGCACCGACGAAATCGGCCTGCCGACGCTACTGGGCGAGGCCAGCATTCCGGCGCGCAATCTGGGCGTCTCGATCATCATCCGCAAGAACAACGACCCGGTTCTGCCCGCCAGCCACCTGATGGAAATCACCTTCGACGTGCCCGATACCTTTGTCGGCGGTTCGATCTCGACCCTGGCCGGCGTATTGCTCAAGAACGAGGAGCTGGTGCCCGGAACAGCCCTGGCCGGAGCCGCGGCCCGCGTCGTGGGCAATTCGTTCCTCTTTGCCCTCAGCGCCTCACCGGCCGATCTCGACGCCAATATCGACCTGCTCGGCAGCCGCCGCTGGCTCGACCTGGCCATTGTCTATGGCACGGGGCGCAACGCCATCCTGACCCTGGAAAAGGATGAGGATGCCGGGGCTCTGTTCGACACGGTGCTGGCCGCCTGGGCCGCCCAGTAAGGCGATAGGGGAGCGCGTTCAGGCGCGCTCCAGCCGTCCTTCAATGATGCGATAATGCGCGCTGGCAAGGGCCGCAATGTCATCGGCATGGTGGCTCACCAGGATTGTGTGCCAGCCATGGCGGCGCGTCAGGTCCCCCACCAGCTCCCGCGTCCCCCGCCTTGTCTCGTCGTCCAGTGCAGAAAACGGCTCGTCGAGCAGCAGCACGGGCCGGTCCCGCAACAGCGTCCGCGCCAGCGCCACGCGCTGCTTCTGGCCGCCCGACAGGGTTGAGGCCGGCTGTGTTTCGAACCCCGCCAGGCCCACTTCCGCCAGCGCCTGGGCGACGCGCACCTTGCCGTCCTCTTTGGACGTGCCGCGCGGCAGGCCAAGCCGGGCATTTTCCTCGGCGCTCAGATGCTCGAACAGGTTGTCGGCCTGCAGCAGCAAAGACACGGGTCGCGTCTCGGGAGGGAGTGCCAGCAGGCCGACACCATCAAGACTAAGCGATCCGCTCACGGGGAGGATAAATCCGGCCAGAAGATCGAGCAGCGTCGATTTGCCCGAACCGCTGGCCCCAGAAATCGCCGTGACCTCTCCCGGCCGGGCTTCGAGCGTAAAGCGATAGGGCGCGTCCTGCCCCGGATAGGCAAAGACCAGATCATCGGCGCGGAGCATGGGCGATCCTTTCGACAAGACGCGGCAGACCGACAAAGGCGGCAATGGTGAAAATGAGGAGGAGCGCGGCGATGGCCGCAGCATCATTGCTGCGATAGGAGCCCAGGGCCCGATACATGAGCAGGGGCAGGGTCTGGAAATCCTGGGTGCCGAAAAGCGCGATCACGCCGAGGTCGCCCAGCGAGAAACAGAAGGCCAGCGCCAGCATCAGTCCGATATCGCGCCCCAGGAGCGGATATTCGATGGCCACGAATTGCTGCCAGTCCGACAGGCCCAGCGAGCGGATCAGCTTGCCCCGGCTGCGCATGATGGCGTCGAGCGGCGGCCCCAGCGTGGCAATGGCAAAGGGCAGCGAGAGGAGGCTGTTGGCGATCACCACCACGACGGGGGCCGCCACGCCCATGGGCAGGCCCAGCGTCCGGACCATGAGAAAGAAGCCCAGCGACAGCACCACCGCCGGCACGGCAAGATAGGCATAGGCCGGGGCGCCCAGAAGCGTGCGCGCGCCCCTGTTATTCGCCGCGCTACGGCCCAGCGCCAGGGTAAGCGCCAGCAACAGGGTCAGGAGCGCCGAGGCACTGCCAATGGCCATGCTGGTGGCCGTTGCCCGCCAGAAGCTGGCCTGTTCCAGCACGCGAAACAGCCCCCCCGCCAGCCCGTCGAACAGCACCGAGATCAGCGGCAGCGCAAAGCCCAGTCCGGCCAGGGCCAGCACCAGCCATTGCAGCGCCTGCACCGGGCCGCTGTCGCGCCAGCGCGGCTGGGCCGAACGGCTCAGCGCCGATGGCACCGGCGTGAAACCCGAGGCGAGGAGGATGACCACGGCACAGACCCCGATCTGGGTCAGCGCCAACCGCACGGCGCCCACCAGGTCGAAATCGAGCCGCACGGCCGTATAGATCGCCACTTCCAGCGTCTGGTTGGCCGGGCCACCGCCCAGCAGCAGCACGATGGGGAAACTGGTGAAGGCCAAAAGAAAAATGATCGCGCCCAGCCCCGGCAGGCTGCCGCGCATGGCGGGCCAGTCGATCAGCGCAAAGCGCTGCCAGGCGCCGAGCGCCAGCGATTGCCCGACCTTGAGGCGGCTTTGCGGAATGGCATCGAGCCGCGCCAAAAGGATACGGGCGGCAAAAGCCCCGTCCAGCACCACATGCGCCAGCAAGATGCCGGAGAGCCCATAGGCCGGGCTGTCGAAACTGACGCCGAACAGCGTCTCGCTGATCTGGTTGATCCAGCCATTGCGCCCCCAGATGGAGAGAAGCCCGAAGGCCACCACCATGCCGGGCGTGACAATGGCGGCGGCGAAGAGCCCCACCACCAGGTCGCGGCCGGCAAAACGCAGCCGGTTGAGCGCCCAGGCGAGCACCACGCCCACCGACAGCGAGAGCACCATGGTGAGCCCGGCCTGGAGGCTGGTCATCCGCAACAGGTGCGCTATGTCGACCCGCGTGCCGCTGGTTGCATCGGTCGCGGCGGCCAGGATCGCCCAGAGCACCGCGGCAATGAGCGCCGCGATGATCAGGGTCAGCGCCGTTGCCGAGGCAAGGCGGATGGGGCGGTGGGGGAGGGTCAGCATAAGGCTGCTCCTAGGCGTCCAGGAGACCCCCACCCCGCCTCCCCCTGAAGGAGGGGGAGGAGTCCCTCGGCGTTTGGCGCAAGAGCCTGCCCAGAACACGATGCAGCCCCTCCCCCTGTTTCAGGGGGAGGTTGGGTGGGGGTGCCCATCACGAATCCGCCTTCTACTGCACCGCCGCCAGCATTTCCTCGATCCAGGCCGAGGAGTTCGCCACGATCTCGTCTTCGGGCAGGGTCAGGGTCTTTTCCGGCTGCGGCAGGTCCTTGAAGGCCGGGTCGAGCTGGTCGCCCAGGTCGACCACAGGGAACATCCAGTTGGTGGTGGGAATGGCGGCCTGACCGTCCGGCGAAGCGAGATAGGCGAGGAAGTCCCGGGCCAGCTCCTGCTGGTCGGAGGACTTCAGAATGCCGGCCACCTCGATCTGCGGGAAATGCCCCTCGCTGAACATGGCCGCCTTGATGGTGTGATCGTCCTCGTCGAAAATGTGGTAGGCCGGCGAGGTCGTGTAGGAGAGCACCATATCCGCTTCCCCGTCGAGGAACAGCGCATAGCTCTCGCTCCATTCGCGGGTGATGGTGAGGATATGCGGCTTGAGACCGGCCCAGATCTCCGGCGCACGGTCGCCATAGGCCGCCTTGACCCAGAGCAGCAGCCCGAGGCCCGGCGTCGCCGAGCGGGGATCCTGGATGGCGATCTTGATGTCATCATCAAGCGCGATCAGCTCTTCGAACGAGGTCGGCGGGGTCGGCATCGTATCGGTGTCGTGCATGAAGGCGAAATGCGAATAGTCGAAGGGCACGAATTGCGCGTCTTTCCATTCGCCCGGCAGGTCGAGCCCCGTGAGCTCAAGGCCGTGATCGGCAAACAGGCCCGTGGCGCGCGCCTCCCCGGCAATGGCGGTATCGAGCCCCAGGATCATGTCGGCCTCGGTGCTGTCCCCCTCCAGCTGCACCTTGCGCAGCGTGCCGATGGAACTGTCGGCGGCCACCCAGTTGAGCGTGCAATTGCAGGTGGCTTCAAAGCCTTCCTTGAGCGGAACACCCGGGCCCCATTCGGAGGCGAAGCCGTCATAGGTATAGATGGTGAGAACGGGCGTTTCTTGCGCGATGGCCGTGCCGGAAATTCCGGCAACAAGGACCGCAAGCGCCAGCGAGGAGGATTTGACCATGATGGTCTCCCTTCGTTTGGTGTGCGGCCATGGGTGAAGGGATGTGTCAATGGTATAGGACGCGCGAGGGCACCCTTGCCATCTCGAACTTCCTCCGCCAGCATGACCTGGTTCAGGTTCTATGGGTAACTCTCAGCTCCGGCGGTAACCGGAACACCCCAGCGAGACGGTGCGGACCATATTGAGAGTGAGCTGAGAGTGCAATACCCCCTCCCCGACAGCGGCAAGGTGCTGCTGAAATTTGATCGCCCGCTTGCCATAGTCGGCGGCGGCACTGTCGACCCGGCGCTGCTGCGCGACCTCGACAACCGCAATGTCGCGCTGGTCGGCGCCGATGGCGGGGGCAATGCCATCGGGGCTGCCGGGCTCATGCCGGCGGCCATTCTGGGTGATCTGGATTCCCTCGATGACCGCGCCGCATGGGAAAGCCGCACCAGCGTCATCCACATCCCCGAGCAGATCACCACCGATTTCCAGAAGGCGCTCTATTCGACGTCGGCCCCGGTGACGCTGGCGCTGGGCATGACCGGCAAGCGCCTCGACCACACGCTGGCCGCGCTCGGCGCCCTTCTTGAGGTCGCGCCGCATCGCAAGGTGATCCTGGTCGATGAAACCGATGTGGCCCTGGCCGTGTCGGGCGCGTTTGCCTTCGACGCCGCGCCGAAGGAGCGCATCTCGGTGCATCCCCTGGTGCCGATCGTCTTCGAGCGCACCGAGGGCCTGTTCTATCCCATGAACGATTTGCTGCTCGATCCTGCCGGGCGGCTCGGCACGTCCAATGAGGGCATCGGCGGCCGTGTCGAGATCATCCCCAAGGATGACACCCCCTGGTTGCTGATCCTGGGGCGCGAGCGGCTGTGGGACCTGATGAGCGCGTGTGAAGACGCCTAGGGCCCACCGTTCTTTCCTTCTCCCCTTGAGGGAGAAGGTGCCCGAAGGGCGGATGAGGGGTCTGCGATGGCTTCGCTGGCACCGTGTGTGCGGAGAGAACTCCTCACCCGGTTATGCCGTTGAACGCGGACGGAACCACCCTCTCCCTCAAGGGGAGAGGGGTGGACCGGTACTTGCGACAGGATTGACCCCTAAACCGCCTCGTCCAGCCGGAATTGCAGCCGGGCCAGTTCGGCATAGCGGCCGCCCTTGGCGACGAGCTGGTCGTGGCTGCCCTGGTCGATGATCCTGCCGCCATCGAGCACCAGGATGGTGTTGGCGTCGCGAATGGTGGCGAGGCGATGGGCGATGACCAGCGTGGTGCGTCCTTCCATCAGGTGTTCGAGCGCAAGCTGCACCAGCCGTTCGGACTGCGCATCGAGCGCCGATGTCGCCTCGTCGAGCAACAGGATCGGCGCGTTCTTGAGAATGGCGCGGGCAATGGCGAGGCGCTGCTTCTGTCCGCCCGAGAGCATGACGCCGCGTTCGCCCACCACCGTGTCATAGCCGGCGGGCAGTTCGGAGACGAAATCGTCGACCAGCGCCGCCTTGGCTGCCGCGACAACCTCGCTCATGGCCGCATCGGGTTTGCCGAAGCGGATGTTCTCGGCAATGGTGCCGGCAAAGATGATCGGTTCCTGCTCGACATAGGCAAAGTGCCGCCGCAGCTCGGTCAGCTTCACGTCTCGAATATCCACGCCATCGACCGAAATTTGCCCGGCCGTGACATCGTAGAAGCGCTGCAACAGCGACAGCGTCGTGGATTTGCCGGAACCGGACGGCCCGACCAGCGCCACGGTTTCGCCCTTGCCCACCTTGAAGGTGAGGTCAGTCAGCACGCTATCGCCGCCCCGCCCGCCATAGGAGAAACTGACCTTGTCGAAGGATACGGTGCCCAGCGGCGGTGTGGGCAGGGCCACCGGATGGACCGGATCGGTGATCTCGGCCTCGGTATCGAGGATTTCAGTCAAGCGCTCCGTCGCGCCGGCAACGGATTGCAGGGTGCCCATGACCTCGGACACATTGGTCAGCGCGCCCGAGGCCATCAGTGCATAGACGAGGAACTGCGCCAATTGGCCGGCGGTCACCGAGCCCTCGAACACGGCCCGCGCCCCCCACCAGACCAGTCCCACCAGGGCTGCGGTGCCAAGGAAGATCACGAGGCCAACAAGGAAGGCCCGGGCGCCCAGGCGCTTGACCTCGGCCTGGTAACTGGTCTCGCTGCTGCGATCGTAATGGGCGGCCTGTTCGTCTTCCTGGGTGAAGGACTTGACCGTGCGATTGGCCCCGAGCATTTCGGTGGCCATCGAAGACAGGTCCGCCAGCGCATCCTGGGTGCGGCGCGACATGCCGCGCAACCGCCGCGCATAGATCATGACCGGCAGGAGGATGGAGGGCAGCGCCACCACCACGGCCAGGGTCAGCACCGGGCTGGTGAGGATCATCATGGTCAGCGCGCCGATAATGGTCACCAGCGACCGCAGCGCCAGCGAGAAGCTCGATCCCACCGCATTGCGGATCGAGATGGCGTCGCCATTGAGGCGGCTGGTCAGTTCGCCCACGCGATGGGTGTCGAAATAGCGGGTCTCGAGCCGCAGCAGATGGGCGAATACCGCCTGGCGGAGATCGGCCACCACACGCTCGCCGATGACCGAGATGAAGTAGAAGCGCGCGCCGCTGGCAATGGCCATGATCGCGGCAATGCCCACGATCAGCCAGCCATATTGCCCGACCATCTCGATGTTCTGCGCCACGAAGCCTTCGTCGATCGCCCCGCCCAGCACCGCCGGAATGGCAAGCGAGGAAATGGCCGAGACCAGCAGGAACAGGATGGTCAGCGACAGGCGCAGCGGATAGCGCAGCAGGAAAGGCAGCAGCCGGCGCAGCGGCCGCAACTGGCGCTGCGCGGTCTTGACGTCCGCGACGATCTTTTCGGGGTCCGCTGCTGCCGAAACGGCCTGGTCTGTCATGGCTGGATCACGCCGTCTTTGCTCAAGGACCGGCATTGGCCGGCGTCCGCCCCCATATAGGGGCTGCCCCCAAAGCCCGCAACCGCGCCGCGCCGGGCAATATTGCCGCGCCGGTTCTTCACATCAGCGCGCTCTGTGCCCTTGCGAAAGCCGATCTTCTGCTGTAGGAAGCCGCCCAATACCAGATTGATGCTCTCCGGGCGCCACGGCGCCCGTTTGATTTGAGGCAAGCCATGAAGTCCGATATCCATCCCGACTACCACACCATCAACGTTGTCATGACCGACGGCACCACCTACCAGACCCGTTCCACCTGGGGCAAGGAAGGCGACACGCTGCAGCTCGACATCGACCCCAAGACCCATCCCGCCTGGACCGGCGGCACGGGCCAGCTGATGGACCGCGGCGGTCGCGTGTCGCGCTTCAAGGAGCGCTTCAAGGGCCTGGGCATGTAAGCCTGTAGCCTTTGCGAAATCTTTGAGAAAGCCCGGCCCGCGCGCCGGGCTTTGTCTTTTCCGGAGCCCCGCCATGTTCATCCTGTCGCTGACCTACCTGACGCCGCTCGACCAAGTGGATGCCCATATCGCCCCGCATATGGCATGGGTGGCCGGAGGCTATGACAGCGGCGCCTTCCTCGCCTCGGGCCGCAAGGAGCCGCGCAGTGGCGGTGTCATCCTGGCGCATGGGGATCGCCCGCAACTCGAAGCGCTGGTCGCCACCGACCCCTTCGTGATTGCAGGCGTTGCGCGCTACGACATCACCGAAATTGTACTCAGCCGGACGGCGCCGGGTCTGGAAGGCCTGAAGGGCTGAACCTATTCGGCGCGGGCGAAGGCGGCCTTGAGGCGCGAGAGCTGGTCGGCCACGCCATTGGCAACGCCGGGCACCATTTGGGGAAGATTGCCCTTTTCCAGCGCATCGAGCTGCATGACCCGCTCGAACAGGCGGTCACCCTTGTCGATGAAGTCGCGCAGCTTTTCCGGCAGCTGGTCATAGCCCGGACCGCCGCGCTGGCTGGGCGTGGCGGAGAACTTGACCTTCTCCTTTTCGGAGCGGGCATTGTCGCGGGAAATCTCGCCTTCATTGACGGCGCGCTGCAGCAGCAGCCAGGACGCCAATTGCATCAGGCGGGTGGTCAGGCGCATGGATTCGGTGGCGTAGAGGAAACCCGCTTCGCGCGGCAGCACCCGGCTCTCGATCCGCCCTTCGGCATCGAGATAGGAGGCCACGGCCTCGATCAGGCCCATGCCTTCACGGTAGAGCATGTCAAAGCCACCCGACGCCACGATTCGCGGTCCGATTGACACTGCCTGCCTGGATTCACCGTTGTCGGCCAAAGGTCGTCCTCCGATAACCCATGCTAGACCCAAGCGGGCTGCGGGTCATCCCAAGGGTCCCAGTATTGTTAATTTTGTGGTTGAAGCGTGACCTTTCAAACCCCGGCCCTGAAAAAGAAAAAGAGCCGCACGGGTGCAGCTCTCGAAGTTAACAGGGAGGCGTCAAACAGAGGGAGAAACCACTCTGAAAAATCCAGAACAAATCTGAATATCCTGACCTTACCGCCCAAAGCTTAATTTGAACTTAACGGGCAAAGATTTCTTAACCCTGCAAATTGACTTCACCGCAACCTTACCGGTTGACGGTCCAGCAAGGCCCGGCCGGTGAGGGTGATGATGGCGTCATCGCCGATCATGTCCACCCAGCCCTTGGCGTGGAGCGGCGCGATCTCGCGGCGTGCCGGCACGACCGAACCCTCGGCCAGCGCCCGCAGCGACGCGACCTCAGCAGCATTCACGCCTTCAAGAATAAGATCACCCTGTCGCACCATGTCCAACTCCTCCTCAAGTGCAATCGAAATGGCGGCTAGAAGCGGCCCTTGTCCATAGGCCAAAGGTCGGAGCGCCGATGCCGCGCGGCCAGCAATTGCCGCATGAACACCTGCACCGGTTCGGTCTGCCATGCCCGCTCCAGCGCAGTGCGCGCGGGCTTGAGCACCCTTGCCGGGAACTCCTGCAATGGCGCCTTTGCCAGCTCGGACTCGAGAAAATAAAGTCCGCTCAAGGTCAGCAGCAGCGCCACGCCCAAAAGATTCCAGTCCATTCCGCAATTCCCCCTTCTGACAATTGGGCAAAGTTAGCCCTGTGCCAGGAGGAAACGAACAATAACCCCTCGTTAACACTAACAGGAGGCGGGAGATGAAACGCCCATCCGGGCATTGGGTGCCATCACGAATTGACCGCGGCTAAAATTTGAACGCGGCCTCGGCTGCCTTTCGGGAATCGCCCTTGGCCGCAATGGCTGCCCGAAGACGGACGATCTCGGTTTCCAGCAGGCTGATCCGCTCTTCCAGCTCGGCCACGGAAAGGGCATCCAGACCCGTGCCGATCTCGTGGCTCACCGGCGTTTTGCGCTGTTCCTCGTCCATATCGTCTGGCTCCATACTCAACTCGACGCCTTGAGTTTAGCGCAGCCACCTTGTCCGGCAAGCGCGCTTGCGCCAGCATGGCGCCATGACCATTCCCGACACCATGACAGCCATCGCCATTGCCGCCCCAGGCGGGCCGGATGTATTGACCCCCTGCCGTGAACCTGTGCCCAGCCCAGGTCCCGATCAGGTCCTGATCCGCGTTGCGGGGGCCGGCGTCAACGGCCCCGACCTGGCCCAGCGGCGCGGTCACTACGCCCCGCCTCCCGGCGCTTCGCCATTGCCGGGCCTGGAAGTGGCCGGCGAAATCGTCGCCATGGGCGATGCGGTGAGCGGCTTCGAACACGGCGACCGGGTCATGGCGCTGACCAATGGCGGCGGCTATGCCGAATATGTGGCGGTGCCCTTCGGCCAGGTGCTGCCGGTGCCCCGGGGCTGGCGCATGGTCGAAGCGGCCGCCCTGCCTGAAACCTGGTTCACCGTGACCCAGACGCTGGTGATGCGCGCGGGTCTGGAACCCGGCATGACGGTGCTGGTGCACGGTGCCGCCGGCGGTATCGGCGGCGCCGCGATCCAGATCTGCTCCATTATCGGCGCGCGCCCCATTGCCGTTGTTTCCAATCAGGACAAGGCGGACTATTGCGACCGGCTGGGGGCCATCGCCGCCATCGACCGCACGCGCCAGAACATTGTCGAGCAGGTGATGGCACTGACCGATGGTCATGGCGCCGACAGGGTGGTTGACCTGGTGGGGGGCGCCCTTACTGCCGTCAATATCGCCGCCTCGGCGCGGGGCGGCCACATCGTCCAGGTCTCGACCCTGGAAGGGGCCGATGCCAATGTTCCCCTGCGGACCATGATGGCCAGGGACCTGACCCTCTCCGGCTCCACCCTGCGCCCGCAAAGCGCAGCAACCAAGGCGGCCATTGCCGCCCGCATCCGCACCGACTTCCTGCCCGCCCTGGCCCGACCGGACTGGATCAAGCCCGAGATTGCCACCTATCCGCTCGAACAGGCCGGCCGCGCCCATGCCGAAATGGAAACCCGGCATCATCGCGGCAAGCTGATCCTCGTCACTGCGTTCGGGGCCGGGGAGAAAGCGAGTTAGCCGTTGCGATTGCGCGGCATTTTCCCTATATTGACGCCTAGTTCCCCCTCAGCATTAGGCCAAGAGGCGGAGCGGCCCGGAGAAAGACCGGCCGCGCCAGCAGGAGAAATTTAACCATGTCCCAGTCCCTTCTGATGCCCAAGGCGACCGCCGTCTGGCTCGTGGACAATACCGGCCTGTCCTTCGAGCAGATCGCCGCCTTCTGCACCCTGCATCCGCTCGAAGTGCAGGGCATTGCCGATGGCGACGTGGCCAGCGGCATCATGGGCGTCAATCCGGTCCAGAACGGTCAGTTGACCCGTGACGAGATCGAGAAGGCCGAGGCCGACCCCAATTACCGCATGAAGGTTTCCGAGCCCAAGGTTCGCGTCGCCGCCGTCAAGCGCAAGGGTCCGCGCTATACCCCCATTTCGCGCCGCAACGAACGCCCAAATGCCATCAAGTGGCTGGTGCGCAATCACCCCGAGCTCAAGGATGCGCAGATCATGCGCCTGGTCGGCACCACCAAGTCGACCATTGAATCGGTGCGCGAGAACAGCCACTGGAACGCCGCCAACCTTGCCGCCATGGACCCGGTGACGCTGGGCCTTTGCAGCCAGATCGACCTCGATCTCGAGGTCAAGCGCGCGTCCAAGGATGCCCCCTCGCCCAACGAAATTCCCGAAGGCACGACCCTGCTCACCGCCGAGGAGGCCATGGCCCGCGCCAGCGCCCGCCTCGCCCCCGAGGGGGATTCGGATTTTGGCGGCGAGGGTTCGGGCCACCATGGCGGCCAGTCGGCCGATGGCGAGCTCGATGCCGATTCGGTCTTTGCCAAGCTCAAGTCGCTCAAGTCCGACAGCGACGAATAACCATTTGGGGCCAGCAGGATGGAAGACAATATTCTGCTGGCCCTCTTCGCACTGCTCGCAGCCAGCGCGGCGCTCGTGCCGCTGGCCAAGGCGATCGGGCTCGGGACGGTACTGGGCTATCTCGCCGCCGGCATCCTGATCGGCCCCTATGGCCTCAAGCTCCTCACCGACAGCGACACCATCCGCCACATTGCCGAATTCGGCATCGTGCTGATGCTGTTCCTCATCGGCCTTGACCTGCAGCCGCGCGAAGTCTGGCGCATGCGCAACAAGGTCATAGGCCTCGGCCTGCCGCAAATGCTGCTCACGACGCTGGCTGTAGCCCTGGCCGTCTACGTTTCCGGCTTCGCGTTCAACGTGGCGATCATCGTCGGCCTGGCCTTTGCCATGAGTTCGACCGCCATCGCCATGCAGACTGCCGAGCAGCGCGACATTACCCGCACCGATGCGGGCCGGGCAGCCTTGCCGTGCTGCTGGTGCAGGACGTCGCCGTCATTCCTATCCTCGCCATCGTGCCGCTGCTGGCGCTGGCCACCACCGGAAACACCCTCGAAGCCGATATCACCGCGGTCGTCGCCGATGTCGAGAACCCCGCTTTCTGGCAGACCTCTTTCCTGCTGCTGGCCACCTTCGGGGCCGCCATAGCCGGTGGCCGCTTTGTCGTCCGGCCCCTGCTGGCCTTTGTTGCCCGCACCGCCGTGCGCGAGGCCTTCACGGCCCTGGCGCTGGCCCTGGTCATCGGCGCCGCCATGGCCACCCAGGCGCTGGGCCTGTCGCCGGCCCTGGGTGCCTTCATCGGCGGCGTGCTGCTGGCCGACAGCGAATATCGGCACGAGCTGGAAAGCAATCTCCAGCCCTTCAAGGGCCTGCTGCTGGGCCTGTTCTTCGTCTCGGTGGGCATGTCCATCGCCTTTTCCGAGTTTCTCGACACCCCTGGCAGATCGGCGCCATGGTGCTGGCCGTCATCGGCATCAAGTTCGCCATCCTCCTGGCGCTCTGCGCCCTGTTCCGCATGAACCGGGCCGATCGCCTGCTGGTGGCCATCCTCCTCAGCCAGGCCGGCGAATTCGCTTTTGTCGTGCTGCAATTCGCCAACACCAATGGCGCCTTGCAGGCCGATGCCTTCGCCATGTTCACCGTTGTCGTCGCCCTGTCCATGGCCACGACGCCGCTGCTGCTGCTGGCCTTCGACAAGCTGGTTGCACCGCGCCTCGACGCCCGCGGCGGCAAGGATGAGCGCGAAGCCGATCCTGTGGACGAGCATCGCCGCATCGTCGTGCTCGGCTATGGCCGCTTCGGCCAGATCGTCACCCGCATGCTGCGCCGCCACGGTTATGACATGACGCTGATCGACGATGACGCTGCCCAGATCGAGCTGGTGCGGCGCTTCGGCGTCAAGGTCTTCTATGGCGATGCCTCGCGCTCGGACCTGCTGCATTCCGCAGGGGTCGGCCGGGCGGATCTGGTGATCATCGCCGTGGGCGGCGCCGACCGTATCCTGGCCATTGCCCGCAATGTGCGCCGGCACTTCCCCCATGTCGCCATTGCCGCCCGCGCCGTGGACCGCAGCCATGCCCATTCCCTGATGGAACTGGGCGTGACCCTTTTCGAGCGCGAAACCTTTCACTCCGCCCTGCAATTGGGCAAGCGGGTATTGGTCCATCTCGGCCATTCCGAGGACGAGGCGGAGCAATTGGCCCGCGACTTCCAGACCCGCGACGAGGAATTGCTCGAACGCGCCTTTGCCGTGCGCAATGACCGCGAGGCCTTCCTCGGCACGGTCCGCCAGTCCATGACGCTGCTGCACGAAGCCATGCAGGCCGACGCGCCCGAGAAAGCGGACAAGGCGGAAAGTCCCGGCACGGTTGACAAATCACGCCTGCCAAGGTCCGGTTAGGACCATCTCCCTCCGGATTCTGCTTCCCCATGATTGATCCCGTATTCTTCTGGGCCATTGCCGTGGCCGCGGTGCTTATTGTCGGCCTCTCCAAGGCCGGCCTGCTCGGGGGCCTCGGCGTGGTCGGCGTACCGCTCCTGACCCTGGTCATGCTGCCGCGCGATGCCGCAGGCATGATGCTGCCGGTGCTGCTGTGCATGGATGCGGTGGCCATCTGGATGTATCGCAAGGAATGCGACTGGAGCCTGCTCAGGATCATGCTGCCCGGCGCGGCCATCGGCACGCTGGTCGGCTGGGCCCTCTGGGCCGTGGTCAGCGATGCCGTCGTGCTGCTGATGGTGGGCGTGGTGACGCTGCTCTTCGTGCTCGATGCCATACTGCCGCTGCGCAAGAAGCTCGAAGGCCTGCCGCCGTCCAGGCCATGGGGCGTGGTCTGGGGATCCATTGCCGGCTTTACCAGCTTCATCTCCCATACCGGCGGCCCGCCCTTCCAGATCTATGTGCTGCCGCGCCGCCTGCCTCCGGCTGTCTATGCCGGCACCACCGCCTTCTTCTTTGCCATCGTCAACACCGCCAAGCTGGTCCCCTATTATTTCCTGGGCCAGCTCAATGTGCAGAACCTGACCCTCTCGGCCACCCTGGCACCCGTGGGCGTGGCCGGCGTTTTCCTCGGCGTCTATCTGGTCCGCCGCATCGACGCCCGCCTCTTCTACCGCATCGCCTATTGGCTGGTCTTCCTGCTGGCCCTGCAACTGATCTGGGAAGGCTCGACCCGACTGATGGCGGGGTAGTTCGGGTTGGTCTGCTTTGGCTGCGGCGCCAAACTCTCACCGCAATCACCCGCATCACCGCACCGCCTTCACAGCCGGGCGCCCACTGGCTAAGGTCCGCCGCAAAATCTGTTACTTGGAGTCGCCTATGTCCGCTGCCGCTCAAAAGGGCCACAACCAGTTCGGCAACCTGCCAGTCTGGGATCTCGACGATCTCTATCCCGGCAAGGACAGTCCCGAATTCAAGGCCGCCATGGACGAGGCCAAGGCGCTCGCCGCCCGGTTCGAGGCCGACTACAAGGGCAAGCTGGCAGACCTCACCCGGGCCGGCCGCCTCATCGAGGCCATCAAGGCCAGCGAAGTGCTGGGCGACCTGACCGGCCGCATCGGGTCCTTCTCGTTCCTGCAATATGCGCAGAAATCGACCGACCCGGATCGCGCCAAGTTCATGGGCGACACCAATGAAGCGCTGACCAATCTCTCAACGCGGGTGCTGTTCTTCGAACTCGAACTCAACCGCATCGACGATGCCGAGCTCGACGCAGCGCTGGACAAGGATGCCGAGCTGGCGCGCTATCGCACCTGGTTCGCGGACCTGCGGAAAGCCAAGCCCTACCAGCTCGACGACAAGCTCGAAGAGCTGTTCCACGACAAGTCGGTCACCGCCTATTCGGCCTGGAACCGGCTGTTTGACGAGACACTTTCGAGCCTCGAATTCGAGGTGGATGGCGAAACCCTCAACCTCGAATCCACCCTGCATCTGCTCTCCGAAAAGGATGCAGCCAAGCGCGAGGCCGCATTCAAGGCCCTGGCCAAGGTTCTCAAGGCCAATGGGCGGCTCTTCACCCACATCACCAACGTGCTGGCCAAGGACAAGGAAATCTCCGACCGCTGGCGCGGTTATGAGGATATTGCCGACAGCCGCCACATGGCCAATGCGGTGGAGCGCGAAGTGGTCGACGCGCTGCAAAGCGCCGTCCAGGCCGCCTATCCGCGCCTCAGCCACCGCTACTACAAGATGAAGGCGCGCTGGTTCGGCAAGGACAAGCTCAACGCCTGGGACCGCAATGCGCCCCTGCCCACCAGCGACGAACGCATCTGGGACTGGGATACGGCCGTCACCACCGTGCTCGATGCCTATGGCCGCTTCTCGCCGGACCTGGCAGAGGTGGCAAAGCCCTTCTTCAATTCAGGCTGGATCGATGCGCCAACCGGCAATGGCAAGCTCTCGGGCGCCTTTGCCCACCCGACCGTGCCCAGCGCCCATCCCTATCTGATGCTCAACTATCTCGGGCGCACCCGCGATATCATGACGCTTGCCCATGAACTGGGCCATGGCGTGCACCAGCGCCTCGCCGCCGCCCAGGGGCCGATCCTGGCCAATACGCCGCTGACCCTGGCCGAGACCGCATCGGTCTTCGGCGAAATGCTGACCTTCCGGGCGCTGCTCGACCAGACCACCGATCCCCGGCAGCGCTTTGCCCTGCTCTCGGGCAAGGTCGAGGACATGCTCAATACTGTCGTGCGCCAGATCGCCTTCTACACATTCGAGCGCAAGGTCCATACCGCCCGCCGGCAGGGCGAATTGCGCACCGAGGAAATCAATGCGCTCTGGCTCGAAGTGCAGGCCGAGTCACTGGGCGAGGGCATCATTGCCAATGAAGGCTATGAGACCTTCTGGGCCTATATTCCGCACTTCATCCATTCGCCGTTCTATGTCTATGCCTATGCCTTCGGCGACTGCCTTGTGAACTCGCTCTACGCACAGTATGAGAAAGCCAGCGAAGGCTTTGCGGAGCGCTATTTCGAGCTTCTCAAGGCAGGGGGTAGCAAGCATCATTCCGAACTTCTCGCGCCCTTCGGGCTCGATGCCAAAGACCCCCAGTTCTGGTCGCTCGGCCTTTCCATGATCGAGGGGCTGATCGACGAGCTGGAAGCCACCGCCCCCTAGAGGCGACTTTCGGACTAGCACCAATAGACGACTATACTTTCGAGGACTCAATGGCCAAAACCCGCCCCGAACACCACGCCGCTCCCGTACTGGAATCAGCCATGGACTACGCCGAACACGAAAAAACCTATAATGGCTTCGTCACGGGCGTGAAGTGGTCGCTCTATGCGATAGCGGTGACCGTGGTCATCCTCTACTTCGTGATCAATCCCTGATCCGAACCAATCCAGCAGGCACATGAAACGAGCCTGCCCGTGGGCAGGCGGGTAGGAGAGTTTCCATGAAAATTGCCGTTCTGCGCGAACGGTTCGAGGGTGAAAGCCGCGTTGCCGCCACCCCCGAAACCATCGCCAAGCTCATCGGCCTCGGCGGCGATGTCACCGTTGAGAAGGGCGCCGGAACCGGCTCGCGCATCAGCGACGAGCAGTTCAAGGAGGCTGGCGCCGCCATTGGCGCGACCGCCGCTGCCACGCTCAAGGGCGCCGATATCGTGCTTTGCGTGCGCCGCCCTTCCGCTGGTGATCTCGCCGGCGTCAACAAGGGCGCACTGCTGATCGGCGCGCTCGACCCCTATGGCAATGAAAAGGACGTCGCTGCGCTGGCCAAGGCCGGCATTGCCGCCATGTCCATGGAATTCATGCCGCGCATCACCCGCGCGCAGGTCATGGATATTCTCTCCTCCCAGGCCAACCTGGCCGGTTACCAGGCCGTCATCGAGGCGACCGCAGTCTTTGACCGCGCCCTGCCCATGATGATGACCGCCGCTGGCACGGTGCGCCCGGCCAAGGCCTTTGTGATGGGCGCCGGTGTTGCCGGCTTGCAGGCGATCGCCACGGCCAAGCGCCTCGGCGCCCTGGTTACCGCCACCGACGTACGGGCCGCTGCCGGCGAGCAGGTGGAATCCCTTGGCGCCAAGTTCATCATGACCGATGCCCTCAAGGACGCATCGGGCACGGGCGGCTATGCCCGTGAGCTGACCAAGGACGAACAGGCGGCCCAGGCCGAACTGGTTGCGGGACACATCTCCAAGCAGGATATCGTCATCACCACCGCGCTCATTCCCGGGCGGCCGGCACCCAAGCTGGTGACCAGGGCCATGGTGGAATCCATGGCGCCGGGCTCGGTGATCGTCGACCTCGCCGCCGAACGCGGCGGCAATGTCGAGCTGACCCAGCCGGGCAAGGTCATCACCCATAATGGCGTGACCATTATCGGCTACACCAATCTGGCCGGTCACATCCCGACCACCGCCAGCCAGCTCTATGCCCGTAACCTCCTTGCCTTCATCACCACCCTGATCGACGCCAAGGAAAAGAAGCTTGCCGTCAACTGGGACGACGAGCTGGTCAAGGCCACCGTTCTCACGCGCGAAGGCGCCGTGGTGCATCCGAGCTTCGCCGCGCCTGCTCCGGCAGCTGCTGCAAGTGCAAAGCCCGCAGCAAGTGCGGCTGCCAAGCCCGCCCCGGCCAAGACCCCGGCCAAGCCGAAGGCGGCTGCCAAGCCTGTAGAAGCCAAGCCTGCCGCCGAGACGAAGCCTGCTGCCGCCAAGGCACCAGCCAAGCCGGCCGCCGAAAAGAAACCCGCAGCCGGCAAGGCCGCGGCAAAGCCCGCTGCCGAAAAGAAGCCGGCGGCAACCAAGGCAGCTTCGGCAACCAAGGCAACTGCGGCAAAGGCCGCTGCACCCAAGGCTCCGGCCGCTGCCAAGCCCGCTGCCAAGAAGGCCGCACCGAAAAAACCTGCCGCACCCAAGGGAGGCAACTGACATGGAAACGACGGCTGAACACACTGCCGATCTGGCGACTGCCGTGGCCCATGGTGCCATTGGCGGGGCCATCGATCCCTTCACCTTCCGCCTCGCCATCTTCGTCCTGGCGATCTTTGTCGGCTATTTCGTGGTCTGGAGCGTCACCCCGGCGCTGCATACCCCGCTGATGAGCGTGACCAACGCGATTTCCTCGGTCATCGTCGTCGGCGCGCTGCTGGCGGTCGGCGTCAATCTCGCCACGGATACGAGCTGGGTCTCCAAGGCCTTCGGCTTCATCGCGCTGATCTTTGCCAGCGTGAATATCTTCGGCGGGTTCCTCGTCACCCAGCGCATGCTGGCCATGTACAAGAAGAAGGGCTGATCGAAATGATCGACGCAAATCTCGCCGCTCTTCTCTATCTCGTCTCCGGCGTGCTGTTCATCCTGGCGCTGCGCGGGCTGTCGAGCCCAAGTTCGTCCCGCCAGGGCAATATGTTCGGCATGGTCGGCATGGGTATCGCCATCCTGACCACGCTCGCCATCGCCGCCCCCTCCGATCTCGTCAGCTGGGCGCTGATCATCGGCGGCCTCGGCATCGGCGGCGGCATCGGCGCCTATATGGCCCGCACCGTCAAGATGACCGACATGCCCCAGCT
>CBFGTF010000027.1:0-24191 GCA_965651655.1 uncultured Devosia sp.
ATTCCTGCATCGCCCGTCAGAGCGAGCGTAAAGGTTCGTTCCTCGGTCATGAGCATGACCGGATACAATTTGATGAAAATGACATTCTGTCTCTCTACCGCGAGTGTCTAGGGGAAGTCGGTAGGCGAAGTGGACTGGTGCGCTGCTGTTTCCGCTGTGCTGTTCTAAGTGCCAATCATTTCGCCGTATTCCCATCCGGCTTAAGAGCTATACTTGCACCTGACGCTTAATCATTGGTTACTGCGACCAAATAATTGACCAGATCAGTGGCAATTTACGAGTATTACTTCCAATAGTATTCATTTTAACAAAATTGATTCTACTTAAAGGCATTGAATCTGCTGGAATCGCCGATGAATCGAGTCGAGTCACGTGCGTTTGACTCAGAGTCGATCGTCAAGAATTCGGATTGCTATATTGTTTGATTCACTTGCGGATGCATGGATGCCGTGCCTGAAGATTAACGCGATATCGCGGCCGGTGAATCCAGGGCGCGGCGGTCGGGTCTGACACGGCAGGAAAAACTAGAAGCCGACGGCCTGGGCAGTCTCGGCCGGCTGCATGGTGGCGCAGATTTCGGGCCATTTGGCGCGGAAGGCGGCCACGCATTGCGGGTCGAAATGCGCTCCGCTGCAGCGGATGATCTCGGCATAGGCCTTTTCGATGGGCCATGCGGGCTTATAGGGGCGCTCCGAGCACAGCGCATCGAAGACATCGGCGATGGCGACGATACGGGCCTCGATCGGGATGTCGGTTCCCGAAAGGCGGTCGGGATAGCCGGTGCCGTCCCATTTCTCGTGGTGACTCTGCGCAATCAGCTCGGCCGTGCGGATCAAATCGGATCCGCCGCGTTCGAGGATGCGGGCGCCGATGGTGACGTGCTGGCGCATCACCGCCATTTCCTCGGGCGTCAGCTTGCCGGGCTTGGACAATATGGCGTCGGCAATCCCGATCTTGCCGATATCGTGCAGGGGGGCAGCCAGGTAGATCATGCGGCAACGGTCAGGTGGCAGGCCGATGCCTTCGCCGATCAACTGGCTGATCTGGGCCACGCGCGACACATGTTCGCCGGTATCGCCGTCGCGATATTCAATGGCGCGCGCCAGCCGATAGATGATCTCTTCCTCGCGCGCCAGCAGATGGGCGGTGGCCCGTTCCACTTCGCGGGTCAGCCATTGCGCCCTGTCGGCCAGTTCCACCTGGGCCTGGCGCAAGGCCAGCAGGTTTGCGACGCGGGCCTGGAGTTCGATGGGATCGAAGGGCTTTTGCAGGAAATCGGTGGCGCCGGCCTTGATGGCGTCGATGCGCACGGCCTTGTCATGGTCCGAGGTGACCATGATGATGGGCACGATGCGGTAGGCGGGGCGCGAGCGCAGGGCGGCGGTGAAGGCCACGCCGTCCATTTCGGGCATGATGTGATCGACAATGATCAGATCGTATTGTTGGGTCTGGCACCAGTCGAGGGCCTGCAGCGGGTTCAGGCAAAGCTCGACCTCGCCCATGACGGCTTCTTTGACGATGCTGCCGATCAGCGCCAGACTTGACCGGCTATCATCGACAATCAGCAATCGCATCGTCGGGCCCCCGCCAGAAACGCGACGATCATACGTCTTGATCCCTTAGGCGAAACTTAACACGAATTGCGACGTTGCAAGTGTTTGCAGCGTGAGAGGGAGTGTTCGCCAGGGACGGCATGCGCTATTGGCTTGCCCCAAGCGAAGCGGGGACAGCATGGCGGCAGGCCGGATAGCGATCATTGGTGGCGGCCCGGCGGGGCTGATGGCCGCCGAGGCAGCGGCGGGGCAGGGCGCTGGCGTCGTTGTCTTCGAGGCGCTGCCCACGCCTGGCCGCAAACTGTTGATGGCTGGAAAATCCGGTCTCAACATCACCCATGCCGAGGACAAGGCGCAGTTCGACAGCCGGTACGGCACGGCGCGGCCAAGGCTGCAAGCGGCCCTGGATGCCTTTCCGGCTGCCGCGTTGCGCGACTGGTGCACGGGATTGGAGGTAGAGACGTTTGTCGGCTCCTCCGGTCGGGTCTTTCCCCGGGCGATGAAGGCCTCGCCGCTCTTGCGTGCGTGGATGGCGCGGCTGGAAACGTTGGGCGTTGCCATTCGCACGCGGCATCGATGGGCCGGGTTCGAGGCGGATTCTCTAGTCTTTGACACGCCAGAGGGACGCGTTGTCGATCATTTCGACGCGGTCGTATTGGCGTTGGGTGGAGCAAGCTGGCCCCGGCTCGGCTCGGACGCCGCCTGGGTGCCAACGCTGGCGGCGCGCGGTGTCCAGGTCGCGCCCTTCCGCCCGGCCAATTGCGGCTTCGAAGTCCATTGGAGCCAGATATTTGCCGAACGATTTGCCGGCGAGCCGATCAAGGCGGTGGTGGCGACGAGCGAGGCGGGCAGCCTGCCGGGCGAATTCGTGGTGACGCGCTGGGGTATCGAGGGGAGCCTTGTCTATGCGCATTCGGCGGCCCTGAGGGACCGGCTGGAGCGCGATGGCAGGGTGGTGCTGGAACTCGATCTGGCGCCGGGGCGGAGCCTGGAGCGCCTCGCCAAAGACCTGGAACGACAACCGCCCAAGGCCAGTTTTTCCAATCGGTTGCGCAAAGGCGCGGGGCTGGATGGCGTCAAACTGGGGCTATTGCGCGAGCTTGTACCTGATGCCGGGTCTCGCGGTGCCGAAAGCCTGGCCAGGTTGATCAAGGCCTTGTGCCTGCCATTGGTCCGCACGCGGCCGCTGGACGAAGCCATCTCCTCTGCTGGGGGAATCGCATGGGATGGATTGGACGAGCGGCTCATGCTGAAGTCGATGCCGGGGATATTCGTCGCCGGGGAGATGGTTGACTGGGAGGCGCCGACGGGCGGCTATCTGTTGACGGCGTGCCTCGCCATGGGCCGGCAGGCCGGATTGGCTGCGGCGGACTATTGCAGAGAGGGAGAACGCGATGAACCGGATCGATCTTGAGGGGCAGGTGGCGGTGGTGACCGGCGGGGCGCAGGGCCTGGGCTTTGCCATTGCCCATCGCCTGCTGGCTTCTGGCGCCAGGGTGAGCCTCTGGGATCGCGACGGGGCGATGCTGGAGAGGGCGGTCGCCGCACTGGGCACGGGGGTGGGCCAGCAGATGGTGGATGTCACCGATCTTGCCGGGCTGGAACGGGCCCATGCCGCGACAGAGGCCGACGCCGGACCCGTGTCGATCCTCGTCCACTCGGCCGGGATTGCCGGGACCAATGCGACGCTCGACACTTATGATCCCGAGGAATGGCGCAGGGTCATCGACATCAATCTCAACGGCACGTTCTATGTCAATCGCGTGGTGGTGCCGGGCATGAAGGCGCGCAATTACGGGCGCATCGTCAATATCGCCTCCATTGCCGGCAAGGAGGGCAATCCGACCGCCTCGGCCTATTCGGCGGCCAAGGCGGGGGTGATCGGCCTCACCAAGTCGCTGGGCAAGGAACTGGCCAAACATGATATCGCGGTCAATGCCATCACGCCGGCGACCGCCAAGACGCGCATCCTCGATACGCTGACCGACGAGTTCATCACCTATATGCTCTCGCGCATACCGCGCGGCCGCTTTCTCGAAATCGAGGAGGCTGCTGCCATGGTGGCGTGGCTGGTGAGCCGGGAGAACAGTTTTACCACCGCCAGCGTGTTTGATCTCTCGGGTGGACGGGCGACCTATTAAGCGGCTGGCGTCACTGCCGGGCAGGCGACACAATCGCCGCTCCAGTCGATCTCCACCGTGGCGTGACCGATTTCATGCTCCGCTGCCAGTCTCTCCTTGACCGCTGCGGACACCTTGGCCGGGTCGGCGCTGGGCGCCAGGGCAATCTCCAGGGTTGCCATGGCCTGGCCGGACGACAGCGACCAGACATGCAGATGCCCCACCCGCGCCAGGCCGCGGACGTGGTCGAGCAGATCGCGTTGCACCGCTGCCGGATCGACACCGTCGGGCGCGCCTTCCATGAGGATATTGAAGGTGCGCATGAGCAGCGCCCAGGCGCTGCGCAGGATCAGCAAGCTCACCAGTAGTGACAGGATCGGATCGATGGGCATCCACCCGGTCAGCCAGATGATTGTGGCAGCGGCAATGGCGCCGACCGAACCGAGCAGGTCGCCCAGCACGTGCACCATGGCGCCCCTGATGTTCACATGGTCCCGGTCGGCGCTCGAGAGGATGCGGAAGACGACGAGATTGACCAGGAGGCCGAGCACGGCCACGACGAGCATGGGGCCGGCAAGCACCTCTTCGGGGATGAAAAGCCGCTGCACGGCCTCATAGGCGATCCACCCGACCAGGGCGAACAGCGTCAGCGCATTGATCAGCCCGGCCAGCACTTCGAGCCTCGAATAGCCAAAGCTGCGTCTGGAATCGGCCGGGCGTCGGCCGAGGCGGAAGCCGAGCCAGGCGAGAAACAGCGCCACGCTATCGGTCAGCATGTGGCCGGCATCGGCGATCAAGGCCAGCGAGCCGGAGAGATAACCGCCGACCACTTCCGCCAGCATGAAGCCGAACGTCAGCAGGAGGCCGATCAGCACGGCGCGCTCATTGCCTTTGCTGACTTTGGGTGCGTGGCTGTGACCGGCGTGATCATGGCCATGCGGTTCATTGGTGTGGTGATGGTGCGCGTGGTCGTGGCCGGTCATTGGGTGTTCCTGGTTGAGTGTATATATGAATAGACATTCATATGAGGTTGTCAATGCGGTCTGGTGGAGCGCGGCCGGCGGGGGCGGGGATTTCCTTTTTCGGGCGTGCGGCCAGACTTCCCGTGACCGCGTGGGAGGACCGAGATGGGACGACACAAACGTGTCTATGCAATTGTCCTCGCGCTGGCGCTGACCGGCGCGGCCGGGGCGCAGCAGGCGTTCAAGGAAGGCTGGATGCTCGAGGAGCATGAGGCGAGCGGCATCAACGACCTTTTCCTCTACTGGTATGACCCGGAGACGGACGCGGCGCTGGTCTCGATCTCCTGCCAGGAAGGCTGGCCCGATGTGGTGGTCACCGCCTATATGGACGAGCCCGAGGGTCCCGCGCCGGCCGAATTGGCGCTGGCCGATGGCCCGACGCAACACGCCATGGAGGCCATCAGCGGCACGGTGGGCGGGCGCCATTCAGTGGGCGGAATCACCAGCTTCACCCCGGACCTGATCGAATTGCTTACCGGGCAATTCACCGTGCTGGTCAATGGCATCGAGATCGGACGCTATTCAGCCAAGGGCGCGGCGGAGAGCTTTGAGCGGATGATTGGGGCGTGCCCGGTGGGGTGAGCGATGGCCCTGGAACTGTACCCGGGAGCCCCCAACCGCCCTAGTCTCCCAGCGTCAGCACAAACCGAAACGCTGCCGTTCCCTCCCACCACATGGGGAAATTGGTGCCCCATTTGTTGTTGTAGAGGTTGAAGCTGAGGCCAGTGCTTAAGTCGGGCCTTTCGGGGTTGTAAGGAATGAAGGGCGCGCTGGCGGGGGCGGCGAGGGCGCAGTCGAGGGGGGTGGTGGTGAGGTGGGCGTCGCCGAGGCGGGTGCGGACTGCTTCGACCGCCTGCAATTGACCGCCGGCGCGGCGGGCGATGTTTTGGGCAGGGTTCCAGACGCCCATCTTGCGCAGGGTCCAGTCCTCGGCACCGGCGGGGGTGAGAGACAGAAAACCGGCCTCGGGCATGCGGTTGGCAGGTTTGTTGCGCAGCACCAGGGTCAGTTCGAGGCTATGGGCGTCCATGCCCCTTATGGCGAGTTCCACGCCTTCGGGGGCGCCCAGTTGCGTGCTTGCATCGGCCGGCATTTTGGCAAGGGCGGTGCGTCCATCGGCAGAGGTGCCGGAAAGGGCTGGGGCGAAACTTGCGGTGCGGGCCGTCTTGGCGTCAGCGAGGCCCGGCTTGTCATGGTCGAGAATGGCCCATTCGTCGCGGTGTTGCAGGTAGCTATCCAGGTGACGCTGCAATTCGGCCCAGTCATAGCTTTCGTGGGAAAAACCGATGAGCGAGCCGCCCAGGCCCGCGATGGAGAGGCCGTTGGGCGTCGTCAGGCTGGTGATGTCGCCGGTGGCAGGATCGAGATCGGCGCGCCAGCCGTGGCTTTCGAGACGGGTGCCCGACTTCGGCGTTGCGGAAAGCGGCGGGGGTGGTGTGAGTTCGGCCAGAACCTGGTCGGCCTTGGTCCGGTCAGCGGGGGAGAGCTCAGCGAGCGCGGTATCGAGATAGGCGCGCTGCTCGGCCCAGGATTGTTCGGCATAGGCGAAGCGATAATCGGCTTGGCGAGCGACCTCGAAGGCGGGACGGTCCCAGGCGGTTTCGTCGCGCAGATAGGTCTTGATGTCGACGCCCCAGGTGTGTTCGGCCACCATGGCAAGGCCCCGACCGAAGGCGCGGCGCTCGGGCGTCATGGTGTCAAAGCCATCATGGAGGCGTTGCAGGGCGCGAAAGCGGGCGAGCTTTATCGGGTCGCTGGC
The DNA here is from genome assembly GCA_965651655.1 of uncultured Devosia sp. Classification (GTDB taxonomy): domain Bacteria; phylum Pseudomonadota; class Alphaproteobacteria; order Rhizobiales; family Devosiaceae; genus Devosia. The sequence continues at coordinate 6,455 of CBFGTF010000027.1, forward strand.
ACTGCCATGAATCCAGCTGTCGCCAATTTCCTGTTCCACGACCGGAAACTGGTCGCGCCGCGCCCACATCTCGGCGCCGAAGGCATCGAGGGTCGAGGCGGCAATCTCCGCATCGGGATAGGCATGGCGCATGGCGCGCAGGGCCTCGACGGTCTGGCCGACGCTCTGGGGCCCGATATTGTCATTGGTATGGGCAAAGCTGAGGCCGATATCGTCGCCGGCCGGAAAATCGGTGGCGCCATAGGAGGCCTGGTACATGACCACCAGTTCGGACCCGTCCGGGGCGCGCCAGCGGAAAATCGGCGGCACGTCCGGCACGGGGCTGGCCGTGTTGACGCCCAGGTGCAGAAATTTCAGCCCCGCCTCGGCCATGAGCGGCACCATGCCGATGGTGTGTCCGGGCACATCGGTCATCTTGGCGGCGATGGTGGTGCGGCCGAAGCGTTGGTCGAGTTCCTGCGCATAGCTGAGGCCGGCACGAAACAGGGCAGGCGACATCAGCTCGGTATGAGTGGTGTAGGGCAGGCCATGCCAGGCGATCAGTCCGCGCTCGATGGCCTGTTCGAGCCTCTTGACCCTTTCGGCACCCTGGGAATTGAGATGATCCCAGATCAGCCAGGCGCCGGTGGTCCAGATGAAGGCGGGCGCAGCCGGATTCTCGCGGTAGAAATGCTCGCCGGTCGCAATGGCCTGGGGAATGAACTGGTCGTGATATTGCCGGCGGACGCGGGCGGCGTGGTCGGTGAAACCGATGTCGAGATGGGTCTTGAAGACGAGGTGGATGCGCTTGGTCATCGATAGTCCGTTCAGCCCACCGTGCCACGCACGACAAGCCTGGTTTGCAGGGTTTCCTGGAGCGGCGGCGCATCAGGATTGTTGAGGCGGCGCAGGATGAGCCGGACCAGGGCGCGCACGCGTTCCTCCAGGTCGAACTTGACCGTGGTCAGGTTGTAGCTTTTCCAGTGCGACTGAGCGATGTCGTCAAAACCCACCACCTTGACGTCCTCGGGGACGCGCAGGCCCAGTTCGTGGCGCAGCGCGTCGATAACGCCAAAGGCGCCCACGTCATTGGCGGCAAAGACCGCATCGGCGCCCTGGCCGACCCGGAACAGGTCGATGGTGGCGGCATAGGCCTGGTCATAGCTGAAATCGCCGTTGGCAATGATGGGAGGGGGCAGGCCGCGCTCGGCCATCACGGCGCGCAGCATGTGCTCGCGCGATGCATTGGCGCGCGAGCGCGCCACGCCCGAGACATAGGCTATGCGCCGGGCGCCATAGCCTTGCAGCAGGGCCACCGCCTGGTCGATGCCATTGCGCTGCAGCACGTTGAGCCGGTCATGCAGCGGACCATCGATCGGATCGTCATGAGAGGCGTCGGGGTGGGGATAGTGGACATAGATGGGCACGGCGCGGTCGAGGAATTTTGCCAGGGTGGTCGGCTTGACGTTCTCGACGAAGGCGATGACCGAATCCGGATTGAAGCCGCGCATATAGGCGAGCAATTGCTCATCCATGGAATAGTCGGTGCGGGTCTTGAATAGCAGGGTAGCGAAACCCTCGGCCTGCAGCGCCGTGGTCAGTGCATCGATCTCCTGGCTTTCCCAGTGGCTGCACACATCGGGTACAATGACGCCCACCAGGTGCGAGCGGCCGCTGACCAGGGCCCGGGCGGCGCGATCCGGGGTGTAGTTCAGTTCCTGGGCAATGCGCAGGATCAGTTCGCGCTTGGCGGGCTTGAGCGAGGTGTGGGGGTTGAAGGCGCGCGACACGGCGACACGCGAGACATTGGCGCGCTGCGCCACCATCTCGGCGGTCGCCCGCCCCCTTGCCGTGGATTCGTCCTGGCTCACTGCCACCTCCCCGCCGTCAATTTTTTGAAAGCGTGTTCATTTTTCTGACTGCAAGCCCGTTCACTGTCAAGTTGCGCCGTGCAGGATGCGTCGCCGACCTCCGCGGAATTGTCACAAGAGCGTTGCAAAAGGCCAGTATTGCTGACCCGCCTTTCCGGTCGGCTTATCCACTGGCGATTCCGGCCATTGACGGAAAGTGAAAACGTGTTCATTCTTTGGCGGTCTCCTGCCAGATGGGGGAGGCCAACACCGGCTATCCGAGAATTCGGAGCCATCACATGGGAGGAGTATTGCGATGAGCAATCATCTGCGCAGCCTTGCGTTCAGCCTGATCGGTGCCACGGCGATGGCCGTGCCGGCTTTCGCTGTCGATCTGGACATCACCTGCCGCTGCGTCATTGGCGGTGTCAACAGCGGCACGGCCCAGTGGATCGAAGAGAGCGTGATCCCGGCTTTTGAAGCCGCCAATCCCGGCGTCAATGTCACGCTGAACCAGTTTGGTGGTGAAGATGCCCAGCTCACCCAGCAGTTGGCATTGGACTTCTCGACCGGTGCGGGAACCGACGTCACCGCATTTGACGGCTTCCTGATCCCCGGCTTCGTGGAAGGCGGACTGCTCAAGCCGCTCGATGAAGTGGCCGGCGCTGGCGTCAATGACTGGTCCGGCTGGGCCGCCCTGTCCGAAGGCTCGCGCGCCCTGATGCAGTACCAGGGCAAGTATTACGGCATTCCGCTGGGCACCGACGTGCGCATGATCCATACCCGCAAGGACATCCTGGCAGAGGCGGGGATCGATGCCGACAACTGGCAGCCGACCTCCTGGGACGACATTCTCGATGCCGCCCGCGCCATCAAGAAGATCAAGCCCGACAGCTTCCCGATCCAGCTCAATGCCGGCGTCGCCATGGGCGAAGCCACCACCATGCAGGGCTATTGGCTGGCGCTGCTGGGTACGGGCGAAACCGTGATGCAGGACGGCAAGTATGTCGTTTCCAGCCAGGGTATTCTCGACACGCTCAACCTCTACAAGACCATCTATGTGGATGAGCAGCTTGGCGACCAGCGCGCCCAGCTTCTGGCCGATGGCCGCAACCGGTCCTTTGCCAATTTCCGCGATGGCGTGACCGCCATGCTGTTCGAAGGCGACTATTTCTATCGCTCGGTGACCCCGGAAGGCTCCGAATTCGCCGTGGCCAACCGCGACGAAGTCATGGGCTGGGCCAAGGTTCCGGCCAAGGAGCCGGGTGCCGGCATCCGCGGCCAGGATTTCGTGACCATTTCGGGCGGAACGGGTTTCGTGCTCAATCCGGCCACCGATAGCCCGGCCGAAGCCTGGGCGCTGCTCTCGTTCATGAACGAGCCAGAGATGCAGAATGCCTTCCAGGCCATTCAGCCGCGCATCACGGCCCGCACGGATATCGAGATCCCCAACAGCCCGTTCCTGACCGAGACCAGCCAGACGCTGCTGCCGCTGACCACGGCCCGTCCCAATGACGAGAACTACAATACCGTCTCGGGCGAAATTCAGCGCATGACCGAAGCGGTGGTCTCGGGCGAATTGTCGCCGGAAGACGCCATGGCTCAGTACAAGGCCGCTGTGATCGGCATCGTTGGCGAAGAGAACACCGTCAGCCTGCTGTAGGCTTGGCCCTCATAATACCCGGCGCGCCTGGCGTGCCGGGTATGTCGAGGACCCCCAAGCCCTCGACGCAACCGATCCGTCCTCGGACCTGATCCGAGGACCACCCGACACTTGCGCATTTTGGGAGTGACCCTCGGGTCGCGCCCGAGGGCGGCACCGATTGTGTCGCCGCCGAGCTCTACCGACGCCTCACACATAGGCCAAAGTGACCATGACCACAGAAATCGCCTCGGACCAACCCAAGCGCAAGGTCAAGAATTTCGCCCTCCTGTCGAACAGGGCCGGCGCGGCCTTCCTCACCCCGGCAGGACTGCTGGTCTCGGTCTTCGTGATCTTTCCCTTCTTCTGGGTGATCTTCGTTTCCTTCACCAATCGGACGCTGCTGGGGCGCTCGGCGCTCAATCCTGAATTCGTTGGTTTTGCCAATTATCTGACGCTGTTTGACCCGGCGACCTTCTTCCAGCGCGGGCAGTTTGGCTTTTCGCTGATCCTGACCACCCAGTTCGTGCTGGCTTCTGCGCTGATCGGCCAGGCGCTGCTCGGTCTCCTGCTGGCCTGGCTGATCCAGACCGTTCCGGCCTGGGTCAAGCGCCTCACCGAGACCTTTGTCATCGCCGCCTGGATCCTGCCCGAAGTGGTCATCGGCTTTGCCTGGTTCGCCTTTCTCGATCGTGACCAGGGCACGCTCAACATGATGCTCAACAGCGTTGGCCTGCCCGATGGCGATTTCCTGTTGCAGCAGCCTTTCTGGGTCATCGTCATCTTCAATACCTGGCGCGGGGCGGCCTTCTCGATGATGCTGTTCAGTTCGGCCTTCTCGTCTATTCCGCCGAGCTATTTCCAGGCGGCAGACGTGGCCGGTGCTTCGTCCTGGCAAAAGTTCCGCGATATCGCCGTGCCGCTGATCCGGGGCCATATCGTCACCAATCTCATCCTGATCACCATGTGGACCTTCAACACCTTTACCCCGTTCCTTTTGACCAATGGCGGGCCGAGCTACCGCACGGAACTGGTGTCGATCTACAATTACCGGGTTGCCTTCCAGGACTTCCAGTTCGGCAAGGGTGCGGCGGTGGGCGTGATCATGATGCTGATCAACCTGGCTTTCGCGCTGGTCTATCTCAGCCTTGGCCGCAAGAAGAAGGTGCGCTAACCATGGGCTTTACCCTTCCCGCCTTTGTGGGGCGCTTGGCCTTCTCGGCGCTTGCCGCACTGATTGGCGCGCTCTTCGCTCTGCCGCTCCTGTGGTTCCTGTTTGCGCCGTTCAACGGCAGGGCGGAACTGGGACTGGCTGTTCCAGATCCGTGGACGCTGGCTAATTTCGTCACCGTATTCGGCAATTCCTATGCCGTGCAGGCATTGTGGAACAGCTTCATCCAGGCCGTGGGCGGGGTGATCCTGGTGGGCGCGGCCGCGACGCTGGCCGCCTATGCGCTGAGCCGCTCGTCGATCCCCGGCAAGGGCGCCGTCACCTATATCCTCTTGCTGTTCTCCTCGGTGGTCTCGGGGTCGGCCGCCATGGTGCCCATCTTCCTGATCATATCGGCCGCCGGCCTGATGGACACCCATCTGGCGGTCATCCTCACCTTCGCCGGCGGGCTGCTGCCCACTGCCATGTTCATCCTGCGTGACTTCATCGACTCCATTCCCAAGTCGTATGAGGAAAGCGCCATGGTGGCGGGCGCCTCGCCGGTGCAGGCCTTTTTCGATGTGGCGCTGCCGGTGATCCGGCCCGGCATCGTGGTGATCGTGGTGTGGAGCTTCGTCAATATCTGGGGCAGCTTCCTTATCCCCTTCATCCTGTTGCGCAGCGACAGCAATATGCCGGCGGCGGTGGCCATCTACTCCTTCTATTCGGAAGCGGGCACCCCCATCGTGACCCTGTTGGCGGCCTATTCGCTCATCTACTCGCTCCCGGTCATCGCTCTTTACCTCTTCGTCAGCTGGAAGTTCGGCTTCCGGTTCTTTGGCGGCATCAAGGCTTAGTCTCATGGCATCAGTTGAATTCAGGAACGTCACCAAGAGCTTCGGCGAGTTCAAGGCTGTCAGCGATGTCAGCTTCGATATCGGCGATGGCGAGTTCGTGTGTCTGCTCGGTCCGTCCGGCTGCGGCAAGACTACCTCGCTGCGCATGATCGCCGGCCTTGAGACGCCCACATCAGGGCAGGTCCTGATCGGCGGCGACGAGGTGACCCACCTTCACCCCAAGGACCGCAACATCGCCATGGTGTTCCAGGATTATGCGCTCTACCCGCATATGAATCTGGCCGACAATATCGCCTATCCGCTCAAGGTGCGCGGCGAGGCTGTGGCCGGACGGCACGGTCGGGCCAAGGAAGTGGCGGATGTGCTCAAGATTGGGCACTTGCTCGATCGTTTGCCCAGCCAGATTTCCGGCGGCCAGCAGCAGCGCACCTCGCTGGCGCGCGCCCTGGTCTACCCGGCCAAGGTCTATCTGTTCGACGAGCCGCTTTCCAATCTCGATGCCAAGCTGCGCCTCGAAGCGCGTGGCTTCCTCAATCATTTGCAGCGTGACATGGGGATGACGGCGGTCTACGTGACCCATGACCAGGCCGAGGCCATGGCCTTGGCCACGCGCATCGCCGTGATGGACCAGGGCCGCATCGTGCAATATGCCTCGCCCATCGAGATCTATCGCCGACCTGCCACCACCTTCGTTGCCAATTTCGTCGGCAACCCGCCGATGAACCTGGTGGACGTCGAAGGCGTGCAGGGCGATGGCAAGCTCCAGCTTTCGGCCGACGGATTGACCATCGCGCCGCTGCCCATGACCGATGCCATCGGCAAGGCGCTGTCCGGCGGCAAGAAGCTGACCCTGGGCGTGCGTCCCGAGCATCTGGCCATTGCCGCCGATGGCGCCGCCAACACCGTTACCGCGCCGCTGTTTGCCAATGAGAACATGGGCCCGGAAAGCCTGGTGACGCTCGATCGGGGCGAGAATGCGCGGATCACCGCCCGTATCTTCACCGATGATCACCTCGATGTCGACAAGACCGTGACCCTGAGCTTTTCGGCCGAGCATGTGCATCTGTTCGATGGCGCGGGGAAACGTATTCCGGCTGTTGGGGAGTAGTGCGTCTCTTCCCCTCTCCCCTAGCGGGAGAGGGTGGATCGCGCGCAGCGCGAGACGGGTAAGGGGTTCCTCGTCAACCCATACACATTGGCAAGATCGCAGACCCCTCATCCGCCCCTTCGGGGCACCTTCTCCCACAAGGGGAGAAGGAAGTACGGGCAGATAGCATGACAAAGACCATCACCACCCCTGTCACCCGCGCCGACCAGGCCGCGAACCCCTATTTCTACATTCCCTTCGATGTCCCCCAAGGCACGAGCCGCATCGACGTGACCCTCTCCTATGCCAAGGCCGAGGATTGCATCATCGATCTGGGCGCCTTTGATCCGCGCGACAGGGGCTATCCGACCCAGCAAGGATTCCGAGGCTGGAGCGGGGGCGCGCGCGACCACTTCTTCATCGCTACCGATGATGCGACGCCGGGCTATGTGCATGGCGAGATTCAGCCGGGGCGCTGGAATGTCATCCTGGGACTCTACCAGGTGCCCGAGGCCGGAGCGGATGTCAGAGTCACAATCACGCTCGACAATGCCCCCCGCACGCTGGCGCCGCAGCCGGTCCGGACCTTTCCGGTGCGACAGGGCGCAGGCTGGTACAGGGGCGATCTGCACTGCCACACCTTCCATTCTGACGCCAAGGGCTCGCCCGAACTGCTGCATGCGGCGGCCCGGCAGGCGGGGCTGGATTTCCTCGCCATTGCCGACCACAACACCATCACCCAGCGACGCTATTTCCATCCCCATTCCTCGCCGGACCTGGTCTTCGTGCGCGCCATGGAGGTGACCACGGCCGTAGGCCACGCCAATGTCTACGGCGTCGACGAGTGGATCGACTTCCGCATGACGAAACCGTCCGATGCCCATGTGCTGGAGAGGCTGGTGCATGAAAAGGGCGGCCTGCTCTCGATCAATCACGACAAGCCGACCATACCCTGGGACTATGAATTCCCTGCCGCCGATTGCCAGGAGGTCTGGCAGTCGACCTGGCTGGCCTGGAACTGGATCGCCCTTGAACGCTACCAGCGGCGTCTGGCTTCCGGCATGAAGCTTTCGGCTATTGGCGGTTCGGATTTCCACCAGCCCGCCCGGCTGATGCCCGAGGGTCCGCTGGTGCTGGCGCGGCCCACCACAGTGCTGTTCCTGCCCGAGTTGAGCGAAGACGCCGTGCTGGCGGCAATGAAGTCGGGCCATGGCTATGTCACCGAATGCCCGACCGGCCCGCATCTGGAAATGCGGTCAGGGGATATCGTGATGGGCGGCACGGTGGACGCCCTGGCTGCGGTCGAAGTGGTGGTGCGCGGTGCTCCCGGCGACCGCCTGGTGCTGATCGACGCGACAGGGCCGGTGGCCGATGTCGAGATCGCTGGCGAGGACTGGACATCCAGAATTGCCCTCGACGGGGTACAGAAATTCGTCCGTGCCGAGATCATCGCCGATGCCAGCCGCGCTCGGCTGATCTCTGAATTCACCGGTGCGCTCGATGGGCGCGAACTGCCCTGGCAGCTCAAGGGGGCCGACCTGGCCGACCAGCCGATCCGACGCGCGCTCGGCAATCCTATCTACACTGGAGCGTGATCCATGCTTATCGCCAATGCGCCCTGTTCCTGGGGCATCACCTATCCAGACGGCAATGAGTACAGCTGGCAGCGCTATCTCGATGAGGTGGCTGCGGCCGGCTATCGCGGCACGGAACTGGGACCATTCGGTTTCCTGCCCAAGGATGCCGGCCTGCTCAAAGCGGAGCTGGCGCGGCGCGACCTGGTCATGATTGGGGCGACCCATGTCCATACATTCGGGGACGCGGCTTCGGCGCCGGTGCTCATGCAGACGCTGCGCGAACTGTCGTCGCTGCTGGTCTCGCTGGGCGCGCGGCACCTGGTGATCATGGATGAGAGCAATTGGTATCCCAAGGGGCAGGAAGGCGTGCTTGACGATGCCGGCTGGGCGGGGCTTGTGGGGATGGTCCGCGACGGACAGGCGCTGGTTGAGGGTGAGTATGGGCTCAAGCTCAGCTTCCACCCCCATATCGGCACTGCCCTGGAGCGCGAAGGCCAGATCGACCGCCTGCTGGCCGACACCGATATCGATCTCTGCTTCGATACCGGCCACCACGCCTTCTGGGACCAGGACCCGCTGGCCTATATGGAAAAGGTGTTCCCGCGCATCGCATACATGCACCTCAAGAATGTCGATGGGGCGGTGCGCCAGCGTGTGCTGGATGGGCAGCTGTCGGTTGCTGACTCCTATGACGCGGGGGTGATGTGCCCGCTGCCCGACGGAGTGGTGGATATTCAGGCGGTGATGCGCTTGCTCGAAAAGCGCGGCTTTGCCGGCCCGATCGTGGTGGAACAGGACGTGGCGGCGGACGCAAAGGAGACGCCCCTCCAACTCGCCACCCGCAATCTTGCCTATATGAATGCCATCGCCAAATGATCCAGTCCCTCAAGGTTGGGCTGATCGGCCTCGGTGAAGTCGCCCAGCTCATGCATCTGCCGCTGCTGGCCGATGATCCGCGTTTTTCCATCGCGGCGGTCACGGACGTATCCCCGAGCCTGGTCGAGCACATCGCCACACGTTATGGCGTGCCCAAGCGCCATGCCGACGCGGCGGCGCTGATTGCCGATCCAGGACTGGAAGCGGTTTTCATCCTGACGCCCGATCACCTGCATGCGGACCTGCTGGCAGAGGCCATTCGCTCAGGCAAACATGTCTTCATCGAAAAGCCGGCCTGCCTGAGCGCCGACCAGCTCCGCCCCATCCTCGACATTCCCCAGCGCTCCGGCCAGGTGGTGTTTGTGGGCTATATGCGGCGTTTCTCGCGCCCCTTCCTCGAGCTCAAGAAGCGGTTGCCGCCGCTGGCCGATATTCGTCATGTCCGCATCCGCGACATCATCCGCGAGGCGCCCTTCTTCGTGGCGCAGACGCGCAATACTTTCCGGCCCAATGATGTGCCGGCCGCGGTGATCGCGGAGGGGCGCAGCCGCACGCAATCCATCCTGCGCTCGGTCATGGGCGAGGATTGTCCGCCCGATGCGCTGCGCGCCTATCAGGTGCTGACCGGCCTTTCCTCGCACAGCTTCTCGGCCATGCGGGACCTCCTGGGTCCGCCGAAAGGATGCCGCTATGCCGCGCAGCACAAGGGCGAGACAGTGATGGCCATATTCGACTACGGCCATTTCAGCGCCCTTTACGAGGCGGTGATCGACGATGTGTCCCGCTTCGACGCCGGCATCGAAGTGCTGACCCAGCGCCAGCACTTCAGGATGAACTACGACACGCCCTACATTCGCAATCTGCCCACGCGCCTCGAGATCACCACCTCGAGCGACAGTGACACCGGCACTGAGATTTTCGGACCCGTCTATGAGGACCCGTTCCGCATCGAACTGGGAGCCTTCAACGATGCTATTGTCACAGGCGTGCCGAACCGCACCACGCTGGCGGATTCGCTTGAAGATCTGGATCTGTTCAAGGAAGTAGCCCGGCACTTCCACCAGTCCGGACAGTAGCGGAGCGCGTTAGGCAAGCGATACCAGGGTCTGGCCAGCTGTGCTCAGGCGGTTGGCGCGGCCCTGTTCTCGAAGGCCCGGATGCCCACCTGCAGGTGCGACTGCAGCGCATATTGATAGCGAATGCGGTCCCTGAGCTCGAGCGCATCGACCACGGCGGCGTGCTGTTCGTAGGTGTCGACGGTAAAGTCCTGCAACTCCTTGGCGCGTTCCATGATGCGGATGATGACCGGCTTCATGATGCGATAGACGTCACAGACCGCCCGGTTGTCCAGGATGGACACCAGCCGCAGGTGAAAGCGGAAATCCATTTCCGATGCTTCGGCAATGGAACTTGCAGCGCGCAATTGCCCATTGATCTGGCGCATTTCTGAAATGTCATCGGGCCGCATCTGGTCGAATATGGCATCGACCGAGCCAACCTCGATCAGCTTGCGAAAGCCCTGGATGTCGTTGAATGTGCGGCGCGAAATATCGAGGGTGTTGAACGAGAACAGGTCCAGCGCCCGCTCCATCCGGTCATCGACGATGATGGCGCCGACCTTGGGGCGCACCGAGACGATGCCATAGGCCTTCATGATGCGCATGGCTTCGCGCACGGTATTGCGGCTGGCCTGGAAGCGCTCGCACAATTCGCGCTCCGTGGGGAGGCTGTCGCCTACTCCCAGGCCGCCATCGGATATGAGCGCACGGATATTGGCCACCATGGCATCAACGGCGGAGGGGATCGAACTGCGCACAATGGCGTCATTGAGCGCGCTGGCGGACGATCTCCTCCGCGATGCATCTTTCATCCCTTGACGGCCCCCACTGTCAGTCCCTCGGACAGGAACCGCTGGGCATAGACATAGAGCACCGCCACCGGAATGGCTGTCAGCAGCGAAGCCGCCATCAGCTTGCCCCAGGGCAGGATGTCGCCGACCACCAGCGATTGCAGCCCGATCGGCAGGGTGCGCAGGGATTCACTGGTAATGAAGACGAAGGCAAACAGGAACTCGTTCCACGCATTGGTAAAGGCGAACAGCGTCACCGACAGAATGGCGGGCGCCGCAAGTGGCAGGGTGATGCGCCAGAAAATGTAGAGCCGGCTTGCACCATCGATCCGCGCGGCCTCTTCGAGTTCGACCGGGATGGACCTGAAATAACCCATTAGCACCCAGGTGGCGAAAGGCAACAGGAATGTCGGATAGGTGATGATCAGGGCCGTGTGACTGTTGATGACGCCCATCGTGGTCAGGGTCTGGTAGAGCGGAATGAACAGCAGCGTGCCGGGCAGGAGATAGGTGATGAGCAGGAGCGTGGTCAGGATGCCCGCGCCCCTGAACCGCAACCGCGACAGGGCATAGGCTGCGAGCGAGGCCAGTGCGACCGAAACCAGCGTGCTCGCCGCCGCCACGAAGACCGAGTTCATCAGCCAGGTCAGGAAGGGCGTGTCGTTCACCAGGGCCGTGTATTGCTCGAAAGTGGCAGGCTCGGGCCAGAAGATCGACCGGCGCTCGCTGATCTGCGGGGTCGACTTCAGCGAGGTGGTGATGATCCAATAGAAGGGGAAGAGCACGAAAACCAGCAGCGGGGTCAATACCAGGAGCCGCGCAATCGGGCCGGCATTGGACCGCGCCTGCTGCCGGAATATCGGCTGCAAGGGGGAGCGGCCGGTGGCCACGCGGACCTTTCGCACCGCCCATTCGAGTCCGGCGAATATCAGCTGGATGGGCAGGAAGATGAGGTCGATGACGATATTGACCAGCCAGGTGCCGCCAGCCAACAGGCGATCGGCAAAGCCGGGGCCCCGGTCCGAGGCACCGTCGCGCTTGTCGTCGTGCCGCATGAAGCGCGCCAAAAGCCAGATCAGGATGGCCATGAGCGGCGCCACGGAGAAGGCGATGGCGATGCCGGGGCCGTATTGCAGCGACCCAAGGGCCTTTTCATAGGCCAGAATCGAATAGAGCTTGGTGGCCCCGCTCGGTCCGCCGCCCGTCATCAGGAAGGGCAGGCCGAACTGGTTGAAGGTGGAGATGAACGACAGCAGCAGGGTCACCACGATGACATAGCGCAGGCCGGGCAGGGTGACATTGCGGAAGCGCTGCACGGCATTGGCGCCGTCGACCTGGGCGGCTTCGATCTGCTCGCGGTCGATGGCCTTGAGGCCCGCCAGCAGCAGCAGCACGAAGAAGGGAATGCCTTTCCAGACATTGACCGAGATGATGCTGCCCATGGCCATGCCCGGATCGGACAGCCAGCCCAGCGGGCGGTCAATAACCCCGGCGCCCTGCAGGATCGGGTTGAGGCCACCGAACATGGGATCGTAGATGCTCTTCCAGGCCAGGGCCGTGACAATCTCGGGCACGATCCAGGGCAGGAGCATGATGCCGCTGAGCAGGCTCCGGAATGGCAGACGGCTGTTGAGGATGAGCGCCACGGTCATGCCGATAACGAATTTGAGGCTCAGCGACCAGAAGGTGAACTGGATGGTATTCTGCATGGACTGCAGAAAGTCGCTGCTGGTCCACAGGCGCTGGTAGTTGCGCAGGCCCACATTGGTGGTTTCGCCGGTGAGGAAGTTGAGCGAGGTGGTGCTGATGAAGATGGCGCTGACAAAGGGCCAGAAAATCAGCAGACCCATGATGAGGACCATGGGCAGGACAAACAGGTAGCCGACCTGCCAGTCGCGGCCAAACAGGTTTTCCAGACGCTTCTTGCGGCTATGCCGCGGGGGCGCCGACGCGGCCGCCAGGCTCATCCGATCTTCCATGCCTACACTCCATCGGGCCTGTCCGCCCGGTCGAAACGAAAAACTGGCCCGCGCGGCCGCTGGGCGGCACAGGCATTGGACGGTGTCGATTGACGGGACGGGGCAGGTGGTCCTGCCCCGTCGCGCTGCCTTGCGAAGGCTACATGATGCCGCCTTCTTCGAAGATCTGGACGATCTTGTTGTGGGCGTCGGTCACCGCTTCCTGCGAGGTCATGCGGCCGGCAATCACATTGCCCATCGACTGTTCCAGCACGCCCTGGGCGCGAATGGCGTCGATCTGCGCAGCGGGCTGGGCCGGCCAGGACGCGCCGATGAACGGGTCGGGCACGCTGACCTGGTCCTTGATGATTGCGTAGTTGGGATCTGCGGCGATCAGTTCCGGCGTCCACAGGCTTTCATAAGCTGGCATGAACAGCCCGCCCGCCACCGAGGACATGGGCGTGAAGTTTGCCGGGTCGAGCAGATCGAGCGCCAGCTGCTTGGCGAGATCGACGTTTGGCGCACCCTTGAAGATGGTCAGCCAGCCGCCGACGGCGCCGCCGTCACGGCTGTCACCATTATTGGCATTGGGCTGGCGCAGCAGGACGGTATTGGGGAATACCGGGTTATTGTCGCGCTTGCCCGCCGCATAGAGCGAGAAGGCGTTGTGGGTATAGCCCAGGCTGCCGGCGAGCCAGGCTTCATTGTTGGAGATGTCGCCCCAGCTTTCGACGCCGGGCGGCAGCATGGCGGCATACTTGCCGTTGCGGTCATAGGTTTCGCGGACGAATTCGTAGGCTGCCACGGTTTCGGGCGAATCGAATTCGACCTTGGTGCCGGTCTCGTCGGTAAAGTGGCCGCCAAAGGCATTGAGAATGCCGGAGGCCACGCCCCAGCCGTCGCCGGACTGGTTGACGGTCAGGCCCCAGCCCCAGAACTCATTGTCCGGGTCGGAGATGGCGAGAGCGGCTTCGCGGCGCTTTTCCCAGGTGTCCAGGCTCTGCGGGTCGATGCCCTTTTCGGCCAGCTTGTCGCCACGGAAGAAGGTGCCGGTGGTGTTGGCGATGAAGGGCACGGCCATCCACTTGCCATCGATCATGCCGATCTTTTCGGCATTGATGCCCTGCATCACATTGCCATAGCGGGCGATGGCTTCCTCGACGACGTCGCTGACGTCTTCGAGCAGGCCCAGAAGGTGCATCTGCGGGATGGAAACGTTGCTGGTATAGGCCAGGTCGGGCGGATTGCCGGCGCGCACCGCGGCCGACATCTTGCCCAGGAAGTCACCGAAGGATTCCGGATTGGTGGTCGAGATATCGAGCTCGGACCCATTGGCTGCGGCGAATTCGGTCACCGTGTCGCGGAACAGGTTCTGGGCCGCCTCAAAATATTCGGTACGATGAATGACCGTGAGCTTGCCGGCGGCACCCTGCGGCAGTTCCAGCTCGGGTGCGGCGTCCTGCGCAAAAGTGGGCAGGCCATTGCTCGCGGCCCAAAGGCCGATGCCTGCAGCACCGCCGCCCCGCAAAATATCGCGGCGATTGAATTTATTCGTCATGCTTCCATCTCCTCCTGTTGGCACATGGCTGAGCGCTCGCGAACCCCATCGGGTGGGCGTGAAAAATCCATCGCAATGCGCCTCGTCCTCCCGTGCGAGCGAGCCTCCCTGCCCCCTCACGCGTTTCACCCACCAAGTGTCTTTTGTCCCATCATTGGCGGTGAATGAAGAAGGATTACGACTCGTTTATCGGTAGAGTCAAACCTTTTGTCCTACAAAAGACTTGATGAGGCCACGCTTGGGCATTAGACACTGGTCATGACGCGGTTGCCGCGCATGCTGTCAGGGAGGGCAGCAGGTGCATTTCCAGGGCATCGCGCAATAGACCAGTGGCCCTGATAGCGACGCCAATGCCGGCGGAACTGCGGGGCCAGCGAGCAATGAGGGGAGGTAGTTATGGGTGCCGTGACGATCAGAAACGTTCGCAAGAACTATGGCAGCCTGGAAGTGCTGCACGGGGTATCCATTGACATTGCGGATGGCGAATTCGTCATTCTGGTCGGGCCGTCGGGCTGTGGAAAATCGACCTTGCTGCGCATGATTGCGGGGCTCGAGGACATTACCGGCGGCGAGATTGAAATTGCCGGCATGGTGGTCAATGACCTCGCGCCCAAGGACCGCGATATTGCCATGGTATTCCAGTCCTATGCGCTCTATCCGCATATGACGGTGGAAGAGAACATGGCGTTCTCGCTGCGCCTGGCCCGGGTGCCCAAAGAGGAGACCAAGGCCCGCGTCGCCAGTGCCGCTGCCATTCTGGGCCTCGAGAGCTATCTTGAGCGCTACCCGCGGCATCTGTCGGGCGGGCAGCGCCAGCGCGTCGCCATGGGTCGGGCCATCGTGCGCAATCCGCGGGTATTCCTGTTCGATGAACCGCTGAGCAATCTGGACGCAAAGCTCAGGGTGCAGATGCGTAGCGAAATCAAGCTCAACCACCAGCGCTTGAAGACCACCACGGTCTATGTGACCCATGACCAGATCGAGGCCATGACCATGGCCGACCGGATTGTGGTCATGCATTCGGGAAATATCGAACAGATCGGCACGCCGCTGGAGCTTTACGACAATCCGGCCAACCTGTTCGTCGCCGGATTTATCGGCTCACCGGCCATGAACATCGTCGGCGGGTCCATTGCCGGCAATGACTTCCGCTTTGCCGATGGCACTGCTATCGCGCTGGGCAGCCTGCCGCCCGGCGTCACGGATGGACCCATTACCCTTGGGGTGCGCCCCGAGCATATGCGGCTCGATCCGTCGGGGGCCCAGGCCGAAGTCGTGGTCATCGAACCGACAGGCTCGGAAACCCAGGTGACCTTGCGGCTGGGTGGGCATGACCTGGTCGGAGTGTTCCGCGAGCGGGTCAGCGCCGAACCGGGCCAATCCATCGGCATCGCCTTCGACAACAGCCTGCTGCACCTGTTCGACGCCGAGAGCGGCAAGCGCATTCTGCGCTGAACTGGATGACGGCCTGCTCGGCCTGAATCACGTCACCAGGTGATTTGCCCCTATGGGGAGATGACCTTGCCATTCGAGCATAGCTCTCATGGCCTTCTCGGCTTGAATGGCTCCACCGGAGCCATTCATCCGTTTCGCGGATCGCCTTCGAAGTCCTCCAAGGCGTGATCAAGCATGTCGGTGAGCATGCGGGCTATGTGATCGTCGGCGGCTTCGTAAAGCACCTGTTTGTTGCGGCGGGTGAAGCGGACCAGGCGGGCGGCGCGGAGCAGACGCAGATGGTGGCTGACCAGCGACGGGCTGGCGCCGATGGCATTGGCGATGTCACCGACGGCGATGGGGCCTTCAAGGCAGGTCAGCACGATCTTGAGCCGAGTCGGGTCGCCCAGCAGCCGATAGGTTTCGGCGATGACGGTCAGGTGATGGTCGTCGGGCAGGGGCACGGGCGCTTCCGGTTGGCTTGCTGCCCTGATTGGTAGGGCGGTTTGCCCGGTTTGACCAGTCAGACGCGGTTGCCTCCAGCATCGATGACCACTTCGCCATCTTCCTTGGTAAAGGGTATGCCCAGGGCCTCGGGAAGGATGTCGAGCACCACTTCCGACGGGCGGCAGAGGCGCACGCCATGGCTGGTTTCGACAAAGGGGCGATTGATGAGGATGGGATTGGCCAGCATGGCCGCCACCAGTTCCGCGTCGGTCAGGGCCGGATTGTCGAGGCCGAGTTCGAAATAGGGCGTGTCCTTGATGCGGATGGCATCGCGCACAGAAAGGCCGGCGCGATCGATCAGGTCGACCAGTCGGTCGCGGTCAGGGGGATTTTCGACATAGAGGATCACCTCCGGCTCAATGCCGGCGCCCCGGATCAGGGCCAGCGTATTGCGCGAGGTGCCGCAATCGGGATTGTGGAAAATCGTGACACTCATGTCGTTTGATCCGTTTTTGGACGCAGCAACCAGGCCGCGAGGAGCATGGCAAGAACCGCCCCGACGATCTGGGCGATGACGAAGCCGGGCACGTCGGCAGGGCCGATGCCGGCGAAGCTCGATGTCAGGGCCCGGCCAATGGTGACGGCGGGATTGGCATAGGAGGTCGAGGCGGTGAACCAATAGGCCGCGGTGATGTAAAGGCCGACGCGCAGGGCGATCTGCTCGACCGGATGCTTGAGCGACAGCAGGATGGTGAGCAGGAGGCCGAACGTTGCCACGGCCTCGCTCAGCCACTGGCTGGGCCCGGTGCGTGGGTCACCATAGGCCGAAACAAGCGGCAGGTCGAACATCAGATGGGCGATCAGCGTGCCCAGCATGGCGCCGATGATCTGGCAGAGCATGTAGAGCGCGGCATCACCGGCCGGCAACTGGCGCCTGAGGGCCATGACCAGCGTCACCGCCGGGTTGAAATGGGCGCTCGAA
The DNA here is from genome assembly GCA_965651655.1 of uncultured Devosia sp. Lineage (GTDB taxonomy): Bacteria > Pseudomonadota > Alphaproteobacteria > Rhizobiales > Devosiaceae > Devosia. Next base: position 23,701 of record CBFGTF010000027.1, read on the forward strand.
AGCGGGGCGAGAATGCCGATCAGGACCACGAGGATGGCGCCGGTGGCGATGGTATTGGCGAGCAGGGCCAGGCCGATATCGGCCGTCAGGCGCTGGGCCATGATGCCCGAGCCGACCACGGTGGCGACGAGGATGGCGGTGCCGAGGGCTTCGGCGGCGAGCGGGCGGAGGCGATCAGTCATTGTTGGCCTTGCCGGTCGCGCCATCGAGCTTGCCGATGCCTCCGGTAGCCGTCGGTGGGCAGGCCCAGTTCATCCAGGATGTGCAGCGCTATGGGATGGACTTCGTCCTTGGGGCGACTGCCGGCGGAAAAGGCCTTGAAGGCGCCGCCGGGAACGGCATTCATGAGCGCTTCGCCCAGCATGGAACGGGCCGAGTTGCCGGTGCAGAGGAACAGGACATTGTAGGTCTTGGCGGTCATTGGCGAACCTCCTGGGGGGCGCAGCAGGGACTGATCTCTTCGATCAGCGGGGCGCAGAGTTCGGGGCGGC
>CBFGTF010000028.1:0-24159 GCA_965651655.1 uncultured Devosia sp.
CTAGATCGAAGCGACTGCCGCATCGGCCTTGCTGGCCTTGAGCGGGGTCAGGGCGCCCTCCCCGGCATAGGTTTCCCGGTATGACGCCAGGAAGGCGGAGAGGCTGTCCACCGCGGCCACTTCAGCGGCGACCTTCTTGAATTCAAGGCTCGAGGTCTGGATCGGCCCGGTCACATAGTCGAACATCGGCCATTCGGGCGAGGCAACCATCTGCTCGCCGAATTTGCCGCGCAGTCGCGACAGACTGAAATCATCGCCTGCCAGCACATAGCCCACTGCGGCCTTGATCAGGCTCATGCGCGCCACCAGGTTCAGCGGCTTGCCGGCGGGTGCATTGCCGTAGATCGCCTCGATCATCTCGCCCGCCTGGCTGTAGCGGCGGGCCTTCCAATGGGCATCGATCCGCAACAGCTCGACATCCTTGCCGTCCATATTGCTGATCAGGTCCAGCGCCAGCTGATCGCGCCCGCCATCGATCATGGCGCGGGCTTCCAGGATGCGGCGCTGGCGCAGCAGGGATTCGGGCAGGCCCGGCAGCTGCGTATCGCGCAGCACGCGCATGGCCTCCTGCGGCTTGCGGTCCGCCAGGTAGATGACGGCCAGGTCGGACGCGATCTGGGTCCGCGCGACACCGCGCAGGCGGTTGTCGAGCTGATATTGCAGCAGCTCTGCGGCCTGGGCCAGGAGGTCCACGCGCACCAGCCGTCGCGCCAGGTTGCGGATCATTTCGTCGCCGCGTGCACCCGGCGGGGTCAGGTGCTGGAAATCATAATAGATGGCCATGGCCTCGACGGGACCGATGGAATCGGCGAGCCCGTTGAGGAACAGGTCGGCAAACATCGACTGCGCCTGGTCGCGCAGCGCGTTGACCGGCGGGCTTTCGGGATAATTGGCCACGGCCGCTTTCACCGTCTCGAAGCCAAGCCGATAGTCTCCATTGCGGAAATAGAGCTGTGCCAGCAGCGTCTGCATGTCCGCCTCAAGGGCGTCGCCCCGCCAAAGCAGGGTCTCGGCCGCCAGCGTCTGTGTCCCCTTGGCCAGGTCCAGCCGCCCTTCCCGGTCAAGCAGGAGCAGCGTGCGATAGACCGCCTCGGCCCGGGTCGGCCGCACTTCCGAGACGATCACCTGGCCATAGGTATCCAGCGCCTCCTGATTGCGCCCCTCGGCCTCGTCAATGCGGCCCGACAGCAGATGGAACATCGAAGCGTCCTCGACGCTGATGCTGGCAAAATCGATGGAATCGAGCATGCGCTGCGCCAGGCTGGAATCACCGGCCTCGACCGCCGACCGCGCTGCCGCCAGGCGGAAGCGGTTGCGTGCCCATTCGGGGTAATTGTCGGCAATGGCGCGCGCTTCCATGGCGTCGAACCGGGCGCCGCGGTAGTCCTGGGTTTCGGCCCGGGCGATGGTCCGCCAGAATAGGGCATCGACCTCCTGGTCCAGCGAGGCGGCATTGAGCATGCGCAGCGCATCGCGCGGCCGTCCGGCCAGCACATTGGCAATGGCCGAAGTGCTGCGGATCTCCCGGGTCAGGTCCACGGCCTTGAGTTCGTCATCGAGCACATTCAGCACACCGATGGCCTCGATCGCGAAACGGTTGGCCACCAGGTACTGGGCCAGTCGCAGCCGGGCAATGTCGCGGTCCCGGCCTTCGCTGGCCGCCGCCATCGCTTCCAGCTGATCGCGGGTTTCGATAAAGGCCTGGGGGCTGCGCTCTTCGAGCGATGTGAGATCGAGATAACCGGCGCGCGCTGCCTCCTGCGCCTCCGAGCCGGTATTGCGAAGCGTATCGATAGCCGAGACCGTAAGCCCCCCGGTGGTGGAGATCACCGCTTCGGGGCTTTCGATGGCCACGGCCAGGTTGGCCGATTTGGGCTGCACGACCAGGCCATGCACGCTGCGCAGCGCCGTGAAGTCGACATAGTCCAGCGACCGTGTCAGGCCGCGCGCCGGTGGATAGGCCGTCACGACCTTGAGCACATCGCCAACCAGCGGATCGCGGAAATCATGCACCCGGCCAGGACGGACCACGTCGGCCACCATCTCGAACGAACCCTCGATATCGCGCCGCCGCGACAGGGCCATCGGCTCGGTGGGGCTGAGCATCATGTCGCCCAGCGACAGCACCCAGGCCATGCCCTCGGACCCCAGGGTCGCCAGGCGGTCCTGGGCCAGGTCGAGCCTGACCACCTGTGTGTCACCCGATGACACGACTGTGAAGTTCTGGGCCACGTTGTCCAGATCGCTCGATCCGGGGGGCGGCAGGATGCCGCTCACCGTATCGAATATCATCCAGACCGTGTCTCCACGCCGGAAGACGGCGGCCGGCGTATCCTGGTCGAACGGAAACACCACGCGGATCGTGTTGCCCAGCACATTGACGAACGGGGTAATGGTTTCCGGCGCGGCCGACTGCAGGGCGGCAATCTGCGGTGCCTCCGCGACCTGGGCGTCGGCCTGGGCTTCTGCGGCGAGCTGTTCGGCCTCGGCCGTCAGGTCGGCGCGGGTCAGGGCCGGAAGTTCGGCGCCGGCAATGTCGATGTCCAGCACATATTGCGAGGGCGAGATGGCGTAGAAGCGCGGCGCCACGCCATCGGCGAAGATGAAGGTTGCCGCCGAACCATCAGCCGACGAGCCCGCCTGCACCGAGACCAGTTCCGGGGGCAGATCGCTCGAAAGGGCGGTCATGTCCATCTCGACCGGCCATTCGAACGTCGCCGCGCCCAGTTCACCGGTCTGGGTGAACTGCCCTTCGGTAGGCACGGACCAGTCGAACTGGAGCCGCATGAAAGTGGCATTGCGGCCGACGCGAACCTCGACCTTGGGTTCAAGCTCCGCAGCAAGGCGCGCCTTGCGGTCGCGCTCGGCCTTGATGGCGGCGAGGCGCGCGCGTTCGGCCAGCTCGTCAATGATCTCCTGCGGCAGAGCCGGAGGCATGCCCTGCCAGGTGACGGGCATCAGGTCGACAAACAGCTTTTCGCCCGCCTCGATGCGGTTGAAGTTGAACCCGCTCTTGAGGGCCAGCCGCAGGCCGCGGCCATCCGGGTCGACGCGGGCCATGGACAGGTAATTCGGCATGGTGACGGCGACATCGGGGAGAAGGATCTCCACCGGGTTCGCGAATTCTACCGACAGCACGCCATTGTCGACGCGAAACTCATAGGGGGGGAGTTCATCGAGCGACGGGAAACTGAGGATGAGGCGCGCATAGCCATCCTCCTCGGTCGCATAGAGCTGGCCCTGATCCTGCGCAACAGCCGGCGTTGCAAAGGCCATCATGGTGGCCATTGCCGAAGCGGCCAGGACAAAAAGTGTCCGCCGCCAGCCTGACTTGATTGCGGTCTTCACCGGCTTCTGCCCGCCCGACGCATGGTATCGCGCTTCTGGGACGGGAATTGCCTTCCCGACAACCTCAAAACGCGAGGGTTACAACACTCCACGGCGCCACCGTCTTCTTGACGGAGCAACGCCCTGAATGCGCAACCCTAGCGTTGGGTACTTAACACCCCCCTAAGGGGATGACCGGCAATTATCTATTGTCCGACGATTTGCGGCAGCGCGGCGAGGTCTTCCGGCGCCATCTGGTCCAGCGGATCGGTGCTGGCCGAGGCCATGCGCACCGTCAGTTCCTGAGCGCGCATGGTGTCCATTTCGGCCAGGATGGGTGCCATCTTGCGGGGCGACATCATCTTGGCCACGCGCAGCAGCACTTCGATGTCGAGCGCATTGAAGATATTGGCCGCATCCTTGGGCTTCATGGTTTCATACATGGCCACGATGCCGGCGAACTGACCCTCCTCCATCTGCTTGCGCTGTTCAACCAGCGAGGCAATCTGGCCCTCGATTGCCTCCAGCGTCTGCTGCCGCTCCTCGATCCGCTTTTCGGCGGCCTCGACCAGCGACGCGCGCATGGCCAGCTCCTGTTCGTAAGTATCCAGTTCGGTGCGGCGGGCCGACAGGCGCTCCAGCAGGGCCTGCTCGGTCAGCGTTGCATCACCGGCCGCCAGCGGCTGGGTGCCACCGGGGGTGAGCAATTGCGGCAGGGCATCGGCCAGTGGCGGGCACTCGGCCGGGATCACCAGCAGTTCGCCCTCGGCCGTATCGGCCTCTCCCGGCTCGGCAACCGGACGCGGCGCACAGGCATTGTCATTGGCAATAGTATTGCTCGCGCTCTCCTCGCCAGCCGTCTGGGCATCTTCGCCTTCGCTGTCGCCATGGCCCGCTGCCGGCTCGCCATGCCCCGCGGCGGGCGCTCCATGTCCGCCGGAGGCGGCCTTTTCGCCCAGCGTAGGGGTGCCGTCACTGAGCGTGGGGCTGGCGTCTTCCAGTGTCGGCTCATTGGGCAGCGTCACCGTTTCGCCCGGGGCCGCGCCACCGCTGCCTGATCCGCCACCTGCTGCCTGCGCCACGCTGACGCCGGTCAGCACATAGCCGCCATTGGTCACCAGCCCCAGGGTCTTGAGCACCAGGAGCGCGGCAATGGCGAAGATGACAACCGGCAGCAGGCGAACATTGGTCACGCAGCGGCTCCACGGCTACGCACGCGCTCGGACAATTGCTGCAGCGCGTTCTGCACCTTGTTCGGCGGCTCGACCGGCTCGATGGCCTGGCTGTGCCGCGCAACGCTGGTGATCTTGGCAATGCGCTCCATCAGCACCGTGCCGGCGGTCACGTGATTGGCCAGTTCCACGCCGAACCGTTCGGCTTCTTCCAGCCGGGCCGTCAGCGACAGATCGGCTTCGACCGCCGTGGACTTGAGTTCCTTGATCGCCTGATTGGCCAGGTTGGTGGCACTGACCAGGTCCGCCACCATCTGCCGCATCGCATCCTTGTCCTGGTGCAGGTGCTTGAGACGCTGGTTCAGAAGCACGCAATAACCAATGGTCAGGGCCAGCAGGATTGCCACAGCGCCTTCCACGAAAATTCCAAGAGGCAGCCCGAACATCATCGTCCTTCCATCGTCTCGTCGATTGCCTCGAAGGCCGCCATGGTGACCTTGGGCGGGTTGAGCGGGTGGGTCACCCGCACGGAAACATGATTGCCGATATGGCCCATGATGGCCTCGGTCAGCTCGACATCGCCGCAGCGCAGGCGCACTGGATCGCTCGGGCTGCGCTCGAACATCAGCGTCTGGCCCGGCTTGAGGCTGAGCAGCTTGGCAAGTGGCAGTTCCTGCTCGTGCAGCACCGCCTCGATCTCGACATCGGCCTGGAAGATCTCGGTCGCCAGATGCCCTTCCCAGATGGGGTCGCGCCCGAACTTTTCACCCATGAACATCTGCAGCAGCTGTTCGCGGATAGGCTCGATCGTGGCATAGGGCAGCAGGATTTCGATCTTGCCGCCGCGATCATCCATCTCGATGCGCAGCTCGATCAGGATGGCCGCATTGCCCGGCCGTGAAATGGCGGCGAAGCGCGGATTGGTCTCCATGCGCTCGAGCTTGAAGTTGATCTGCGTCACCGGCTCGAAGGCGCGGTGCGTGTCCTCGAGGATGATCTCGATCATCTTGCGGGCCAGCGCCATCTCGATGGTCGTATAGGGCCGCCCCTCGACGCGGATATTGCCGCCGATGCGACGGCCGCCCAGCAGCACGTCGATCATCGAATAGATAAGGTTGGAATCGACCGTGAGCAGGCCGTAATTCTCCCATTCCTCGGCCTTGATGACCGAGAGGATGGCGGGCAGCGGAATGGAATTGAGATAGTCGCCGAAGCGGACCGAGGAGATCGAGTCCATCGTCACTTCGACATTGTCGCTGGTGAAATTGCGCAGCGAAGTCGTCGCCAGCCGCACCAGGCGGTCAAAGACGATTTCGAGCATCGGCAGGCGTTCGTAGGAAACCAGCGCCGAATTGATCAGGGCCTGGACGCCGGTCAGCTCGACATTGCTGCCGGCGCTGGAGTCAAAGCCGAGCAGGCTGTCGATCTCGTCCTGGTTGAGCACGCGGTCGGCGCCGCCCTCCCCGTCGCCATCGCCGCCTTCGAGCATGGCAGCCCATTCGGCAGCGGCGGCGGCGGCCCGCTCGTCGTCGTTCATCTCGCTTTCATCGACTTCGACAGGGGCCTCGGAAGCCGTGCCGAGGTCATCCAGCCCCCAATCGTCCGCCAGTTTGTCCTGATCGCTTGGCCCGGCCATTACTGCACCAGAATTTCCTTGAAGAGCACGCTCTCCACATGGGCCGGATAGATGGCCAGGTTCACCCGGCGCAGCAGTTCTTCCTTGAGCCGATAGATGCCCGCCGATCCCTCGAGGTCGCTCTTGCGCAATTCGCGCATATAGACCTGGAACGCGTCGATGACCTTGGCCAGCCGCGGCTGGATTTCAGTCATCATGTGTTCATCAGCGACCTCCAGGGCTATGGTCAGCTTCATGAAGGATGGCGCCTCGCCCGCCGAATTGAGGTTCACCATCATGGGCGGCAGGTTGAAAATGAAGGTATCGTGGGCTTCCGAGGCCGCAGACGAACCATGGCCATCGGCCCCGGCCTCCCCGCCCCCCGAGGACGAAAGAAAGAAAAACAGGCCCGCCCCGCCGATCAGCACGACCGCCGCGGCCGCACCAATGATGATGAAGAGCTTCGGTATGCCCTTCTTGGCCGGCGCTTCAGTTCCTGCTTCTGCTTCCGCAGCCATGTCAAAGGCCCTATCAAATGCCCGCAATCCGGACGATTCCGGCTCTTGGACCAGCTAAGGCCCACTTGGTTAACGAATGGTTACGAAGCACCCCGAAGCGGCAGATTTTGCCGGGCAGCTTTTGCCGATTGCGCAGCTAAGGTCTGCCGCCCGTTAATCGAGCCCCGCCACTAAGATACTGATTTTACACAAATTGTCGCTCTGGCACGGTTACTGCAATGTAAATCGGCGAGGCGACAGGCTTGGGGAAGCAGGCCGTCTCGGGGACCAAACCGGGGACTATCATGATCGAGAACGCGCAACTCATCGGCCTCAGTCGGCAGATCGCGCTGCAGCGGCAGCTGGATGTGGTGGCGAACAATATCGCCAATCTCAATACCACCGGTTTCAAGGCCGAACAGATCCTGTTCGAGGAATACATGATGCCGGTCGCCCGCGACCGCACCTTCCCAAATCAGGACCAGCCGCTCTCCTATGTCCAGGACTGGGCAACCATGCACGACCTGTCGGGTGGCGCCGTCGTCCAGACCGGCAATGAGCTCGATGTTGCGCTCAATGGCGATGGTTTCTTTGCCGTCGAGACCGCCGGCGGCGAGCGCTGGACCCGCTCCGGCTCGTTTCAGCTCAACAACAATGGCACCCTGGTCGATCTTTCGGGCAATCCGGTGCTGGGCACGGGCGGTCCCATCCAGTTCGCTCCCGAGGAAACCGGCATCACCATAGCCGGCGACGGCACGATTTCCTCCAGCGCAGGCCCGAAAGGTCAGCTGCGCATCGTCGAATTTGCCAATGCCCAGGACCTTCAGCGCGAAGGCGCCAACCTGTTCTCCGGCGGTGTACCCGGGGTCAATGTGGCAACCCGCGTCATGCAGGGCCATCTCGAGCGCTCCAACGTCTCGGGCGTCTCCGAGATGTCCGAATTGATCAAGGTGCAGCGGGCCTATGAATCCGCCGCCTCCCTCGCCCAGAAGCAGGATGAATTGCGCCGCACGGCCATCCAGCGTCTTGGCGACGCCAACGCCTGACCCTGAGGAGATCACGCCATGAAAGCTCTCTATATCGCATCGACCGGCATGGGCGCCCAGGAACGCAATGTCGAAGTCATTTCCAACAATATCGCGAACATGCGCACCACCGGCTACAAGCGGCAGCGTGCGGAGTTCCAGGACCTGCTCTACCAGCAGATCACCAGGGCCGGCTCACAGACCTCCGACCAGGGCACCATGGTGCCGGCGGGCCTCGAGATCGGTTCGGGTGTGCGCACGGTGGCCACCCCCCGCGTCATGAGCCAGGGCTCGGTCAACCTCACCGAAGGCGAGCTCGACGTGGCCATCCGCGGTGAAGGCTTCTTCATGATCCAGCTGCCCGATGGCCGCACCGCCTATACCCGCGACGGCTCGTTCGAGCGCGATGCCGAGGGCACGCTGGTGACCTCCACCGGCTATCCCGTCGATCCCGGCATCACTATTCCGGGCAATGCGCGCGGCGTCTCGATTTCACCTGACGGCACGGTGGAGGCCTATCTCGGCACCGATGCCGCCGCGACCCAGCTTGGTCAGTTGCAGCTCGCCCGCTTCGTCAACAAGTCCGGCCTTGAATCCATGGGCGACAACCTGTTCCTGGAAACCGCCGCCAGCGGCGCGGCCCAGATCAGCGTTCCCAATGTCGATGGCACCGGCGACCTGCTGCAGAACTATCTCGAAATGGCCAATGTGAACTCGGTCACCGAGATCGCCGACCTCATCGCCGCCCAGCGCGCCTATGAGATGAACGCCCGCGTCATCTCCGGCGCCGACCAGATGATGCAGGCCACCAGCCAGCTGAGCTGAGGAGACTGATGATGAACACCATCCGCACCTTTGCTCTGGCCACCGGCTTCGCCCTCTCATCGGGAATGGCCTGGGCCGCCCCAGTGCTCCGGGCAGACATCACAGTCAGCGCGCCCGTCGTCACCGTGGGCGACATGTTCGAGGATGCCGGCGTACTGGCCGAACTGCCCCTGTTCCGTGCCCCCCTGCCCGGCACCACTGGCAATGTCGACCTCAATGCCGTGCGCTCGGCCACGGCACGCGTTGGCCTCACCAGCTTCGAGGCAAACGGCCTCGTTCAGGTCCGCGTGTCCAGGGATGCCGTCGTGGTCGATCATGATCTGCTTGCGGGTCTGATTGCCGAGGATCTGCGCACACGCGGCATCCTGGAGCCCGAGATGAGCGCGGACATGTTGTTTGCCACCCCCATCGAGGTCATCAACGTTGCCACCGGTGACACTCCGGCGCGTCTGGAAAGCCTGCGCTACCTGCCTGGCAACGGCACCTTCGCCGCCCGCTTCCTTCTGGCCGGGATTGATCGTCCGCTCGATATCTCGGGCACCATCGAGATCAGCATCGAGGCGCCGCATCTGGTTGCCGGCCTGCCGGCGGGCACCATTCTGCGCCCCGAGCACATCACCATGCGCCCCCTGCCCATCCAGCAGGCCGACGCACAGGGCATCGCCTCGATGGAACAACTGGTCGGCATGTCGCTCAATCGCCAGAGCCGCGACGGCATGGTGCTTCGGGCCAGCGATGTCAGCACCCCGCTGGCCGTCGCCAAGAATGACCTTGTCACCATCTACTACCGACAGGGCCCGATGACCCTGTCGGTCAAGGGACAGGCGGTGAGCAGCGCTCCAACCGGCGCGCCCCTGCAGGTCCTCAATCTCGTTTCCCGGCGCGTCATCAGCGCCACCGTTATCGCGCCCGGCGCCGTGGAAGTCTCCACAACGCCGGTCACCCTTGCCGGCCTCTAGTATCGGGACAGATGAAAATGAACATCGCCAAGATCGCCACCATCCTGACCCTCACCGCCGCCCTGGGCGCCTGCAGCACCATGGATCGCCTTGCCAATGTCGGCCAGGCACCGGCCCTGACGGCCATTGCCGATCCCACCACCACGGCCGGCTACCAGCCCGTGCGCATGCCCATGCCCGAGCCGATCGCCGATACCTACCAGGCCAATTCGCTCTATCGCACCTCGGCCAAGGGCTTCTTCAAGGACGAACGCGCCCATCGCGTGGGGGACATCCTGACGGTCATGGTCACCATCGACGACAGCGCCCAGATCAACAACAACACCCAGCGCTCGCGCAATTCGACCAACAGCGCCGGCATGGGCGGCCTCTTCGGCGCCGTCTTCTCCAGCGCCACCGATGCCGCCGAGCTCAATGTCGACCCCAAGGCCGCCATCGACTTCAACTCGGGCATCCGCGATGCCGGCGCCGGCTCGGTGAACCGCAGCGAAGCGCTTGAAACCTCGGTGGCAGCTGTCGTGATCCAGGTGCTGCCCAATGGCAATCTCGTCATCGAGGGCCGGCAGGAAGTGCGGGTCAATTTCGAGGTCCGCGATCTGATCGTGACGGGCATCGTTCGGCCCTCGGATATCCAGGCCAACAACACCATCCCCTCCACCAAGATCGCCGAAGCCCGCATCTCCTACGGCGGACGCGGCCAGATCACCGATGTGCAGCAACCCCGCTATGGCCAGCAGGCCATGGACGCGATCCTGCCCTTCTAGCTCCTCCCCTTCGGCGGCGACCCCATCCCCATGGGCGCCGCCGCTTCCCCGCCGCTCCAGAATGGTGCGGCACGGTTCAGCCAGCAGAAGCGGCCGGACCCTCTACCCCAGGGCCCTGCTTTCCCAGGCGCGGACCCAAATCCCCAAGAGGCGCAGCTTCCCCGGCTGCGCCTCACCCCTTTGTGGGGAACGCTTTGTGCCCGCTCAGGTTTAGCTTGCGAACACCCAAGGAGAGCACATGTCCATCACCACCGGAATTGCTATCGGAATTGCGCTGGGCGTTGGTATCGGCATGGCCATGGACAACGTCGCCATCGGCATTGCCATTGGCGTGGCGATCGGTGCGGGGCTGGGAGGCGCGTTCCATGCCTCTAAGTCCGGCAGGAAGCCGCCCAGATAGGTGGGTGGAGCGCTGGCGCTATCGCCGCTCCTGGGCAAGCCTGGCCTTGACGAAGGACTTCCCACCAGCCAGCCGATCTGTCCCGGCCTTGTCCGGATCAACCACACGCCAGAAGGGTATGGCCACACGTCCCGCCTGGTGGTCGGCGACCGCCTGTGTGGCAATGGCCTTGAGCAGCCGCTGGGTGGTCACCGGGCAGGCCGCATCCGCATTGTAGAGCCGTGCCATGTCGTCGCGGATATGGCCTAGGTCACGGGTGCTGCCCAGCGGCACCGCCTCAATCTGCGCCTTGAGAAGCTCGGCACTGGGAATGAGCAGCTTCTGCTCCACTTGCCCGGACGCCGTGTCACGCATGCGCGTCTCCACGATACTGCTGCCATTGTCGGGCAAGGTCGGCGGCAGCACCACCCCGCCGCCCCGGGAACTGACCACCTCCCGGCGCCGCCGCTGGTTTCGGCGCATGCCGTCCACCACCGCGGATTTGACGAAGGAAACCATCCGCGCGACCGCCGCGGCCACCAGGTAGGCGATCACCAGGTAGAGGAAATTGGTCCACACCATCGAGCCGGCGACAATGACGACCGAGGTGATGACGATATTGATGCCCGCCCAGCCGATCGGCCAGACCTTCATGTCCTCGAGCCGTTCGCGCTGCTCGCGATAGCGCTCGTCAGCCAGGGCCAGGATCAGTTCGTCCTGGCCCCGCATGGCGCTGGTCCGCAGCCAGCCCCACACCATGCCGAACAGGATGACGGCCAGCATCAGCAGCGCCACCACGGCCACATAGGTCTGGGGAGAAAATTCACTGGCACTGGCCCCGAGCGTACGCCCGGCATCCCGCAATCCGAGGCCGCCCGACAGGATCTCCGCAAAATTGCCGGTAATGATGTTTTCCATCAGCGTCGTCAGGTCGTCGCCAAACACCATGTCGGTGATGCTGGCGAACTCGGGCGCCCGCAGATAGACATTCTGCAGATGCATGCCGACCACGATCAGCGCCGTGACAAAGGTGGCCCGCACCAGGTTGTCGAAGAACTCCTCAAAGAGTTCGAACCCGCAGCGCTCATCGCTCCCGGCCAGGTCGGGCAATAGTTTGTATCCCTCGGCGGCCAGGGAATTGGCGTTGAACACGCCATGAGTGGCGAACAGCCAGACCATGGCGGCAAACATCGTCGCCGAGCCGATCAGGGGAATGAACAGATAGGCGAAGAAGGCAAAAAGCGCATTCGCCCAGCCCGGTATCGTGGCATCGGCGAAGGTTGAGGCCACGGACCAGTCAAATTCATAGGTCGGATGGGCCAGCGTCACCTTCTGCTCATTGAGAAAACTGGCCAGGGTGGCCGGATCGGCCAGGTTCCAGTTCAGCACCACCGGAATGAAATCGGCGACGACCGTAAAGGCGATGGCCGCGATGAAAATGCCGGTCGCCACATTGCTCCACCAGCGGCTGTGGCGCATCCACAGGGCCATGACCTCCGTCTCCCTGGCGCGTGTGCCGTCCAGGTGCACCAGCATGCCGCGCTGCACCAATTTGGAGATCAGTGGCTCGATGGCCGCCCGGGTCCTGAACAGGTAGAGCAAGGCCAGGGGGAGCAGGATCAATCCGGTCAGCAGCCAGTTGGGAGCAAAGAAAAACCCGACTTCCTTGGTCACCGCGAGGCCCTCGGGCCCCAGGCCATAGAGCGTTCCCTCCTTGAAGCGGCCATCGAACTGGACCGAGTGCAGGTTGAGGAACAGGGCAAATCCGAACAGCAGGAAGCCACTCACGAAGATTGCACCGGCAGCTACCTCGGCCTTCTGCGCCACAAGTCGCCAGTATTTGTCGAACATCTCCTACCTCGCCTTGGCCGTGAGCAGCACGGGGTTGTGGTCACTGTGTACGAAGTCCAGCGATTGCGTACGGACCGACTGGATCTCCACATTGGGAGACACCAGAAAACCGTCGATGATCAGGGTGTAATTCTCGCCGGCCCGGTAGGGCTGGTTGGCCGTGCGCACCGTCGGGACACTGCGATCGATCCCCCAGCGCCATCCCGGCGGCGTCGCGCCCTCAGGCAGGTCCCTGACCCAGAACAGGTATTTCTCGTCCGTGGTGTGGGCGAAGCTGGTTGGCGCCAGCCGCATGTTCCAGTCACCGCCGATGATCACATGGCGGCCCGCCGCATATTCCGCCGTGGCGAAGTCGAGGACCGCCGCCATCTGCCGTTCCCTGACGGCATCGGCCGCGTCGTCGAACGCGGCAAGGTGGATATTGATCAGCACCCATTGCTCGGCCCCGCCCAGGCGCAGGATGTGCATGCGATAACCCTTGCGGAACATGCCCATCTCGAAATTCGGCTCCAGCGGCAAAGCCCGGCGCTCGGCCGCTGCAACGGCACGCCGCGCAAAATTGGCATTGCCGATTTCAATGCGCAGCGGCGGGGGCACGAAACGCGTATCGATATCGGCCGCAAACCCTACGCCATAATCGGGCAAGGCGCCCGTCAGATCGGCCAGGACATCATGCCCATAGGTGTTCCAGGATGGCCGGGCCACCTCCTGGAGCAGCAACACATCCGCGTCGAGCGCCGCGAGCCGCTCGGCTATGGCTGCTGCGTTGGATCGCACCAGATCAGCCGAAAGCGGCCGGCTCTGCTCGCCCAGATCGCTCACGAAGTCGGAATCCTTGCCCATGCCGGCATATCCGACATTCCAGCTCGCGACAGTCAGGACGCCGTCGACCGGGGGCAGCGCGCCCGATGCCGGGGGATTGAACTGGGCCGCTTCCTGGGCGGGCGGCACATGGAAGCGATTGGCCACGAACAGGCAGCCTGAACACGCGATCAGGCAGACCAGTCCCAGGCCTATTTTCAGTGCGCGCCCCACCATGCCCAACACAGCCGCGATATCGCCCCCACGAGAATATCCGGCTGGACAATGCCAACACTGCCCAGACGCGGCAGTCTAGCGGGGAAAAAACCTGAAACGCAATCAGTTTGGCGCCGAACGCGAATGGCACCGCGACTTGCCGCGATGGCCTCGATATGGAACAGATCAGGCTCAATATTCGGAGCCTGATATGTCCTTCCAGAAACTCGATGAGCTGGGCCGCAAGCTCGAATCGCTCGAGCATGCCCTTTCCATCCTCGGCGCCGACGAGGCCACGCATATGGCTGTCGGCGGTGGTGAAAAGCGCGCCGAAGCCATGGCCAACCTCGCCGGCATGTATCACGCACAGGCTACTGCGCCGCAGATTGCCGACTGGATAGAGGCCGCCCGCAACCAGGACCTGGACACCGATCAGGCGCTGGCGCTGGCCGAGTTCGAGCGCAATTACATCAATGCCACCTGCCTGCCGACCGAGTTTGTCGAGCGCCGCACCGCTGCCACCATGCGCTCCGAGCAGCTCTGGCGTGATCTGCGGCCAAAGGGTGATTGGGACAGCTTCCTGCCCGCACTCGAAGGTGTGGTCGCTCTGGTCCGCGAGGAGGCCGCGCTGCGCTCCGCCGCGACCGGCCTGCCCGCCTATGATGCGCTGATGGATCAGTATGATCCGGGCAACCGCACCGCCGACATCGATGCCGTGTTCTCCGATTTGAAGAGCTTTCTCAAGGACTTCGTCCCCATTGCGCTCTCGGTGCAGGAACAGCGCCTGGCCGCGCGCCCTCGCAAGGCGCTCAATGCCCCCTTCCCCATCGAGAAGCAGCGCGAGCTGGGCCTGGCCGCCATGCGCGCCGTCGGGTTCGACTTCACTCATGGCTCGCTCGCCGTGTCGCACCATCCCTTCTGCGGTGGTGTGCCCAGCGATGTGCGCATGACCACCCGCTATCGCACCGACCAGTTCCTGACCTCGCTGATGGGCGTGCTGCACGAAACCGGCCACGCCCTCTACGAGCAGGGCCTGCCCAAGGACTGGTCGCATTGGCCGCTGGGCAAGGCACGCGGCATGGGCATGCATGAAAGCCAGAGCCTGTTTGTCGAAATGCAGCTCGCCCGCAGCCCCGAATTCTGGGAGTTCATGCTGCCATTGGTACATCAACACCTGGGCGACCAGGCCATTGCCGGTTGGGACATCACCGATGTCCTCAACGAGGTCAATTTCGTCGAGCGCGGCTATATCCGGGTCGACGCCGACGAGGTCACCTATCCGCTCCACGTCATCCTGCGCTACGAACTGGAGCAGGACCTGGTCTCGGGCAAGCTCGAAGCCAGCCAGATTCCGGAGGCCTGGGACGCCAAGATGACGGAATATCTGGGCATCTCGACCATTAACGACCCCAAGGACGGCCCGATGCAGGATGTGCACTGGCCCGGCGGCGCCTTCGGCTATTTCCCCAGCTATACGCTGGGGGCCATGATCGCCGCGCAATTGGCCAATTCCATGCAGCGTGACCTGCCTGACATGCGCGAACAGATGCGCCAGGGCGACTTTGCCGCGATCAACCAGTGGCGGTCCGACAAGGTCTGGTCGCAGGCCTCGCGCTACTCCACCCCCGACCTGATCACCCGCGCCACCGGCGAACCGCTCAATGCCGACCACTTCAAGGCCCATCTCAAGCGGCGCTACGGCCGATGAAACCGCAGGGGTTCGACGATCTCTGGAGCAAGGACCGGGCAGCGCAGAATGCTGCCTATGCTGCCATCCTGCCGATGGCCGAAACCCCGGTGGACTGGGCCTATGAAGTGTGGGACGAGGTCGTCGCCCGCCTGGCAAGCGCCGATAATCACGACCGCGCCATTGCCGGACAATTACTGCCGCGCCTGGCGCTGAGCGATCCGGAAGGTCGCATCATCGGCGACCTGCCCCGCCTGATGCGGGTCACCGATGATGAGAAATTCGTCACGGCCCGCCACACCATCCAGTCCCTCTGGCGCATCGGCCTGGCAGGCAGTCCCGCAAGGACAGCCTTGCTGGCGGCGGTGGAACGGCGCTTTGACGATTGCGCCAGCCACAAGAACGCGACCCTGATCCGTTTCGATCTGCTCCAAGGGCTGCGAAGACTGGCCGATGCAACCAGCGACGACGACATCCGGCCCCTCGCGGAACGTCTCGTCGCCAGCGAACCGGACGAAAAATATCGCAAGAAATACAGCACCTTGTGGCGCTAGTCGGACTCAATCTCTCCTTGCCAGGTTGATGAACCGCGCCTGAATTGCCGCTTCAGCCAGCGTTCCAAAACATTCGCCTAGAACAGTCTCCATCAACGACGCGGTCGGAGGGACCGCAGTAACCCAGGAGACGTCAAAATGATCCGCAAGCTTCTCATCACCACCCTTGCCGCCACTGTCATCATCGGCGCCGCAGCGCCTGCCATGGCCAACAACCTGTTCATCGAGCAATACGGCTTCGGCAATGCCGTCGGCGGCGGCCAGGCCGGCTGGAACAACACCTTCGGCGCCTACCAGAACGGCAATTGGAACACCGGCGTGTCCAACCAGAATGGCGGCAACAACACTTCCGCCATCGGCCAGGACGGCAACAACAATTATGGCGATGTCTGGCAGGACGGCTGGAACAATGAAGGCGGCGTCGGCCAGTTCGGCGACAACCACAACGCAATCCTGACCCAGGACGGCAATGGCAATGTCGCTGCCGGCGTGCAGGTGGGCAATGGTTGCAATGCCAATCTGGTGCAGCACGGCTCCAACAATGTGAGCGCCTTCGTCCAGGTCTGCCCGTAACACCGACGCATCGGGGTCGGCCCAAACCGACCCCATCTCCATTTTAACAGGAGGCCAGAATGGTTTACTCCAGTTTTCGTATCGGCATCATTGCCCTCGGCGCCCTGGCCATAGCAGGCGTCGCGGCCCAGGCCGGTAGCAATGACCCCGCCAAAACTCTCGACTGCGGCATCAGCACCCAGACCGAACGCGGCATGATGAGCGTCGAGGGCATTGTGCAGAGCCCCGTGGCCATGAGCGGCGATTATCGCTTCTCGCTCAAGAGCCAGAGCAATGGTGGCTCGAGCAATATCAGCCAGGGCGGTCAGTTTTCGGTGGCGCCCGGGGCCGCAGTGCCGCTGGGCAAGGTTCTCGTCAACGCCGGATCGTCCATCGAAGTCGACTTCACCATTGCCAGCAATGGGCAGCAGTTCAACTGCTCCGGGCCGCTGACTACCCACACCTGACCACCCCGAAACCTTCCCAACTGCCCCGCTTCGGCGGGGCTCTTTTTTTGTCTTCGCCCAGCGGCTGAACGCTGTCTGAACAAGCCGCTCCAAATGGGTTCAGGGCATGGGCCCTAGGGTCATTTCAAGCGCTGGAGAGACCAGCACAGGGACCGCAAATCACATTGGGAGACTTCAGATGACCACTCGCTTCACCAAGACCATCGCCGCCGCATTCACCGCTGCCCTCATCGGCATTTCCGCCAGCCCCGCCATCGCAGGTGGCCAGATCGCCATCGGCTTCAGCCCCTCTGACCCCGACCAGGCCCAGGCGCTGGGCATGGGTCTGCAGATGTTTTCGCTGATGCAGGGCATGTCGGGCACTGGCGCCAGTGCCTACCAGAATGGTTCGGGCAATTCGGCCGGCATCAACCAGAACGGCTCGGGCAACCACGGCCTGATCTGGCAGGAGGGCAATGGCCACAACGGCACCATCGGCCAGAACGGCAACAACAACAGTTGCGGCCTGTTCCAGTTCGGTGAGGCAACCAATGCCCAGTGCCTGCAGAATGGCGACAATCAGTCCGGCATCACCACCGTCTTCGGCTTCTGATTTCACATCACATACTCAGGAAAGACGGGGCCTTCGGGTCCCTTCTTTGCTTTTTCATCCGGGCGCGCGAAAATACGGAAGAAAAAATGTCGAAGCTTCCGACAACCACTCGTCGGCTGGGCAGGAGGGCAATATCGCCCCGGTACATGAGGAGACTGAAAATGCGCGTTATCGTGTTCGTCAAAGCCACCGCTGACAGTGAAAACGACGTTCTGCCGACCACCGAATTGCTCGAGGCCATGGGCAAGTACAATGAGGACCTGATCAATGCCGGCATCATGCTGGGCGGCGAAGGGCTCAAGGGCACCAGGCATGCCAAGCGCGTGCATTTTTCCGGCTCGGATCGATCCGTCATCGACGGCCCCTTCGCCGAAACCAAGGAACTGGTCGCCGGCTACTGGATCTGGGAAGTGCGCGACATGGACGAGGCGGTCGAATGGGTCAAGCGCTGCCCCAATCCGATGTTTACCGAAAGCGACATCGATATCCGGCCTGTCTTCGGTCTCGAGGACTTCGCCAGCGCAATGACGCCGGAGGTGCAGGCCATTCACGACCGCAATGCCGAGCGCGTTCCCGGCAACTGATCGCCTTGCCTCCAAAACAAAAAGCCCGCAGCGCTGCGGGCTTTTCAATTTCTCTTGGGCGCGCGCCTATTCGTCGCGATAGACCTTTTCGCGGCGCTCATGCAGTTCCTGGGCTTCCAGGCTCAGCGTCGCCGTCGGACGGGCATCGAGCCGGGCAAGCCCGATCGGGTCGCCTGTCTCTTCGCAATAGCCATAGGTACCATCGTCGATGCGCTTGAGCGCGGCGTCGATCTTGGAGATCAGCTTGCGCTGACGATCCCGCGTCCTCAGTTCAAGCGAACGATCGCTTTCGGAACTGGCCCGATCCGCCATGTCGGGATGGTTCTGGCTTTCCTCCTGGAGGTTTTCGAGAGTCAGGCGGCTTTCGCGCAGAATCTCGTCCTTCCAAGCGTGCAGCTTGTTCCGGAAATATTCCCGCTGGCGCGGGTTCATGAACGGCTCGTCCTCGCTGGGTCGATAATCCGTAAGTTCAACCGAAGACATCAGCAGACTCAACTCCAATGCGCCCTTGGCGGCCTATATATGCGCCTCGTCCGCCCCCGGCAAGCACACAACTTACCTCTCGTTAACGCGAAAATCTCCCGCGCGGCAGGCGCATAGCCCGGAACTGACAACATCTTGATGACAGATGGGCTTTGCCGCGGCAGTCAAAGCTGGGGAAAGCGCCCCAACTTGGCCAGTTCGACCCGCACGCGCAATTCGATATCATCGATCAGGGCGTCGAGGTCCGGCTCCACCCGCTCCCGCAGCGCGCCCAGCTGAACCACCATGGCATCGAGCCGTTCGGGGGCAACTTTCCCGACCAGAAGATCGGCTTTCATCTCTTCGAGCAGATCAAGCAGACCCGAGGCCCGTTTGACCGCCTTGCGCCGGCCCTCGGTGAAATCGCCCACGGCCTGCAATGCCAGGATCGCGTCCAGCCCCGCCGCCGGGGCAACGGGCGCCGTGGTGCTGACCCGCGCCGCGCCGTTCTCGCCGGCAGGCACGAAGGCGGGACCGCTGCCGGCCTTGCCGGCGGCGCTCCTGCCAGCGACACCGCTGGATCGATTGGTGGCGTCTATACGCAAGGGTCCTGACTCACCTGGGTCACTCCGATACCGGCAAAATCTGCCCAGCGGAGTTAACAGAGCCTTAACGTGCCCGGCAAGAATTGCAGCCCAAACCGGATTTGATTGCACCCCCGGCGCGAGGGCGCAGAAATTCTGAATGAATATCAATGGGATGAACCAGAAAAGGGGAAGTGGCACGCTTCTGGCATTGGATGATGCGAAGGCCGCGCCATGGGGATGGAGCGGCATCATTCGGGGAATGAAATGCCAATGCGCCTGTTTCGCACCATCGCAGCCACAATCCTGAGCGCGGCCCTGACACTGTCTTCGCTCTCGCCCGTCCATGCCGCACCCGCGCGCATCAAGGACATCGTGGACATGGAAGGCATTCGCGAGAACCAATTGGTCGGTTATGGCCTGGTCGTCGGCCTCAACGGCACGGGCGACAGCCTCAACAACTCCCCCTTCACCAAGCAGTCCCTGCAATCGATGCTGGAGCGGCTGGGCGTCAATACCCAGGGCGAGAATGTGCGCACGGCCAATGTCGCTGCCGTCATGGTCACCGCCAACCTGCCGCCCTTTGCCACCCAGGGTTCGCGCATGGACGTCTCGGTGGCAGCGCTGGGCGACAGTGACAGCCTCCAGGGCGGCACGCTTCTGGTCACCCCCCTGCTCGGCGCCGACGGCGAGGTCTATGCCATCGCCCAGGGGCCGGTGCTGATCAACGGCTTCAGCGCCCAGGGCGATGCCGCCAGCGTCATCTCGGGCGTTCCGACCACCGGTCGCATTTCCTCCGGCGCCCTGATCGAGCGCGAGATCGATTTTCACCTCGGCTCCCAGCACACGCTGCGGCTGGCCCTGCGCAATCCGGACCTGACCACCGCGCGGCGCATCGCACTCGCCGTCAATGATTTCATCGGCGCGCCAACCGCCGTTCCCGAAGATCCGGCCACCGTGCGCCTCACCCTGCCCCGCAACTTCAACGGCAATATCGTGGACCTGCTCACCGATATCGAGCAATTGATCATCCAGACCGATCAGACCGCCAAGATCGTCATCGACGAGAATTCCGGCATCATCGTCATGGGCAAGGATGTGCGCGTCTCCAGTGTCGCCGTCGCCCAGTCCAATCTCACCGTGACCATCGCCGAGAACCCCGAGGTGGTGCAGCCCAATCCGCTCACCCTCGGACAGACGGCGGTCGAGCCGAACACCAATCTCAATGTCAACCAGTCCGACACGGCGCTCCAGGTGGTCAACGAGTCGGTCACGCTCCAGCAGCTGGTCGATGGCCTCAATGCCCTGGGCATCTCGCCCCGCGACCTCATCGCCATCCTCCAGGCCATCAAGGCCACCGGCGCCCTCCAGGCCGAGATCGAGGTGCTGTGATGAACACCATTGACGCGGCCGGCTCCAATCTCTCGCCCAACCAGTTGTTGCGCATCCGCACCCAGGCCGAGGAACTCGAAGGCGTGTTTCTCAACATGCTGACCAAGGAAATGTTCGCCTCCATCAAGGGCGACGAGAATTTCGGCGGCGGCTTCGGCGAGGAGACCTGGCGCTCCATGCAGGCCGAGCAGCTTGCCAACAGCATGGCCCAGGCCGGCGGTGTCGGCATTGCCCAGGACCTCATGGAACAGATGATCGCCCTGCAGGAAGCCGCCAATGCCAGCAATGGCCTGACCCGTTCCAATATTGTCTCAAGTGCCGGAGTGTACGGAAAATGACCGCAGCCGCCCGACTAGCCGCCCTCGACGCCCTGCCGGCTGAAGAGCTCTGCACCCATGCCGAGCAGGCCCTTGCGGCCCTGGTCGATGTCATGAACCAGGAAACCACCCTGCTCCGCGCCGGCCACCTGCGCCAGGCCGGTCAGTTGACCCCCGACAAGACCCGGCTCGCCCAGGACTATGTGACCTTCGCCCGTGCCATCCAGCGCCAGGGGACGAGGCTCGCCGCCGAAGCACCCGCCGCCATGGAGCGGCTGCGTGCCGGTCATGAAAGCCTCGCCACCCAGATGGCCGAAAATCTCCGCGTGCTGGCGACCGCCAAGTCCGTCACTGAGGACGTGCTGACCGATGTCGCCCGCATGGTCGGTCAACAGAACCGCGCCCGGACCTATGGCACCGCCGGAACCGTGGCGACCGACGCCAGTGCCTCGGCCAAGGGCATCGCCGTCAACCGGGCGCTTTGACCGCTACAATTTGAAACAAAGGCCAGCGCCACTGTTGAGGTGAGCATAACACGCGCAACATAAGGTTTCCGCGAATAGGTGCATTCGGGGGAAGGTTATGGTTTCAATCCTCGCCATTGAGCCCGTCTCATCGGGCGCGACACATATGACGGATTATCGCTATCGGCCCTCCATGGGCGAGCGGACCGTTTTGCCTGACAGCACGCAGAAGTCGCCGACAGCTTACAAGGCCGGCGACCGCAATGCCAACCAGTCATCCGATCAGCGCCCGGCCCCTCCGGAAATCCCGGCCGAGGTGGAGCGCAATCGCACCGCCGACTTTGCCGCCGCTGTAATCGCGGGCGCACTCTCGCCCACGCCCCAGACGATGGAGGAATTGCTCCGCCGGATCGGCTCGGCGGAAATCCCCGAAGAGTCCCAGGCCCGGCTCAAGGACCTTCTGGCTTAAGTTAACACTTCCCTAGACCCTCCCAGGTCGGCTGTCGAAAAAGGCCCCGGTTTCGGGGCCTTTTTGCATTTCGGCCATTAAATTCGAATCGAGATTTTGCCCAAAATTTCGGCAGCGACTTAACAGTTCTTTATAGGCTGGCGTTAGAGGATCGGCTTGCCTCAGGAGAGGCGCTTTTGTTTGCGTAATCCTAGAAAAGGATCTGCCAAAATGGCTGATATCTCTCTTTCCAAAGCCGTCCGCTCCAACCTGCTCTCTCTCAAGAGCACTGCCGACATGATGGCTTCCACCCAGAAGCGACTTGCAACCGGTAACAAGGTCAACTCGGCTCTGGACAATCCCTCCAGCTGGTTCACGGCCAAGGGCCTCACCAATCGCGCAAGCGATCTGGGCTCTCTGCTCGACTCCATGGCCAACGGCGTCAAGACCCTTGAAGCCGCTGACAATGGCCTCACCGCCATGACCAAGACCCTGGAATCGATGCAGTCGACCCTGCGCCAGGCCCGTCAGGACAAGTCTTTCCAGACCCACTCCATGACCCTCGCCAGCATCGACCCGAACGATCCCGATCTGGGCAAGCTCACCCTTTCGGGCGGTTCTGTCGGCAATCCGACCACTGTTGATCTGACCAAGGCTGGCACCGGTGCTCAGGTTGAGTTCGGCGCTGCCTTCGTAACCCCCGCCGCCGCCGGCAAGGCTTCGGTCGTTGGTGACGAAACCCTCGATGGTTCTGCCGACCTCACCTTCACCGTCGAATTCGGCGGCGAAACCGTCAACTTCGCCTATGTGGCTGACGCCGATCCGACGCTGGCCGAGCTCGAAGAATACGTCACCGAAACGCTGAGCAACTCGGCGCTGGCTGGCGTCATAGAGTTCGAAAGCAACGCTGGCGAATTCACCTTCCAGACCGTTGAAAACGTCGATGGTGACATCACCGTCGGTGGTGCCGACGTAGACACCGTTTTTGGTACCGCACCTGCCGATCCGGATGCTCCGGTTGCCGGCGAGCGCGTTTCCACCACCGGTTCGGACGGCCAGTACTCGTTCCTGATCAACAACAAGGAGATCACGATCGAAGCTGGCGACACCATCGACGAAGCTATCGAGTCGATGAATACCCAGCTGGGCGACAAGTCCAAGTTCGAAGTGTACAAGGAAGTCGGCAACAAGATCGCCATCCGCGCGACCTCTGACGATGCCGGCACCCTGACCATCGGCGGTGACGACTCCGCCCTGTTCGGCGCCGTGACCGCCGCCGAGCCGCTCACCTTCGCTCGCAGCGTCGACGAGATGGTGTCCGCCATCAACACGAACACCGATCTCGAAGGCAAGGTCCGCGCCTCGAACGACAATGGCAAGCTCCGCATCGAGAACCTCTCGACTCAGGATCTTGAAATTGAAGGCCTTGACGCCAACGGCGCCCTCAGCGGTGGCACTGCCTCTGCCGACGTCGCTGGCAACTCTGTCCGCGCCGGTCTGGCTGCCCAGTTCAATGAACTGCGCGACCAGCTCGACAAGCTGGCTGATGACGCTACCTTTAACGGCATCAACCTGCTGCGCGGCGACAAGCTGGCAATCACCTTCAACGAAACCGGTACGTCGTCGATCGACATCCAGACCAAGGATGGCGAGACCATCAACTCGTCCAACCTCGGTGTCTCGACCACCCTGGAAGAGTCTGATCTGGACAGCGACGCCACCATCGACACCGAACTCGGCAAGCTCAAGAACGCCCTGAACGAAGTGCGTTCGCAGGCTTCGACCTTCGGTTCGAACCTCTCGATCGTTGAGAATCGCCAGACCTTCACCAATGCGATGATCAATACCCTCGAAGACGGTGCCGGCGACCTGACCCTGGCCGACATGAACACGGAAGCTGCGAACCTGCTGGCTCTGCAGACCCGTCAGTCCCTGTCGCAGAACTCGCTCTCTCTGGCGAGCCAGGCCGACCAGTCGATCCTGCAGCTTATCCGTTAATCGGCAAAAGCTACGGTTTCCAAACAAATGGGGCGGGTCGCAAGACCCGCCCCTTCCCTTTTGCGAGGCAGCGCCTGGCAATTTTATGGTTTATGAGAGGTCAATCCGCATGGTTAACGCCCCTTTAAGAAAAGGCGGTTAACTATTTCTACCAAGGGGCCCGAACGGCCTGAGGTAAGGATTGCAATTGATGGCGGACATCTCACTTTCAAAGGCCGTACGGGCCAATCTTCTCTCGCTCAAAGGCACCGCCGACATGATGGCGACGACGCAGAATCGTCTCGCCACCGGCAACAAGGTCAATTCGGCCCTTGATAACCCATCCAGCTGGTTTACCGCCAAGGGCCTGACCAATCGCGCCAGCGATCTGGGCGCCCTGATCGATTCCATGGCCAACGGCATTCAGACACTGCAGGCCGCGGATAACGGTCTCAGCGCCATGACCAAGACGCTCGAATCGATGCAGTCGACGCTGCGCCAGGCCCGGCAGGACAAGTCGTTCCAGACTCACTCCATGGTCATGGCAAAGATCGACGCCAATGATCCGGCTCTCGGCTCCCTGCTGATTTCCGACGGCGCTGTCGGTAGCCCGGCTTCGGTGGCCCTGACCAAGTCAGGCACCGGTGC
>CBFGTF010000029.1:0-23546 GCA_965651655.1 uncultured Devosia sp.
GCCCGGTGCACTTCGAAATGCAGGTGCGGCCCGGTTGACCGTCCGGTGGAGCCGACCCTGGCGATCGGCGTGCCGGTGACCACCCGCTGGCCCTCGCGGGCGAGATAGGCGCTGAGATGGGCGTATCGGGTCATCAATCCGTTGCCATGGTCGATCTCGACCACCTTGCCATAGCCCGATCGCTCGCCCACGAATTCCACCACGCCATCGGCTGCGCTGAGCACCGATGTGCCGCTGGGCGCGGCAAAGTCGAGGCCGGAATGAAAGGCCCGGCCGCCGGTAAAGGGGTCCTTGCGATTGCCATAGCCCGAACTCTGGCGGAAATTGCCGGTGATCGGCATATGCACCGGCGCCAGGGCCAGGCTGTCCCGCGCCGCCTTGTAGAGCAGCAATGCATCCATAACCGCATTGGCATCCTCGATCATCGGGGAGGGGGCTGCCGCTCCGTCGCTGGCCGCCAGCAGTGGGCCGCCGACGCCGTTGAACTGAGTCGCCGGCAGGTCGAGAGCGATCCCGAGCTTGCCCAGCTCGCTGACAATGCCTTCCGTACGCTGCGCTGCCGCCACGGCAATGCCGGTCATGGCCTGTTGGGTCTCGTCCATCATCTGGGTGACGCTCGCGGCGGTCGCCGCCACGTCGGGATTACCCGACATGGTCGTCACCAGGGACAGCTCCGTACCTGGCGCTGCCGAGGGCGCCACCGCGGCAATGCCGAGCTGGTCGGCCTTGGTCACCAGCGCCCGCACCAATTGGTGCTGCTCAAGCAGCATTTCCTGCTGCGCCGACAATTCCTGCAATTGCAGGTTGATATCGCCCGCCTGCGCATAATTGCGCGAATGCAGCCGGTCGATCTCGACCCGCATCTGCGCCAGCCGGTCCTCATAGGCCGACAGCACCAGTTCGTTCTGCCCGCCGAGCAGGCGCGCAATGTCCGGCGCCATGAGCAGGGCGGTGGCCGTAACCGCATTGGCGCCGAGCAACAGGGCGAACATGGCATAGAACAGGGCAGGGTGGACGCCGCCACGATTGGCCTTTCGGCCCTCGTTTACCGATTTGGCTGACTGACGCACCGCCACGACCCCCGCAACACGCAAACTATGGTTATCGGAGTGTGGACGAGCTTGGTTAAGAAGCCGAAAACGTCAGGTCCCTGCGATCACCTCGTCCAGTGCGATCAACACCTTGGCGGCGTGGCCCTTTATGCGCGTGGCCCGGATGATGCGGGCGATCCGGCCTTCGGCATCGAGAATGAAGCTGGTCCGGACCAGCCCCATGAATTCCCTGCCATAGAGCTTCTTCATCTGCCACAACCCGAACGCCTCGATTACCTTGCGCTCCGGATCGGCTGCCAGTGGCACCTTGAGCCCGTACTTGGCCCGGAACTTCATGTGTGATTCCAGCGTGTCGGGCGAGACGCCTGCCAGAAATGCATGTCTGGCGCTGAAAGCATCCGCGAGTTCTGAAAACTCCTGGTTCTCGTCGACGCATCCACCCGAATCGTCCTCGGGATAGAAGAAGAGGACAACCGGATGGCCCCTGAGGCTGGCAGCGCTGACAACCGAGCCGTCGTCGCGAAGAAGCGAAAAGTCGGGCGCAAGGTCGCCCTGTTTAAGATGGGTCATGGCCGTTCCTGGTTTTGGTATCGATTAGAGCGTTTCCAGCAGAAGTGGCAACGGTTTTGCGGTTCGGACCCGAAGGGCCGCGCCAGCGAAACGCGACAAAACAAAGACTTGGATGACTTCGCCCTTTCGATGAAACGGGGAAATCATCTAGAGGGTGTCGGCGTCACATTCCAGCCGGTATCATCCTGCAATGCACCGCCCTGGGCGGATGATTCTGAGTGTGGCAGGGGCTATTGTCCGCTGCCTGTCCTGACGTGGCGGCAGTGAGCGAAGCGACAAGTCCAGAAACCCATTCGCCGGCCGATCCCGCGCCGCCCCGCCGGTCCGGCGGGCGCCGGTTTCGCCGTGTCGCCACCTGGGTTCTCGGTGTGCCTTGCCTGGTGCTGCTGATCCTCTATGCGATCATGCTGTTCACGCCCATCCGCATTCCGTTCAGCGGGCAGGCCATCCGCAATTTCGTGCAGAATTTCGTGCCCGAAACCGCCGATCTGCAAATGGGTGATATGGCTCTCGCGCTGGAAAACGGCGTCTGGCCGGTCCTCCAGTTTTCCCCCGTGGATTTCAATGACAGCAAGTCCGGCGCCCGCATCCGGATGGATGCGCTTGAGGTTGGCTTCTCCCCGGCCCGTGCGCTCTTCGGCCAGCCGGGCACCACGATTACCATTGTCGGGCCGCATGTGCAGATCGTCCAGGATCTCTATGGCCCGCGTCCCGGAACACTCGAGATCGTGGATAGCCCCGATGGTGGTCCCGCCACGATCCGGGTACTCGAGGGCGCCGATGCCTTTCCGGCGGTTGCGATTTCCTCGGAAGGTATCTCCTTTGAGGCCGGCACAGCCCCGCCCATGCGCTCTGACAATGATTGGCTGATCTACAATCTCGAGGCCACCGAACTGGCCATTGCAGATCTGGTCGAGCAGACCGCCCAGGGGCGCTTTTCGCGTCTGGTCGTGCGCGACGGTCGGATCGACATGGCCGACCCCATCTATGGCCTGTTCCGGCAATTCGAGGCCGTTTCCATGGAAATCGGTCCGGTGCCGGGCGAGGCGAGGGTGACCGGCGAGTTTAGCGCCCGGATCGGCGGGCAGACCATATTCGGCACACTGGAACGCTCGCTTGACGATGATGGGACGCGCCGCTTGCAGGCCGACGTGACCAATCTTGATTTCTCCGCCTTCCTGCCCTTCATCGATGACCGGGAGAGCCTGGCGGCCATGCGCGGCGCCGGCGCCATTTCCATCGACGTCACTTTTGACGCCGACTCGGGCAAGCTCACCGGCGGCGCCTTCAAGATCGACCTCACCGGTCTCGACCTGCGCCTGGATGATGACTATTTCCCCGTGGCGAGCTCCATCCTCGATGTGACCTGGCAGCCCGAACTGGGCCAGTTCACCATGGCCGAGGGCGCCCTGCGGATCGGGCAGAGCAGCGCCCAGGTGGCGGGCGTCTTCGTGCTCGGGCTCGACCCCACCTATGGCCCCACCATTGGCATGTCCCTGAGCGCGCGTGACGTTGCCATCCATCCCAATGACATGGACGCTCCTGCCGCGCCTTTCGACACTGTCGAGTTTTCCGGCTGGTCGACCCCGCTCTATGGCGCATTGGGCGTCGACCGCCTGACGGCACGGCGTGGCGACGCGGTGGTGGAAACCGCCGGGCGCATAGACCTCCTCCAAGCGGGCATTGGCCTGGACATGACCATTGCCGGCCAGGGCGTGTCGGCCGACGATTTCAAGCGCCTCTGGCCCTATATCATGGGCGGGGACAGCCGGGACTGGTTCGTTGCCAATGTCACCGACGGGCGGGTCAAGAGCGCCCGCATGCGCTTCAATTTTCCAGTCGGCACGCTGGCCATTGGTAACGACGCGGTTGCGATCCCCCGGGATAGCATGCAGATCGAAATTGTCGGAGAAGGGGTCGGCATCAAGCCGACGCCCGAAATGTCCGCCATTGTCATCTCGGGCGACACGCGGCTGCGCGTCAACGACGAAAAAGTGTCGATCTCCGGCGGGGGCGGCACGCTCGATACCGATGGCGGCACCATCCGTGTGACCAGTCCGGCCCTGGTGATGGACAATTCTGTCCCCGGCGAAAGCATTGTGGAAATATCGGGCGACCTGAACGCGCCCATTCCTGCCTTGCTGGCCCTGCTCGAACAGCAACAGCCCGATGCCCTGTCCGATGCCAACCTGCCTATCGACCTGGGCACCCTGACCGGCACGGTCGATCTGGGCGTCGTCGCGACCATCGCCCTGGGGGATGAGGCCACGGGCCGCGAAATGGACGTGGACTATGTGGTCAATGGCAGCGTGGAGGATTTCGCCAGTTCCGATCCGATACAGGGGCGCAGGATTGGCGATGGGCAGCTTTCGTTCTCGGCCTCGCAGGATGGCTATCAGCTGGGCGGCACCGCCAGCATCGACGGCATGGAAGCCGATGTGTCGGTCGAGGGCACTATGGACACCGACCCGGTCTTCCGGCTTGGCTCCACCATTGCCGTGGCCGACCTGGCCGCCATGGGCTTTGACGCCTCCGAATTCCTCAGCGGCCAGGTGCAGTTCGTCGCCCAGCCGCTGGCCGGGGGTGCCCTGCACATGTCCGTCGACCTCGAAGGCGCCGCGCTCGACATTCGTGACCTCGGCATTGCCAAGCCGGTCGGAACGCCCGGTCTCCTGACCGCCATCGTGCGCCCCGACGGGGACGTGACGCATCTTGAGGACATTGCGCTATCGTTTGGCAACGTTCGCCTCAATGGCCTTATCGACTACCACGCGACCGATGGGCTGGTGGCGGCGAATTTCACCAATTTCGCCCTCAGCCGGGGGGATAGCGCCACCGTCGACCTGACGCCGATCGATGGCGGCTTTGCGGTCCGCATCCGCGGTGCACAGCTTGATCTCAAGCCGGTTCTCAGCCGCTTCTTTAGCCTCGAGCAGGGCAGCGGCGGCGTGCAGTCCACCCAGTTCGACCAGACCCTGGCACTCGATGTCGAGCTCGACCGGGCCATCGGCTATTATGCCACCACCGCCTTCAATCTCGACCTCGACATGGCCCTGCGCGGCATGAACCTCACCCGCGTCGCCCTTGCCGCACAGTTCGATGAAGGCAATGCCATTTCCATCACTACCAACCCGGCGCCGAACGGGCGCACTCTCTCGGTGGCCTTCAACGATGCCGGTACGGTGCTGCGCCTCCTCGGCATCTATTCTCAGCTTGCCGGTGGGTCGGGCAGCCTGGTCATGACCACGAACCGCACGACCAATGCCGAAGCAGGCCAGCTCGTCCTGCGCAATTTCGCCATTGTCGATGAGGAAAACGTCATCCAGATTCTCGGCAATCATTCCGACTCCCGGGCGGCCATTGCCTCCAGCAACCGGCTCGATTTCCGCGCCGGCCAGGTGGATTTCATCCGCAGCAGCGATCGCGTCGAGGTCACCAATGCGGTGCTGGCCGGGGACACGGTCGGCGGCACCATGCGCGGCTTCATCTATACCGACCAGCGCCGCTATGACCTGACCGGCACCTATGTGCCGCTGTTCGGGCTGAACAACATCTTCCAGCAATTGCCCATTCTGGGCCCGCTTCTGGGCGGCCGCGATGGCGAGGGTCTTGTCGGCGTCACCTTCGCCGTCCGCGGCCCGCTGGATCAGCCGCAATTCCTGGTCAACCCGCTCTCGCTTCTGGCGCCGGGCTTCCTCCGCGAAATCTTTGAGTTCCGCGCCCGCGAACTGCCGCCCGCGCCCCCGCAATAAAAGAGCGCTCCTGCGGCCGAAGGTCGTGCTCATCGTCCCCTTGCCCCTCAGGGGAGAGGGTCAGGGTGAGGGGTGAATGCCCATCGGCCACGACGCGATGCTGAACCCCTCATCCGGCCCGTCGGGCCACCTTCTCCCCATCAGGGGAGAAGGGAAGACGGGCGTGCTCAAGCTTATGCATCTCGATGAGGGATGTGGCCTCTACACCGGCTTGATCAGCGCATGCCGCTTCTTGCCCACCGAGAGCTTGATGACCCCCTCTTCGAGCAGGGCATTGTCACCCAGCATCAGCTTCTCGTCGTCGATGACCGCGTCATTGATCCGCACCGCCCCCGATGCCACATGCCGCCGCGCTTCGCCATTGGAGGCGGCGAGCCCGGCTTTCACCAGCGCATTGAGCACGCCGATCCCGGCATTGAGCTCCGCATGGGTCACCTCGGCGGTTGGCAGCGACAGGTCCAGCTTGCCGGTTTCGAACGTTGCCCGTGCCGTCTCCGCCGCCGCTTCCGCTGCCTCGCGCCCACGGATCATCGCGGTGACTTCGGTGGCGAGGCGCTTCTTGGCCTCATTGATGTCGCCGCCGACCACCCGCGCGATCTCGTCGAGCGGCAGTGTCGTGTAGAGCTTGAGGAACCGCTCGACATCCGCATCCTCGGTATTGCGCCAGTACTGCCAGAAATCATAGGCCGAGAGCAGGTCGGCATTGAGCCAGATGGCGCCATTGAGCGACTTGCCCATCTTGGCGCCCGAGGCGGTCGTCAGCAGCGGGGAGGTCAGCGCATAGAGCTGCGGCGTCCCCAGCCGGTGGCCCAGGTCGATACCATTGACGATATTGCCCCACTGGTCCGAGCCGCCCATCTGCAGCCGCACGCCATAGCGCTTGTTGAGCTCCACGAAGTCATAGGCCTGCAGGATCATGTAGTTGAATTCGAGGAACGAGAGCGATTGCTCGCGGTCCAGCCGCTGCTTGACCGAGTCAAAGCTCAGCATGCGGTTGACCGAGAAATGCTGGCCGACGTCGCGCAGGAATTCGAGATAGTTGAGTGGCATCAGCCATTCGGCATTGTTCACCATCAGCGCCTTGCCGTCGTCAAAGCTGAGATAGTTGGAAAACACCTGTTTGATGCCATTGATATTGGCCTCGATGGTTTCGGGCGTCATCAGCTTGCGCGCCTCGTCCTTGAACGAGGGGTCGCCCACCATGCCGGTGCCGCCGCCCATCAGGGCCACGGCGCGGTGGCCGGTCTTTTCCAGCCAGTGCAGCATCATGATCTGAATGAGGCTTCCCACATGCAGGGAGGAGGCTGTGGGGTCGAAGCCGATATAGGCCGTGACCGTCTCGGTGGCGAAGAGCCTGTCCAGGCCTTCATCGTCCGATGTCTGATGGATGAAGCCGCGCTCGGAAAGCGTGCGCATGAAGTCGGATTTGAATTTTGTCATTTTGCGATCCATTCAAACCACCGGGTCATTCCCCCCGAAAGCGGGAATCCCTGTTTGGTCTGTCGGTACTGAAACGGTGCCTCCCATATGCGGGAGGACACCGTGGTGGTTTCAATCGCAGTTTTGCGCCCTGTCAGCGCCCGCCGCCGTCCGCGATCTCCTGACGGCGACGGTCGAGATATTCGGCACAGGCAGTCGTCAACTCATCGATCTTGCCTTCGTAGAAGTGGTTGGCCCCTTCCACGATCTGCTGTTCGATGGTGATGCCCTTCTGCGTCTTGAGCTTGTCCACCAGCTTCTGGACCGATGTGGGCGGCGCCACGCGGTCCTTGTCGCCATGGATGATCAGGCCCGAAGACGGGCAGGGGGCCAGGAACGAGAAGTCGTAGAGGTTTTCCGGCGGCGACACCGAAATGAAGCCTTCCACCTCGGGGCGGCGCATCAGCAATTGCATGCCGATCCAGGCGCCGAATGAAAATCCGGCGATCCAGCAGCCGCGCGATTCACGGTTGATGATCTGCAACCAGTCCAGCGCCGCGGCAGCGTCCGAGAGTTCACCAATGCCATGGTCGAACACGCCCTGGCTGCGCCCGACGCCGCGCGAATTGAAGCGCAGTACCGAAAAACCGCGCTCAGCGAACATGTAGAAGAGATTGTAGACGATCTGGTTGTTCATCGTCCCGCCGAACTGCGGGTGCGGGTGCAGCACGATGGCGATGGGAGCGTTGGGCTCCTTGCCCGGCTGGTACCGGCCTTCCAGACGCCCTTCCGGGCCGTTGAAGATCACTTCTGGCATAAGTTTGTTCCGGCCTTTTCTGGCTTCGTTCATTTGGGGGTTCCTGGACCCCGTCCGGGGGCGCTCACGGCTTGACTAAGCGCGGGCCGCTCCCTAAAACATGGGTCCGAAACACCAGTTTAGAATTATTCGAAACTTGGTTTTGGGCCGCGATACGGCCCATTCGAGCGCCCCTTGTAATGAGGTTGGGCGTAAAAATTCAAGAAGTGTTTGGTTGCGGGGTCGCGGAAGCGTCCTGTGCCAGGCATGGCAGCTATGATGAGCGCGCTGCGCTCGGTAGGCGGAATGACCAAAGCGAGTGTCTATCTCGATCACAATGCAGCCGCCCCGCTTCGCTCTGAAGCGCGGGCCGCGCTGCTTGCTGCGCTCGAGCTGACCGGCAATCCGTCCTCTGTTCATGGCCATGGCCGCGCCCTGCGCAACCTGGTCGAAACCGGCCGTCATCAGGTGGCCCGCCTTGCCGGGGCCGAACCCAAGCAGGTGGTCTTTACCGGATCGGCCACCGAGGCGATCACTCAGGCAGTCGTCGGCGGCGCTAGAAGCTTCTCGGCAGGCGCCATAGCCATGAGCACGGGGGAGCACGCCGCGACCCTGAAGGCCGCGGAGGCTACGGGCCTGCCGCTATGGACTATTGCACTCGATGCCGATGGCCGGATTGATCTTGATCTATTGGCGGCGATTTTGCAGCGCGCCGACAGCGAAGGCGTCACGCTGCTGGTGGCCCTGCATTGGGTCAATAACGAAACGGGCGTGGTTCAGCCAATCGCCCGGATCAACGCCCTGGTCGGTCCAACCCGTCACACATTGTTCATCGACGCGGTCCAGGCCTTCGGCAAGCTGCCCCTCGACTTCGCCGCCTCGGCTCCCGACATGATGGCCGTGAGCGGCCACAAGATCGGCGCCCCGGCCGGAATAGGCGCCCTTTTGGTCAAGGCCCATGCCGACATCGTGCGCCTGATCCCCGGCGGCGGTCAGGAGCAGGGACGCCGTGGCGGCACTGAATCCGCGGCCCTGATCGCTGCATTCGGCGCGGCCGCCGAGGCGGCGCACTACGACGCAACGGCCATGAAGGCCCTCACTGACGGCGTTGAAGGTGGTCTGAGGCGGCTCGCGCCCGATGCCGTCATCTTTGGCGAGAAAGCCGAGCGCATTGGCAATGTCAGCAATTTTGCCGTGCCGGGTATCGGCAATGCCACGGCCATGATGGCGCTGGACCTGATGGGCCTTTCGGTTTCGTCCGGCTCGGCCTGCTCTTCGGGCAAGGTGGGTGCCAGCCACGTTCTGGCGGCCATGGGCGTATCCAGGGATCTCGCCAACTGTGCCTTGCGCGTCAGCTTCGGCTGGAATTCCACAATGGCGGACGCACAAGCGTTTCTTGCCGGTTTTGAAACACTCCTTGCCCGCCACAAGCGAGCAGGGAAGGCAGCCTGACTGCCAATGACTATGCGTTCGCGGCGGCCTTGAACCGCCGAGGGACATGAAGGAGAAGCCGTATGGCGGACTACAATATTCCGACCCTGAAGGAAGAAATCGACCGGGAAACCGTCGAACAGGTGCTGGCGCTCGACGTCGACAAGTACAAATACGGCTTTGAAACCGAAATCGAATCCGATGTCGCCCCGGTCGGTCTGACCGAGGACACGATCCGCTTCATCTCGGCCAAGAAGGACGAGCCCCAATGGATGCTGGACTGGCGTCTTGAGGCTTTCCGCCGCTGGCAGACCATGGAAGAGCCCAATTGGGCCAAGGTCCACTATCCCAAGATCGACTTTCAGGGCATCAGCTATTACGCGGCGCCCAAGTCCTTCAAAGGCCCCAAGAGCCTGGACGAAGTCGATCCCGAATTGCTCGCGACCTATGCCAAGCTCGGCATTCCGCTCAAGGAGCAGGCGATCCTGGCCGGCGTCGAAGGCGCCGCCGAATCCGTCGGCACGCCCTTCGGTGCCAATGTCGCCGTCGACGCCGTCTTCGACTCGGTGTCCGTGGTCACCACCTTCCGCGAGGAACTCGCCAAGAAGGGGATCATCTTCTGCTCGATCTCCGAAGCCATCCGCGAATACCCGGATCTGGTCAGGCAGTATCTCGGCTCAGTGGTTCCGGTCTCCGACAATTACTATGCGACTCTCAACTGCGCCGTCTTCACCGATGGCTCCTTCGTCTACATCCCCAAGGGCGTCCGCTGCCCCATGGAGCTGTCGACCTATTTCCGTATAAACGAGAAGAAGACCGGCCAGTTCGAGCGCACCTTGATCATCGCCGACGACGACTCTTACGTCTCCTACCTCGAAGGCTGCACCGCCCCCATGCGCGACGAGCACCAGCTGCACGCTGCGGTGGTGGAACTGGTCGCCCTCGACAATGCCGAGATCAAGTACTCGACCGTCCAGAACTGGTATCCGGGCGACAAGAACGGCAAGGGCGGCATCTACAATTTCGTCACCAAGCGTGGCGATTGCCGTGGCGTCAACTCGCACATCTCCTGGACCCAGGTGGAAACCGGCTCGGCCATCACCTGGAAATATCCCAGCTGCATCCTGCGCGGCGACGGTTCGCGCGGCGAGTTCTATTCCATCGCCATTTCCAACGGCTATCAGCAGGTCGATAGCGGCACCAAGATGATCCATCTGGGCAAGAACACGTCCAGCCGCATCATCTCCAAGGGCATCGCCGCCGGCTTCTCGGACAATACCTATCGCGGCCAGGTCTCGGCCCATGCCAAGGCGAAGAACGCCCGCAACTTCACCCAGTGCGACTCGCTGCTGATCGGTGACAAGTGCGGCGCCCACACGGTTCCCTATATCGAGAGCCGCAACGGCACGGCGGTCTTCGAACACGAAGCCACCACGTCCAAGATTTCCGACGACCAGATGTTCTACTGCATGCAGCGCGGCCTCTCCGAAGAAGAAGCCGTGGCGCTGATCGTCAATGGCTTCGTCCGCGACGTGCTGCAGCACCTGCCGATGGAATTCATGGTCGAAACCCAGAAGCTGATCTCGATCAGCCTCGAAGGCAGTGTTGGCTAGGATGTCGAGCCCGACGCGTAACCCCGTCGTTTCGCTTGCCTCCCTGGCGCTCGACGCTTGGGAGCAGGGGACGCTGTACAAGTCTGCCGACACGTCCTTCGGCAAGCTGCTGGGTCTCAGCGCACTCGGCATCAGCTACAACGAAGTGCCGCCCGGCAAGTCGAGCTGTCCTTTCCACAACCATCACGTCGAGGAAGAACTCTTCATCGTGCTGGAAGGCGAGGGGACCTATCGCTTCGGTGCCGAGCGTTACTCGTTCACGGCTGGCGACGTGCTGGGCGCGCCGACCGGCGGCCCGGAAACGGCCCACCAGATCCTCAATACCGGCTCGGTGACGCTCAAATATCTGGGCATTGCCAACAATGCCGATACCGAAGTCTGCGAATACCCGGACTCGGGCAAATTCCAGGTGACGAGCCGTTCCTCGGCCGACCGTCGCCTCCGCCACTGTGGCCGCGAAGGCCAGGACCACCTTGATTACTGGGACGGCGAGCCGGGCGCCTGAGGCGCCGCAGCCGACCTTCCGACATTGGAGACGACAAAATGACCACCCCCGTGCTTGAAATCCGCAACCTGCATGCCCGCATCGAGGAACGCGAAATCCTCAAGGGTGTGAACCTCATCATCCCGCCCGGCGAAGTCCATGCCATCATGGGCCGCAATGGCTCGGGCAAGTCGACGCTGAGCTATGTGCTCGCCGGCAAGGAAGACTATGAGGTGACCGAGGGCGAGATCCTGCTCAACGGCGAGAACATCCTCGAGATGGAACCCGATGAGCGCGCCGCCGCTGGCCTGTTCCTGGCCTTCCAGTACCCGATCGAAATTCCCGGCGTCGCCACCATGACGTTCCTCAAGGCAGCCCTCAATGCCCAGCGCAAGGCCCGTGGCGAGGCCGAACTGACCACGCCCGACTTCATGCGCGCGGTCAAGGAAGCCGGCGCCCAGCTCAATATCGACAATGACATGCTCAAGCGTCCGCTCAATGTCGGCTTCTCCGGCGGCGAGAAGAAGCGCGCCGAGATCATGCAGATGGCCTTGCTCAAGCCCTCGCTCGCCGTGCTCGACGAGACCGATTCCGGCCTCGATATCGATGCGCTCCAGGTCGTGTCCAAGGGCGTCAATGCGCTCCGCGACGGCCAGCGCTCCATGTTGGTCATCACCCACTACCAGCGCCTCCTGAACCACATCGTGCCCGACGTGGTGCATGTGTTCTCCGACGGCCGGATCGTCGAGAGCGGTGACAAGGACCTGGCGCTCAAGCTCGAGGCCGAGGGCTATGCCAATTACGGCGGCGAGGCGGCCTGACCCATGCGCGCCAATTTCCCCGTTCGCCTCGGTCCTGCCGAGGAAGCTCTCATCGCCCAGCTCAAGGCTGCCGGCGCCGACCAGGCCGCCGAGCGCGTCACCATGGCCGGCCTGCCGACCCGTCGCGTCGAGGCCTATCACTATACCGATCTGAAAACCCTGCTGCGGGCCATCCCGCCGCTGGCCACAGCTGCCAATGAGGCCAGTGCTCCGGCCCTGCGCATACCCGGCGCCTATTCGCTGATGATCGCCAATGGCGTCATTCAGAACGCCTCGACTGCGCCCGCCGGAGTTATCGTCGGCAAGGCCGAGGGCGGCGTCCTGACGACCCGCGATGACCTGCTGGTGCATGTCAACAACGCTCTTGTCACCCAGGCACTCACGCTGACGCTGGAAAGCAGCGTTGACCCGGTCGTCCAGATCGAACGGCGCATCGAGGGTGAGGCCGCCCACGTGGCCGATGCCCTGAAGATCTTCGTCGCGGACAACGCCACCGCCACCATTATCGAGACCTTCTCGGGCTCGGACGCGGCCCATGTGGGCAATCACGGCACCTACCTGGCCCTGGGCAGGAATGCGGTGGTGACCCACATCACCATCGATCTCTCTGCGCGCGCCGCCACCCATTTCGCCACCAACGAATACCATCTCGCTGACGGCGCGAAACTGCGCACGCTGATCATCCACCTCGGCGCCGGCCTGTCGCGCACCAACGTCCTTCCGACCATGGGCGGGACAGGGGCGCATGCCGATATTACCGGCCTCAACCTCGTCGCTGATGGACAGCACGCCGACATCACCATGGAGACGCTGCACGCAGTGCCGCATACCTCCTCCCAGCCGCTGTTCAAGTCGATCAGCCGCGGCCGCTCCAAGGCGGTAGTTCAGGGCAAGCTTGTGGTCGCCCGTGACGCCCAGAAGACCGACGCAAAGTTCATGCATCAGGGGCTCATGCTGTCGGACGAAGCTGAAATCCTCTCCAAGCCCGAGCTCGAAATCTACGCCGACGATGTCGTCTGCGGCCACGGCTCCACTTGCGGCAAGCTCGATGAGGACAGCCTCTTCTACCTGCTCAGTCGCGGCATTCCGAAGGCCGAGGCTGAGACCATGCTGGTGCGCGGCTTCATCGCCGAACTGCTCGACCCGGTGGAGGATGAAGAACTCAACGAAGCCCTGCAGGGCGTGGTCGACGGCTGGCTGCTGGGGAACTAGTCAGGACGTTTCGGTGCTTGCGCCTCCCTCCCCCTTGAGGGGAGGGACCGAGGGTGGGGGTTCCGGCGGAGCAACATTCCCGGCGTCGGACCTTGACGACAGGCCCGAACCCCCACCCCAACCCCTCCCCTCAAGGGGGAGGGGCTAATGCCCGGAGCTGGTGTCAAACAATGACCTTCGACCTCGAAAAAATCCGCGCCGATTTCCCGATCCTGTCCGAACAGATCCACGGGCATCGCCTGGTCTATCTCGATAGCGGCGCGTCGGCGCAGAAGCCGGTTCAGGTCCTTGACCGCATGGACCGGGGGTTCCGCCACGAATATGCCAACGTGCATCGGGGGCTGCACACGCTCGCCAATCGCGCCACTGAAGGCTATGAGGCCGGCCGCGAGAGCGTCCGCCACTTCCTCAATGCCGGCCGGGTCGAGGAAATCATCTTCACCAAGTCCGCCACCGAGGCGATCAACCTGGTTGCCGCGTCCTTCGCCGGCCCGCGCATCGGGGCAGGGGACGAGATCGTCACCACGATCATGGAGCACCACTCCAATATCGTGCCTTGGCATTTTCATCGCGAGCGCAAGGGCGCGGTGATCAAATGGGTCGATGTAACCGAGGACGGGGCTCTCGATCTGGTGGCCTTCGAGGCAGCCCTCAGCGATCGAACCCGTATCGTCGCGGTTACCCATATGTCCAACGTCCTGGGAACGATCAATCCCATCAAGGACATGATCGCCATCGCTCATGCCCGCGGCATTCCGGTTCTGGTCGATGGTTCCCAGGGCGCCGTCCACACCAGGGTCGACGTCCGGGATCTTGATGCCGACTTCTACATCATGACCGGCCACAAGCTCTACGGCCCCACCGGCATAGGCGTCCTCTACGGTAAATACGATCTCCTGGCCGAGATGCAGCCCTATCAGGGCGGCGGCGAGATGATCGAGACCGTCACCCTCGAGGGCGTCACATATAACGAGCCGCCGCATCGCTTCGAGGCCGGCACGCCGCCCATCGTCCAGGCCATGGGCCTGGGTGCTGCGCTCGACTACATGGATGCCATAGGACGCGACGCCATTGCCGCCCATGAGCATGCCGTGGCCGAATACGCTCATGAGCGCCTCTCGCGCATCAATTCGCTGCGCCTGATTGGCACGGCACCCGGCAAGGGCGGCATCTTCTCCTTCGAGATTGCCGGCGCTCATGCCCATGATGTCTCAACGATCCTCGATCGCTATGGCATCGCCGTGCGCGCCGGTACCCATTGCGCCCAGCCATTGCTCAAACGTTTCGGTGTCACCTCTACATGTCGAGCCTCCTTCGCCCTATATAACGGCAAGGACGACGTTGACGCGCTGGTGGATGGCATCGAGCGCGCCCAGAAATTTTTCGCCTGAGGAACACCGCTATGAGCGACGAGAACAGCCCTGAGTCCCTGGCCGACCTCGACACCCGCATCACCCCGACCATGCCGACCACGCTCCCCGAGGGCGAGGTCGAACGCATCACCACGGACCTGATCGGCGCCCTCAAGACCGTCTATGATCCGGAAATCCCGGTCGATATCTACGAACTGGGCCTGATCTACCGCGTCGACCTCGACGACGACCGCAACCTCGTCATCGACATGACCCTGACCGCCCCGGGTTGCCCGGTGGCCGGTGAGATGCCCGGTTGGGTCGAGAATGCTGCCCGCGGTGTCGAAGGCATCCAGGACGTGACCGTCAACATGGTCTTTGATCCGCCCTGGGATGCCTCGCGCATGAGCGAAGAAGCCCAGGTCGCGCTGAACTGGTGGTAATTTCGCGCGTTTTACCCTATATATCGTGAAACGCCGATCAAAGGTGAATGGCCGATGCCCTTCAAGATCATGTCGCTGACCGATGCAGCCGCCGAGCGCATCAATGAAATCATCGAGGATTCCGACAAGCCGGTCATCGGCCTGCGGGTCGGTATCAAGAACGCCGGCTGCGCCGGGGTCTCCTACACCATGGACTATGTCGGCGAGCCGCTGGCTGGCGATGACCATGTCAACGACAAGGGGGTGGACGTTTGGGTCGATCCCAAGGCCACCATGTATCTGCTGGGCACAATCATGGATTTCGAATCCGGCAAGATGGGCTCCAGCTTCACCTTCAAGAATCCCAACCAGACCGGCGCCTGCGGCTGCGGCGAAAGCGTCACCCTGGCGCCCGCCGATTTGAAGGCACTGGCCGAGGCGCGTGCCAGCGCCTGATCCCCGCGCTGCCCGTCTCCCCTTGGGGGAGAAGTGGGCACCGAGTTTTGCCGCGCACCAGCTTACCCCTCGCCCCTTGTGGGAGAGGGTGCACCGGCCGCGGGCCGAGACGGGTGAGGGGTATCTCTCCAGTTGCGCTTGCTCAATCCATGAGGCATTGATCCCGCATCATGCCGAACACGCTTCCTCCCGCCCTCGCCATTACTCCCCCCAATCGCCCATTGTCAGGCCGCGTTTCGCCGCCGGGCAGCAAGTCGATCACCAATCGAGCCCTGCTGCTGGCAGCCATGGCCGAGGGCACCAGCCGCCTGACCGGCGCGCTCAAGAGCAAGGATACCGTGCTCATGGCCCGCGCCCTGCGCGAAATGGGCGTGACGGTCGAAGAGCCGGATGCCACGAGTTTCCTGGTCACCAGCACCGGCCGCTTGCAGGCTCCCTCGGCGCCATTGTTCCTCGGCAATGCCGGCACGGCGACTCGCTTTCTCACCGCAGCCGTCGCGACCATCGACGGGACCGTCATTGTTGATGGCGATGAAGAAATGCGGGTGCGGCCGATCCGACCACTGGTCGATGCGCTTAATGCCCTGGGTATCGACGCGCAAAGCCCCACCGGTTGCCCGCCCGTGACCGTTCACGGCACCGGACGCTTCGGCTCGGGGCGGGTGGAGATCGATGCATCCCTATCCAGCCAATATGTTTCGGCCCTGCTGATGGCCGCCCCTTTTGGCGAGGGGCCCATTGAAGTGGCCCTGGCAGGCAAGGATATCGGCGCCCGCGGGTATGTGGACCTGACGCTCGCCGCCATGCGCGCCTTCGGCGCCGAGATCGAGGCGCGCGAGGACGGCTCGTGGCTGGTGCAGCCGACAGGGTATAGGGCCACCGATTTCCAAATTGAACCGGATGCTTCTGCGGCCACCTATCTCTGGGGCATCGAGGCGCTGACCGGTGGCCGCATTGATCTGGGCGTCGACACCGGCGCCTTCACCCAGCCTGACGCGGCCGCCCAGTCGGTCATTGCACAATTCCCCGATATGCCGGAGGTCATCGACGGCTCGCAGATGCAGGACGCGGTGCCCACCATTGCCGTCCTGGCCGCCTTCAACAATCGCCCGGTCCGGTTTGTTGGCATCGCTAATCTTCGCGTCAAGGAAACCGACCGCATCCGCGCCGTCGCCAATGAGCTCAATCGCATCCAGCCGGGCCTGGCAACGGAAGAGGGTGATGATCTTGTCGTAGCCTCTGACCCAAACCTGGCGTCAAAGCTCAAGGGTCGAAACGCGCGGATCAAGATTGAGACCTATCACGATCACCGCATCGCCATGAGCTTTGCCCTGGCCGGCCTGCTTGTGCCCAATATCGTCATTCTCGATCCGGCCTGCACCGGCAAGACCTATCCCGATTATTGGGAGATGTTGGCGGGGCTGGGCGTCGAGTTGACACCTGCGGCCTGATCAGGCTGCGGAGGCGTCCTTGGCCGGCGCCTCATCGATTTCGACCAGTTCGGTTTCGCTGACGACCCGATTGCGCCCGGCATGCTTTGCGGCATAGAGGCACCGGTCGGCGCGTTCGATCAACGACATGGCATTGTCGTCGGGACGGAACGCCGCGACACCGAAAGACGCGGTAATCCGGCCCAGTTTCTCGTTGGTCGACCGCTTGAGCAGTTCCTTGGCCTGAATGGCCTTGCGGATATTCTCGGCCACGATCACCGCCCCTTCGAGGTCGGTCGAGGGCAGAATGGCCACGAATTCCTCGCCGCCGTAACGCGCCGCCAGGTCCTTGCCCTTGATATTGGACTTCAGCGTCATCGCGACCAGCCGCAACACCTGGTCACCCGTCTGGTGCCCATAGGTGTCATTGAAGGTCTTGAAATGGTCGATGTCGAGCAGCATCAGGCACAAGGGATGGTCGGTCTTGCCGGTTTCCCGAATGGCGTCTTCCAGGCCCTCGTCAAAGCTCTTGCGATTGGCAATCTTGGTCAGGGGATCGAGCATGGACTCGCGCCGCACGTCGTCCAGATCGCGTTGCAGCGCTGCGATATCCTCGCGCGATGCATCGAGCTTGGATTCAAGCTGGCGGTTGGTGTCCTGCATTCGCCGCGTCTCGGCCAGCAGCCGCGTCGCCAGCATCTTCATGTCTTCGGCCGACAGGTCCCGTTCGAGATCGCCGCTGGCGGACTGAAGTGATCCCGAATAGGCATTTGCCGTGGTCATCGCGCTGTCGATGGCCTCATGTACCGCCTCGATACGGGCATGCATGCGCTCGGACACGCTCGACATGCGGTCATTGAGGTCGGACTTGAGGAACTCGTTGTAAAGCGTCTCCGCCAGATCGGACGTCGGAACAGTCCCGCTCCGGAAGATGGCGTTGATGCGATTGTTCAGCGACGGGTTTACGCCGGTCGCATAAGTATAGAGCAGCTCATAGAATTGCGGATAGGGCGGAATCCCGCTTCGCTTGAGAAGGTCGAATGCCGCATTGGCATAACCCAGGGTACGCGTAAATTCTTGGTCCGACACTGCCCACCCCGCGCCTCGTTGCGCCCCTGACCGGATCGAAATACGATAAACGAGTCGTGGCTACTAGATACAGCCCCGCCCCTTCCAAATACAACCTCGACTTCACAGGATTCCGTCCGGAATCGGCCAACAATCCTGTCGTTTTACTAGGAAATACGCGCCGACCGCAGCAGGAAAGCCGGAATGGGACCTGCATCGCCGAACGGCGTATCCTCCGCACTCGTCTCGGACTTTCTGGCGTTTCTCTGGCGAGCACTGCTCTTTGCAGCGGGCCGCTCTTCCGAAGCCGTCTTTTCGGGCTGCGCCGACACTTCTGTTTCAGTCGAGACGGGCCGGCGGGCATTCCGCTGGCGTCCGCCGCCCCTGGCTGGAGCCGTGGATTCCACGGCCTCTGCCGCTGCTTCTACTGGCGTGTCCTGTTGCTTTTCCGTACCCGGCGTCTTGGCGGGGCGGGTTGCACGTCCACGGCGGCCGCGGCTTGGCTTTGCTTCTGCGCCGTCCTCCCCGTTTTCCCGCGGGGCGGTCTTTGCGGCCTTGCCGTCATCCAGCCAGTCGATCGGCTTCTGGATCAGCTTGAGAATGGCGTCCAGATGCTTGCCGTCGGACGGCGCCACCAGCGTATAGGCGACGCCTGACCGACCGGCCCGGCCGGTGCGGCCGATGCGGTGGACATAGTCCTCGGCATGCACCGGTACGTCGAAATTGAACACATGGCTCACGGCCGGAATATCGAGGCCGCGCGCGGCAACGTCACTGGCGACCAGCAGGGTGAGCTTGTTGGTCTTGAACGCATCCAGCGTTTCCATCCGGCTCTTCTGGTCCATGTCGCCATGCAGGGCGCCGGCTGAATAGCCATGGCGCTCGAGCGAACGGGCCAGGGTGGCCACGTCCCGCTTGCGGTTGCAGAAGATGATGGCGTTGGTCAGCCCTTCCGAAGCGTCGATGCGGTCGCGCAGCGCCTGGCGCTTCTCGTCGGGCTTGGATGAGACCTTGACCAGCTTCTGGTCGATGGTGTCGGCGGTCGATGCGGCGCGCGACACCTGGACGTGGATCGGGTCCTTGAGGAATTTCTTGGTCAGCCGTTCGATCTGCGCATCCATTGTGGCGGAGAACAGCATGGTCTGCCGGCGCGGCGGCAGGCGATTGACGATCTTTTCGATGTCGTCGATGAAGCCCATGTCCAGCATGCGGTCGGCCTCGTCGATCACGAGGATTTCCACGCCGTTGAGCATGATCTTGCCGCGCTCGATCTGGTCGAGCAGGCGACCCGGCGTGGCGATCAGCACGTCGACACCGCGATCGAGCTTCTTGTTCTGGTCCTCGAACGACACGCCGCCGATGATCAGCGCCATCGTCAGCTTGTGGTTCTTGCCGTACTTCTCAAAATTTTCGGAAACCTGCGCCGCCAGTTCGCGCGTCGGCTCCAGGATGAGCGTGCGCGGCATGCGGGCGCGGGCCCGGCCGTTTTCGAGCAGCGTCAGCATGGGCAGCACGAACGATGCCGTCTTGCCGGTGCCGGTCTGCGCGATACCGATCAGGTCCTTCTTTTGCAGAAGGTGCGGAATGGCCTGGGCCTGGATTTCAGTTGGC
Source organism: uncultured Devosia sp. (assembly GCA_965651655.1). Classification (GTDB taxonomy): domain Bacteria; phylum Pseudomonadota; class Alphaproteobacteria; order Rhizobiales; family Devosiaceae; genus Devosia. Next base: position 19,490 of record CBFGTF010000029.1, read on the forward strand.
TTGGTATAGCCCGCCGCGGTCACCGCTTCGGTAACCTTGGTGGAGAGTCCCAGTCCGGAAAAGTCGTCGGTCAAGTCGGTTGTTCCACTCAACGGTGCTGCCCGATGCCTGGCCGGACCGAAGAACTCGGGCCGGTGCGCCGGTCATTGGAGTTGTACAAGTTCCGCCCTTGGGGCGCGCGGCCCTTGCCTGGCTGCGGATGGAAAAGGAGATACTGCAAGCATCCGCAGATGGACACCGGAACACTTGCCAAAATCAGGCCTTGCGCCAATGCCCCGCCGGGCCCCCAAAAACGGCTCGGGCAATCGCAATGTTCGCCCACCGCCGGGAAAGGTCCAGCGGCGCGGACCATAGCGCAAACCCCTTGACTGTCAATAATGTTGGGCATTTGCACGCGCAACGCGGTTAAGGACGCTCAGATGTCCAGATCGGTCACGAAGGCTGCATTCTCCTGGATGAACTCGAAGCGCGCTTCCGGCTTGGTGCCCATCAGGCGATCCACCGTATGCCGCGTGGCATCGCGATCATCGAGGATCTTCACCTGCAACAGGGTCCGCGACTTGGGCGACATGGTGGTTTCGCGCAGATGCGCAAAGGGCATTTCGCCCAGGCCCTTGAAGCGGGTGATGTCGACTTTGCCCTTGCCGGTGAACTCGGTCTGCATCAGCTCGGTCTTGTGCGCTTCGTCGCGGGCATAGAGCGTCTTGCCACCCTGGCTGATGCGATAGAGCGGCGGCAGCGCCAGGTAGAGGTGGCCATTCTCGATCAGCCGCGGCATTTCCTGGTAGAAGAAGGTGATCAGCAGCGAAGCAATATGGGCGCCGTCCACATCGGCATCGGTCATGATGATGATCTTGTCATAGCGCAGGTCATCTTCGGTATAGCGATCCCGCGTCCCGCAGCCCAGCGCCTGGATCAGGTCCGCGATCAGCTGGTTGGCCGCCAGCTTGTCGCGGCTGGCGCCGGCAACATTGAGGATCTTGCCGCGCAATGGCAGCACCGCCTGGTTGGCGCGGCTGCGGGCCTGCTTGGCCGAACCGCCGGCCGAATCGCCCTCGACGATGAACAGTTCCGCGCCCTGCGCGGCATTCTGCGTGCAGTCGGCCAGCTTGCCGGGCAGGCGCAGCTTGCGCGTGGCGCTGGCCCGGTCGATTTCCTTTTCCTTGCGGCGGCGCAGCCGTTCCTCGGCGCGTTCCACTGCCCAGTCCAGCAGCTTGCCCGCCTGCTGCGGCGAAGCGGCCAGCCAATGGTCGAAAGCGTCGCGCAGGGCGGTATCGACAATGCGGGTAGCCTCGCCCGAAGCGAGCTTGTCCTTGGTCTGGCCGACAAATTCCGGCTCGCGCACGAACACCGAGAGCATGGCCGCACAGGAGGTGAGTACGTCCTCGGCCGTCAGGTTGGCGGCGCCCTTGTTCTTGGTCAGCTCGGCATAATTCTTGAGCCCGCGCAGCAGCGCCATGCGCAGCCCTGCCTCATGCGTGCCGCCATCGGGAGTGGGCACGGTATTGCAATAGGATTGCACACCGCCGTCACCCAGCGTCCAGGCAATGGCCCATTCCACCGAGCCATGGCTGCCGGGACGCCCGCTTCTGCCCGCAAAGATGTCGTCGGTGATCCGCGTCTCGCCCTCGATGCGGGCCGTCATGTAGTCCTTGAGCCCGTCGGGATAGTGGAACACCGCCTTGGCCGGCACTTCGTCGCTGGCCAGGCTCTCGTCGCAGCTCCAGCGCAGTTCCACGCCGCCAAACAGATACGCCTTGGCCCGCGTCATGCGGAAAATGCGCCCCGGCGAGAAATGCGCTGCCGCCCCAAAGATCTGTGGGTCGGGGTGGAAACGCGTGGTCGTGCCCCGCCGGTTCTGTACCCGGCCAACACTGACAACGTCCTCGACCACTAGGCCCCGCGAGAACTGGATGCGATAAAGCTGCTGGTCGCGGGCCACCTCGACCACCATGTCGTCGGAAAGCGCATTGACCACCGAAACACCCACACCGTGCAACCCGCCCGAGGTTTCATAGGCCTTGCTGTCGAACTTGCCGCCGGCATGGAGCACCGTGTGAACGATTTCCAGCGTCGAGCGCGTGGGGAATTTCGGGTGCTTCTCGACCGGGATGCCGCGGCCATTATCGGTAACCGTGATGTATCCGTCCGCCCCCAGATGCACCTCGATGCGCGTGGCGTGGCCGGCAATGGCCTCGTCCATGGAATTGTCGATCACCTCGGCGAACAGGTGGTGATAGGCATTGATGTCGGTGCCGCCGATATACATGCCCGGGCGTCGCCGCACCGGCTCCAGCCCTTCCAGGATCTCGATTTCCGCTGCGCCATAGGCCTGTGCCGTGGGCGGCGCTGCGGCAGTCTTGGCCGCAACAGGCTCTGCCTTGACCGGCTTGGTGGATTCCGGGGCGGCGCTTTCGAAGAGATCTGACATGCACTTTCCATGGGTTCGGCCCGAATCGGGCAGGTCCAATAGGTAACATACAGCAAGCATTTCCGGGGGACTCGCCCTCTGGCCAATTCCCACAAGGAAGCACGTCACAAGGGCGTCAAGCCGAATGGCTTCATCATTCCCGCCAGTCTGCCGCTACCCATAAAGAGACAGTTTCGTCCCAAGATAGGCCGGCGGATTTACCCCTCGTTTCCTTCTTGGGAACACTTTTTAAAGTGCGTCCTGATAGACAGATGGACATACGGTTTTTGTCTGGAGTTGCCGTATGCGAACCGAAACACCGGGTATTGCGTATCAATCGGTCAAGATCGGTTCTGCGTCTCTCGGATATTGGCCAATAGCCGGACTTGTTGGTATTGCGTACCGGCTGGCCAGTTTCCGCGTGTCGCGCTTTGGTGCCCTGTTGGGTGCCAGTCTCTTCTTCTACATTGCATGACCTTGCTTGCGCTGCCTGGGCAGCGCGGGTATGGGTCTTGCTGTGCGCATGTCCAACACGCGACACACGACGTTCACATTCAACGGGGAGGGCTGCATGACATCGTATCAGACGCATCGCACGCGTGGCCCCGTTTACGCCCTGTGGCATGAGCTGCAGGGCTGACCAGGCTGGTCCGGACGTTCTTTCCCGTTCTCCATCCTCTGGTTTGCCCTTCATGGCGACCTGGCCAAGACCAGGCGCTATCTTGATGGCAATGGCGCCCTGCGTGAAACGGCGCCGATCCAGTGAGTGAATATCATGGGCACGATCAGCCTTAGAAATGCCGGCCACCGCGCGGGCGACCTCCTGTTTACCAATCTCAATCTCGTCATTGCCGATGGCGACCGTGTCGGTCTTGTTGCCCCCAATGGCCGGGGCAAGACAACCTTGCTGCGGGCCATGGCGGGGCAGGCCGAACTCAGCGAAGGCGAGATTACCCGCTCGCGCGGTCTGTCCATCGGCTATGTGCCCCAGGAAGTGCCCTTGGCGGCCCTGGGGCAAGCACTGACCGGCTTTGTTGCTTCCGCACTCGATGCGGCCACCCTGGACGCTGAAAGCTGGCGCGTCGATGTGGTGCTCGACGAGATGTCCATTCCCACCGAGTTCCGAGACCGGCCGCTGGGCGAACTCAGCGGCGGTTGGCAGCGCATGGCGCTCCTGGCTCGTTGCTGGGTCACCCAGCCCGATGCGCTGCTGATGGACGAACCGACCAATCATCTCGATCTCGGGCGCATCATGATGCTGGAGGAGTGGCTGTCTTATGCAGCCAGGGCCTTGCCGGTGGTGATCGCCAGCCACGACCGCGCCTTTCTCGACGCCACCACCAATCGCACCCTGTTCCTCCGGCCCAGCGAACAGGTCTATCTGCCGCTGCCCTATTCGGCGGCACGGGCCGAACTCGACCAGATCGACGCCGCCATTGCGGCCCAGCGTGAACGCGACCTCAAGCAGGCCGCGCAGCTCAGGAAGCAGGCCGCCAAGCTCACCAATATTGGCATCAACTCCGGCAGCGACCTCCTGACGGTTAAATCCAAGCAGTTGCGCGACCGGGCGGAAAAGATCGAAACGCAGGTCCATGAGGTCCACCGCGACCGCACGGGACTTGTGAAGCTCGGCAACAGTGGTGCCGA
>CBFGTF010000030.1:0-22638 GCA_965651655.1 uncultured Devosia sp.
CCAGCGCCACATTGTTCTGCACCGCCCAGGGCAGGATGCCGTCGCGGAATTCGGTAATCTGCTTGCCATCCTTGAGCACGATGGCGTCCTTGCCCACCAGGTCGATCCGGCTCACATGGCTGTCGAGATTGACGCGCACCAGCGGCCAGTTCAGCCGCGCCGCGACCTGCTCGATATGGGTCGACTTGCCGGTGCCGTGATAGCCCTGCACCATGACACGCCGATTATGCGCAAAGCCCGCCAGGATCGCCAGCGTGGTATTGCGATCGAACAGATAGTCCGGGTCGATCGGCGGCACGTGGTCAGAGCGCTCCTTGTAGCCCTTGACCACCATGTCGGTATCGATGCCGAAAAGGTCCCGGGCCTTGTACTCGGTGTCAGGCAGGTTGGCGAATTCAGTCATGGTCGGGCTCTTGGAAATGCGGAAAGAAAATCTTGGAAGGCGGTGGCTCTATAGCAGCAATGTGACGGTGCGGGTAGCCTCGGGATCGTTGCGCGCCAATGCCCTCATGGCATGGGTCAACGCACCACGAAGCCCATCTTTTTCAAATGCGTATAGGCCGCAATCACCGAGCGCAGGCGTTCCTCGGACGAGGCGTCGCCGCCATTGACGTCGGGGTGGTGCTTCTTGACCAGGGCCTTGTAGGCCGCCTTGATCTCATCGGACTTGGCATGGCCCATGATCCCCAGCGTCTCCAGCGCCCGCCGGTCCGGCTCGTTGAGCGGCTTGACCCGTTCGGCGGCGGGACGCTTGGACTGCTGGTAACGATAGCGGGCAAAGACACCGAACGGATCGCCATATTTGTCGCCCAGCCCCGGACCCTGACGCCCGGCCGCCCGCGCCGCGCCGGGATTGCCCGTGGCAAAGCTCGACCGGGAATCGGCCTTGGGCGGCGCATGCAGCGCCTCGTCCAGCTCGTCCGGGCTCATGCCGGCAAAGAAGTTGAAGGCCTTGTTATAGTGCCGGACATGCTCAAGGCAGAAATTGTGGTACTGCCCCTCGGAGCGAACACCCTTGGGCGCCTTGTACTCACCCGGTTCTTCACAGCCTTCCCAGTCGCAGGCCACCGTGACTTCGGCGGGCTTTTCCTCGCGGCGCGGGCGGATGCGAATAGTATCGAAGAGCTTGGATTGCGTTTTCATTGCGCCTAATTAGGTCTCAAAACCAGTCTCGGAGCCGACCACCATGTCCATGACGGACACGATCCATGCCAAGCTCAGCGAAAAATTTGCTCCCCTCCATCTGGAGGTGATCGATGAATCTCAAAGCCACTACGGCCATGCCGGCTGGCGCGAGGGTGGTGAAACCCACTTTCGTGTCAGAATCGCGACCCGTGATTTTGACGGCCTGAGCCGCGTTGCGCAACACCGGGCGGTGATGAGCGCGCTTGACGATGAATTGAAGGCCAGGGTGCATGCCCTCGCCATCGAGGTGCTGCCGTCCGCTTCCATATAGTCAACTCGTCAAGGCTTCGCCACCCTGCTGTTGCGGTGTGATCCGAACCTTGGACACGCGCTGCCGGTCTCGTTCCAGCACCAGGAACGTGAAGCCGTGCGCGCTGACCTCATGCCCGGGCTCGGGGATCAGCTTTGCCGCGTTGATGACAATGCCGGCCACCGTATTGGCCCTTTCGTCGGGCAGTTCCCAGTCGAGCAGGCGGTTGATATCGCGAATGGCAATGCTGGCATCGATGATGAAGCTGCCGTCCTCCTGCTTGTCGATGCCGAACACCGCCTCGTCATCGGGCTCGTCATGCTCGTCCGAAATATCCCCCACGATTTCCTCGATGATATCCTCGAGCGTCACTAGGCCCTCGAGCACCCCATATTCATCGAGCACCAGCGCCATATGCGAATGACGCTTGAGGAAGGCCGTGAGTTGCACCTGCACCGCCGTTGATTGCGGGATGAACCAGGGCTTGGTCATGATCTGGCGGATATCGACCTTGCTGGCATCGCCATTGGCCGCCATCAGGGCCCGCAGCACATCCTTGGCATGGATGATGCCGACAATATCGTCGGTCTCACCCTGATAGAGCGGGATACGGGTATAGGCGCTTTCGAGCACCGCCTTGACCAGGTCGTCCGCGCTCATCGTCACGTCGAGCGCCAGCATCTGGGTGCGGTGCACCATCACGTCGCTGACCACCAGGTCCCGCAGGTCCAGCAGCCCGCCCAGCATGTCGCGGTCACCCTTGACCACTTCGCCCTCTGAATGCAGCAGGTCCAGCGTGCCGCGGATTTCATCATGCCCCGATACAGCGCTGACATTGCTCGCATCGAGCCCGAACAGCTTCAGGATCGCGTTGACAATGGCCTGCACCGCCAGTGTGACGGGAGCAAAGACGATGACCACCACCCGGATGACCGGCGCCACGCCCAGTGCAAAGCCATCGGGGCGCATCAGCGCCAGCGTCTTGGGCAGCACTTCCGAAAACACCACCACCGCCGCGGTCATGGCGATGGTCGCATAGGCAATGCCCGCCTCGCCGAACAGCGCGATCAGCACGCTGGCCGCCAGCGTCGAGGCAAGGATGTTGACGATATTATTTCCCAGAAGGATGGCCCCTATCAGCCGCTCCTTGTCCGAGGAAAGCCTTTCCACCAGCGCCGCACGCTGGTCGCCACTGCGCGCCAGCTGATGCATGCGGGCCCGCGACGCGGCCGTCAGCGCGGTTTCCGAGCCGGAAAAGAAGAAGCTCATGGCCAGGAGCAAGAGAATCCCGGCCGAAGTCAGCCATAATGCAATGCTCATGATACGCGCATCTCCTCAAGATAGTCCCGCACGGCTGCCGGATCGACGTTCTTCTCGATGAATGCCTGGCCGATGCCACGGGTGAGTATGAAAGTCAGTGCCCCGCGCGAGACCTTCTTGTCCTGGGCAATGGCGGCCATCAGCGCATCGGTGGACCCGAGCGGCCCGGGAATATCGCCCAGCCGCGTCGGCAGGCCCGCAAGCTTGAGATGCGCCGCCACGCGTCCCGTGTCCTGCCCCGGCGCCAGGCCCAGCTTGCCCGAAAAACCATGGGCCAGCACCATGCCCACGGCGACGCCCTCCCCATGCAGCAGCCGGTCGGAATAGCCGGTGTCCTTTTCCAGCGCGTGGCCGAATGTGTGCCCCAGGTTGAGGAGGGCCCGGACCCCCGTTTCCTTTTCGTCCGCGATCACCACTCGCGCCTTGTGCGCGCAGCAGCGGGCTACGGCCTCGCCCCGTGCCGGGCCCCCGGCAAAGATCTCGGCGCGGTTGGCTTCCAGCCATTCGAAGAAGCCTGGATCGTCGATCAGCCCATATTTGACCACTTCCGCATAGCCGGCGGCGAATTGGCGCGGCGCCAGCGTGTCGAGCGCCGAAAGATCGGCCAGCACCAGCCTGGGCTGATGGAAGGCGCCGACAAGATTCTTGCCATGCGGCGAATTGATCCCGGTCTTGCCGCCCACCGAGGAATCCACCTGGGCCAAGAGCGAAGTGGGGATTTGCACGAAGTCCATGCCGCGTCGTGTGACCGAGGCGGCAAAGCCGGCAAGGTCCCCGATGACCCCACCGCCCAGCGCGATCACCAGGTCGCCGCGTTCGAGCTTTGCGGCCAGCAGGCCCTCGACAACCCGTTCGAGCATGGCATAGCTCTTGGTTGCCTCGCCGGCGGGCAGGATTATCGTGTCATAGGCAAGGCCCGCGGCATCAAGACCTGCAGCCAGACGCGGCAATTGCGCCGCAGCCACATTCTCGTCGGTGACGATCCCATAGCGGCGGCCGGGGAATTTTTCCCTCAGAATGGCGCCGGCTTCCTCGATCAGCTGGGGCCCGATCAGAATGTCATATGCCCGTTCCCCGAGGGCCACGTGGACTGTGTGATCGATGCGCGCCATGGTCATGCCTGGGTCTTGAGGTGGTCGAGCAGCGCGACAATCACATCGCCTGCAACATTGTCCTGCGGCACATCGCGGCTGATCACCGTGATGTCTGCCTCCTGATAGATGGGATAGCGATCCGCGATCAGCTTTTCGAGCGTGCCGCGCGGATCGGCCGTCCTGAGCAGGGGCCGGTTGGCGCGGCGCGACACCCGCTCGAACAGGACGTCGATATCGGCCTTGAGCCAGACCGAAACCGCCGACGTCTTGACCAGGGCGCGCGTGTCGGGATTGACGAAAGCCCCGCCGCCTGTGGCCAGCACGATGTCCTTTTCCTTGAGCAGCCGCGCAATCACCCGCATTTCCCCAGTGCGGAACTCGCTTTCGCCGCGCTGCTCGAAAATCTCGGGAATGCTCATCTGGGCAGCGCGCTCGATTTCCTCGTCGCTGTCGATGAACTGGCGGCCCAGCCGGCTGGCAAGGCGCCGGCCCACAGTGGTCTTGCCGGCCCCCATCATGCCCACCAGCACCAGCGGCCTGCCACCCAGCCGGCTGGCCAGCGCCTTGGCTCGGCCCTGCCGTCCGCCACCATCGCTTCTGCTCACCTGCCGCGCCCTCCGCTCATCGCCGCTATCAACCGGTCCGGGCCCGGCCTGTCAAGCGCGGGACACCCGGTTGATCCCGTACCCCGATTTGCGCGACACTGCATCCAACAACAGAACCGCAACCATTTGGCCCTAGTCTTGCGCTCACAAGACCCATTGGAACAGCAATGCCCTCCCTGATACGCCTGCTCATCACCCTGATCTTCCTGGCGGGCATGGTCTATGCCGGCATGTTTGCGCTGGTCACATTCGTCGAGCCGACCCCCAAACAGGTCAGCCAGCGCGTGCCAACGCGCGAATTGCTGGGTGAAACCGAGGCCTCCCGTCCGGGTGCGGCCGGCAGCCTGCCCCAACCCAATGTCAGCTCCGAGCCCAGTACCGGCCAATGAGCGGCGGGCACCTGATCGCCGGCTTTCTCGAAATGATGAGCGCCGAACGCGGCGCGGCCACCAATACCATCGAGGCCTATCGGCGCGATCTCACCCATTATGCCGCCTTTGTCTCGGGCCAGGGACAGACCCTGCTGACCGCCCCGCGTGACACCGTCACCGCCTGGCTCGATGACCTCAGGAGCGAGGGGCTTTCCGCATCCTCCAGCGCCAGGCGCCTTTCGGCGGTGCGCCAGTTCCACAAGTTCCTCTGTGCCGACGGATTGCGCGGCGATGATCCGACCCGCATCGTCTCCAGCCCCAAATCGCGCCGCGCCCTGCCCAAGGTGCTCTCGCTGGCCGAAGTCGACCGCCTGCTGACCCTGGCCGAAACCGAGGCCAACGCACCCGCCAGCCCGCAAAAGCAGGTGGCGGCCCAGCGCCTCTATGTGCTGCTCGAAATGCTCTATGCCACGGGTCTGCGCGTCTCCGAACTGGTGAGCCTCAAGCGCGCCGCCGTGATGCGGGACAGCGCCTTCATCACCGTCATCGGCAAGGGCAGCAAGGAGCGCGTCGTGCCCATGAACGACCGCGCCCGCGATGCCGTCCGGGCCTGGATCGCCACCCTGCCGCCCGGCCCGTTCCTCTTTCCGGCCAAGGGCGAGGACGGCTATCTCAGCCGTCAGGTCTTTGCCCGCGACCTCAAGTCTCTCGCCGCTCGCGCCGGGATTTCGGCGGCCCGCGTCGCGCCCCATGTGCTGCGCCACGCCTTTGCCAGCCATCTCCTGGCCGGGGGCGCGGATTTGCGCGTGGTGCAGATGCTGCTCGGCCATGCCGATATTTCCACAACCCAGATCTACACCCATGTGCTGGACGAAAAGCTGCGCAATCTGGTGGAAAGCCACCATCCGCTGGCCAATGGCTGAGCCATGCTCACGAAATCCCAACCATTTCGCGCCCAAAGCTTGACTTGCCATTGCTCACTCGCCACTTTCCGGCCACTTTAAGGCGCAAGAGCAGCGGGCCATGACGCAAGGGCCGCGGGCCTGTTGCCAGAACAATGACCCTTACGGGCGGTGGGATGCAGTCTTATCTCGATTTTGAAAAGCCGGTCGCCGATCTTGAAGCAAAGATCGCCGAACTCAAGTCAATGGCACAGGCCGACCAGGCCGTGTCCATAGACGAGGAAGTGAACCGGCTCTCCGCCCGCGCCGATGAGGCGCTGGTCGAGATTTACCGCCGGCTCACGCCCTGGCAGAAGACACAGGTCGCCCGCCATCCGCAGCGCCCGCATTTCTCCGATTATGTGCGTACTCTCATCACCGAATGGACCCCGCTGGCCGGCGACCGCAAATTCGGCGAGGACGCGGCCCTGCAGGCCGGCTTCGGGCGCTTCAACGGCGTGCCCGTCGCCATTCTCGGCCAGGAAAAGGGCAATTCCACCGAAACGCGTTTGAAGCACAATTTCGGCATGGCCAATCCCGAGGGCTATCGCAAGGCCGTCCGCATCATGGACATGGCCGACCGCTTCTCGGTCCCCGTCATCTCCTTTGTCGACACCGCCGGCGCCTATCCCGGCATCGGCGCCGAGGAACGCGGCCAGGCCGAGGCCATTGCCCGTTCCACCGAAAAGGGCCTCGAACTGGGCGTGCCCAATATCGCCATCATCATCGGTGAAGGCGGCTCGGGCGGCGCCATCGCCATTGCCACGGCCAATCGCGTGCTGATGCTGGAAAATTCGATCTATTCGGTGATTTCCCCCGAAGCGGGCGCCTCGATCCTCTTCCGCGACGCCGCCAAGGCGCAGGACATGGCCACCGCCCAGAAGATCACCGCCCAGGACCTGCTCGGCTTTGGCGTCATCGACGGCATCATTGCCGAGCCGGCCGGCGGCGCCCATCGCCACCACGGCGTCATCATGGACTCCACCCGCGGCGCCATCGACACGTTCCTCAAGGACTTCGCGGGCAAGTCGCGCCTGGAAACCCGCGAACACCGCCGCGAAAAGTTCCTGGCGATCGGGACGAACCTTTAGGCCTCAGCCTTGCCATCCGCGATCAACCTCCACCCTGGCCGCAAGACCGGGGTAAGGGCCCTTGTGATCGCGCCGCGAGTTCCGTCCACACATCCGCGTGATCGCGCCCCGCTTCCGGCGCGTGGCGCGCCGTGGTAAAGGCTTCGTTCACTGCATCGGGTCATATTGCGCTAACCTATCGCCCGGGACCGGGCGTTCCATAGTGACGGGCTGGATTTTCTTGACTGCCACCTTCTTTCATCGCCTTGGCGCCATCGTCATCCTGCTCTGGCTGGCCGTCGGCCTTGCCGCCTGCTCCAATTTCGTCAAGGGCGGCGACAACCGCCATAACGTGCCCCTGGCCGGCAGTGTCGTGCAGGGCCTGCGCAATATTGGGTCCTCGCCCACCGAAGGCATGGTGGTTCGCATCTTCAAGGAAGAATCGATCCTGGAGGTCTGGAAAAAGACCGGCTCGGGCACCTACAGGCATTTCAAGACCTATGAGATCTGTGCCTATTCGGGCGATCTCGGCCCCAAGTTCAAGGAAGGCGACCGCCAGAGCCCGGAAGGCTTCTATACGATCACGCCGGGCCTGATGAATCCGCGCTCCAATTACTACCTGGCCTTCAATACCGGCTTTCCAAACAAGTTCGACCGCGTCCATGGCCGCACCGGCTCGGACCTGATGGTGCATGGCGATTGCTCCTCGCGCGGCTGCTACGCCATGACCGATGCCGGCATTGCCGAGATCTATGCTCTGGCGCGCGAGACCTTCAAGGGCGGCAATACCAGCTTCCAGCTGCAGATTTTCCCCTTCCGCATGACCACCGCCAACATGGCCAGGCATGCCACCAGCCAGCACATGGATTTCTGGAAGGACATCAAGGAAGGCCACGATTATTTCGAGCTGACCAAGTCCCCGCCCGTGTGGGACGTGTGCGAGAAGCAGTATATCTTCAATCCCGCCGGGTCCGGCGCCCTCAACGCTGCCGGCGCCTGCCCCCCTTCGGTGCAGAACGCGGCCCTCTCGGCCAAGCTCAAGGCCGATGAGGCCGATCTGGCTGCCAAGTCCGAAGCCGCGCAGAAGGCGGCTGAACGCAAGCGCGCCGAGGAGGCCGCGCTCAAGGAGCGCGAGGCCGCGGTCAACGGCTTTTTCTCCGGCATCGGCTCCGGCATTGGCGGCCTGTTTGGCGGCAATGCCGGCCAGGATCCCAATATCGCCCCGGTCATCTCGGGCAAGCCTGCCACGCTGCCCACGCCGGCCAGCCAGCGTCCCTGAGCTTGGCGCCGATACGATCAGTCCGCTGTCGCGCGGACGACGCCCATGCCCTAGTATGGATCGGTCTTGCCCCGGCCCCGGTTCAGCCCCATTTCGGTGACAAGGCGGACCAGCCTCAAATCGGAGTGAATTCGTGGATCAGCCCCAGAGCGCACAATCGCAGGACGGCGCGCGGATCACGCTGACCCCCGACATGCGCCCCGACCGCCTCGATGATCGCCCTGCACGCGATCTGCCGAAACCCGAACCCGCCTCTCCGCCGCCCGCCCGACCCAAGGCAGGCCGCTGGCCTCTGCTTTTGGGCATAGGCGGACTGGCTCTGGGTTTTGCTGCCCTGGCGGTCAGCATCTGGACCTATGGCGAGGGGCAGCGGGAAATCCTGCGCCTCTCGACCGAACTGGCGCAATTGCGGGTGAGCCTTGATCTCTATGCCCGCAACGGCACCGGCAGCACTGAGGGCATGGCCGACCTGGCAGACCGCCTCACCGCGCTCGAACAAGGCGCGCGCGGCAACGCTGTTCCAATGCCCGGCGCCGCAGCCGCTGAACCCGCATCCGGCTCGTCTCAATCGGCCGGCGCCGCCCAGGACTGCCTGCCGGTCGGCATGCGGCTGCTGGTGGCCGCTGGCGATAGCTATCCGATCTGCGAACAGCAGGCCGAAGTCTCGGTGAGTTCCGTCGACAACGGCTACATCACCTTGAGCGACGGCACCTCTGTCGCCTCCGGCGGAACCACGCCCCTGCCCGGCAATCTGGCCTGCACCATAGCTGTCACCTCCGGTGGCGACGAAGGCCTGACCGGCTATGCGGAAATCCGCGTCAACTGCTAGGCGGCAAAAATCAGCAATGAACTGTGCTGGACACCCGGGCCGGCGCCCCAGTCCGATGTGTTGATCCGAACCACTTCACGTTCCAGCCGCAGCACCTTGCCGATGCAATCGGCCATCTGCCCAACCAGCGGTCGAAAACCATCCTCGGTCAGGATGTTGGAGACTTCCAACACCACTTTGGCTCCGGGTGCCAGGCGGACGGCAATGGTGGCGAATATCGCCTGCATATCGGCAAAATAGGTAGGGCCCCACGGATCATCCTCGAGATGCACCGTGGGATAGGGCGGGCTGGTATGAACCAGGTTGAACTGCGGCAGATCGTGCTCGTCCACGCTCTGGATCGGCGCAGCAATGATCCGGTTGGGGGCGGATAGCCTCGGGGCAATCCAGGCATGCCGCTGGGAATTGGGTTCGAACCCGACGGCCCTGCGACCCATGCGCTGGGCGGCCAGCAGGGTCGTTCCCAGCCCCGCAAATGGGTCCAGCACCCAGTCGTCTGGAGCCGAATACGCCGCGATGACCATCTCCGCCAGTTCAAGCGGAGATCGGTCATCGGCAAAGCCGTCAAAGTTGATCGGCTCGAGTCGTCCGTCCAATGCAATCCAGTCTCTGTCGAGCAAGGACTGCACCGGGGCGCCCTCAGGCAAATGCCCCGTGGCAATGCTTGAACTTCTTGCCTGAGCCGCAGGGGCAGGGCGCATTGCGCGACACGCCGATCAGCAGCTTGGGATCAACCGGCGGCAGCCCGTCGCGGCTGGCCACGGCATCACCGGCGGCGTCATTCTCGCCCGTCAGCGGGTCGATATGGGTCTCGGTGAGCTTGCTGGCATCCAGCGCCGGCGGCGGTGGCGCTTCCGGCTGGCGGATCTGCAATTCGACATGGCTGATCTGGGTGGTCACCAATTCGCGCAGGTTTCCAAGCATGGCCTGGAACAGCTCATAGGCTTCCTGCTTGTATTCGTTGAGCGGATCGCGCTGGGCGATGCCGCGCCAGCCCACCACCTTGGAGAGGTGGTCGAGCATCACCAGGTGTTCGCGCCACAGCCCGTCCACCGATTGCAGCAGGATGGACTTTTCCACCTGACGCATGATCGAGGGCGAATATTTCTCGGCCTTGGCGGCGATGTGGGCATCCGCGATCTCGCGCAGCCGCTCCTCCACCGTCTCGGCATCGATACCCTCTTCCTGCGCCCATTCGGCGGCGGGAATGTCGACATTGAGATAGGTCTTGGCCGCTGCAGCCAATTGCTCGGTGTTCCACTGCTCGGGGAAGGACCGCGGCGGGATCGCCTTGCTGACCACATTGGCGACAACGCCGTGGCGCATCTCGGTGATGGTCTCGCTGACATCCTCCTCATCCATGAATTCAAGACGCTGCTCGAAGATCACCTTGCGCTGATCATTCATCACGTCATCGTATTTGAGGATGTTCTTGCGGATGTCGAAATTGCGCGCTTCCACCTTGCCCTGCGCCCGTTCGATGGCCTTGGTGACCCAGGGATGGGTGATGCTCTCGCCCTGCTCCAGTCCCAGCTTGCCGAGCATGGAATCCATCGATTCCACCGGGAAGATGCGCATCAGGTCGTCCTGGAGGCTCAGGAAGAATTTCGAATGCCCCGGATCGCCCTGGCGGCCGGAACGGCCACGCAGCTGGTTGTCGATGCGGCGGCTTTCATGCCGTTCGGTGCCGATCACCATGAGGCCGCCGGCGGCCAGCGCCTTCTGCTTGTCCTCGGCAATCCTGGCCTTGATCTGGGCGATCTTGGCCTCGCGCACCTCGCCCTCGAGCTCGCCCGCTTCGCGCTCGATGCGCATTTCGAGATTGCCGCCCAGCTGGATATCGGTACCGCGGCCGGCCATGTTGGTGGCAATGGTAATGGCGCCCGGCAGGCCGGCATCGGCCACGATATAGGCCTCCTGCTCGTGATGGCGTGCATTGAGCACGTTCATCTGCCCGACATTCTTCTTGCGCAGGATGTCCGCCAGCATTTCCGACTTTTCGATCGAGGTCGTGCCCACCAGCACCGGCTGGCCGCGGTCCTGGCATTCCTTGATCAGGTCGGCAATGGCGTCGAACTTTTCCTCCGCCGTGCGGAAGATGGCGTCATCCTCGTCAATGCGCTGCACCGGCAGATTGGTGGGCACGGTGGTCACGCCCAGCTTGTAGATATCGGCAAATTCCTCGGCCTCGGTCAGGGCCGTGCCGGTCATGCCGGCCAGCTTCTTGTAGAGGCGGAAATAGTTCTGGAAGGTGATCGAGGCCAGGGTCTGGTTCTCGGCCTGGATCTTGACCCTTTCCTTGGCTTCGAGCGCCTGGTGCAGTCCTTCAGAATAGCGGCGCCCCGGCATCATGCGGCCCGAGAACTCGTCGATGATGACGACTTCGTCATTGCGGACAATATAGTCCTTGTCCCGCCGGAACAGCTTGTGCGCCCGCAGCGCCGAATTGGCGTGATGCACCAGGGCGACATTTTCCACGTCATACATGGACTCGCCCTTGAGCATCCCGGCCTCGGCAAAGGCGGCTTCGAGCTTTTCCACGCCCTGGTCGGTAAAGGTGGCCGAGCGGTGCTTTTCCTCGAGCTCGAAATCGCCCTCGCCGATGATCGGCATCATCGCGTCGATCTTCATATAGAGCTCGGAGCGGTCTTCGGAGGGACCCGAAATGATCAGCGGCGTGCGCGCCTCGTCGATCAGGATCGAGTCCACCTCGTCGACAATGGCGAACTCATGGCCCCGCTGCACCATCTGGGCGCGGGTATATTTCATGTTGTCGCGCAGATAGTCGAAGCCCAGCTCGTTATTGGTGCCATAGGTGATGTCTGCGGCATAGGAGGCCTTGCGCTCGGCGTCGCTGAGGCCATGCACGATCACGCCATAGCTCAGGCCCAGGAAGTTGTAGATCTGGCCCATCCACTGCGCATCGCGCCGCACCAGGTAGTCATTGACGGTCACCAGATGCGCGCCCTTGCCGGTCAGCGCATTGAGATACATCGGCAGGGTGGCCACCAGCGTCTTGCCTTCGCCCGTCCGCATCTCGGCGATGGAGCTGTCATTCATCACCATGCCGCCGATCAGCTGCACATCGAAGTGCCGCATCCCCAGCACGCGCTTGCTGGCTTCGCGCACCGTGGCGAAGGCGGGCACGATCAGGTCGTCCAGCTTGGCGCCCTGTTCGATCTGCGCCTTGAATGTGGCGGTACGGGCTTTGAGCTCATCGTCGCTGAGCTTGACCAGTTCGGGCTCCAGCGCGTTGATCGCTGCCACCTTGCCCTGATACCGCTTGACCTGCCTGTCCGACGGTGACCCGAATATTTTCCGGGCAAGCGAAGCAAGTGCCATGTTTGTGGTCCTTTGTTTGTGAGCGGCGGGGCAATGGGGCGGGCGGCCTGCGGATGCGGGCGCTGGCGGGCCTCGTTTCGCCTCGTCACAACTTGGGGAACCCTTCTCGGTTCCCGAGAGCGGAATTAGCGCATGGCCTGTGAACACTTATAAAGGCGCAACAGCAGTCTCATGCTCAATGAAAAGCGGGTGAGATGTAAGAGTGGGTGTCAGGCTTGTCAACGTATCCGAAATGGGCCACACCTTCCCGACCCTCCGGCCCCTGGGGCATGACGGTCACGAATGACCAGCGGGTGATCGCTTCCCGGGCCGGCACATTTTGGCCCCCTTGCCATGTCAGCGGGGAGCCGGAAATTTCTGACCATGCTGGCGAGCCCCTTTCTGGCCAGCCAAGGAGACAAGTGATCCCCATGTCGAACACGACCCAGCGCCTGCTGCGCGCCGCCAGCCTCGCCGTCCTGCTCACCGCCGCTCCGGCCCTGTCTGCCTTCGCCCAGGACGCTGCCGCGCCCGCTGCTGAAGCGGAGGCCGTCGACCCGTCCACCGTCGTCGCGACCGTTGGCGATGAAACCATTACCGAGGGCGACCTCGCCTTTGCCGCCGAGGACATGGCCCAGGACCTGGCGCAGATGCCGCCCGAAGAGCGCCGCGCCTTCCTCGTGCGCATCCTGATCGACATGAAGGTCATGTCCAAGGCCGCGCGCGATGCGGGCATGGATCAGACCGAAATCTTCGCCCAGCGCCGCGAATATCTCGAGGAACGGGCCCTGCGCCGCGCTTATTTCGCCGAGGCCATTGCCGGCGCCATCACCCAGGAGGCCGTCCAGGCCGAATATGACGCCTATGTTGCCCAGTTCACGCCGGCCGACGAAGTGCGCGCCAGCCACATCCTGGTGGAGAGCGAGGACCTGGCCAATGATCTCAAGGCACAGCTCGACGGTGGCGCCGATTTCGCAACCCTGGCCCGCGAGCATTCCATCGACCCGGGCGCGGCCAATGGCGGCGACCTGGGCTTCTTCGGCCGCGGCATGATGGTGCAGCCCTTCGAGGAAGCGGCCTTTGCGCTGGCAGAAGCGGGCGACATTTCCGCCCCGGTCCAGTCCCAGTTCGGCTGGCACATCATCAGCCTGACCGAAAAGCGCCAGTCTGCCCCGCCCGCCTTCGAGCAGGTCGCCCCGCAGATCCAGAACCAGCTGCTGATGGATAGCTTCACCGCCAAGGTCGACGAACTGATGAGCGGTGTCACCGTCGACATCGCCGATCCCGACCTCAAGGCCAGGTTCGACGCCCAGGAAGCCGCCGAGGCGGCTGCGGCCGGCACCCCCGCGGCGCAATAGCGCATCCTTTGCCAAACAGGAAAAGCCCGGCCATCGCGCCGGGCTTTTTGTTATCCGCGATAGCCCTCTATGCCGTTCAGGATCATGTCGACCACGCCCGGCGCCTTGCCCAGCGCGTCCTGCAGCTGCCCCAGAAGCAATTGATGCCAGGCATAGGAGACGACAAGGTCGATCACCAGCGCCGCGTCGGTCTCCTCGGGAACTTCGCCCCGCACCTTGGCGCGCTCGACGATGCGCGCCGCATGGACTTTCCGTTCATGCTGGTAGGCCAGGAGCACCTCGGCGGCCCCCGCATCGGTCTGTGCCTCGGCCACCACGGCCCGGTAGACCGTGCCGCAGAGGCTGTCCTTCCAGAATCCGAGCAGGTGATTTTCGAGGAAACTGGTGAGATCGCCCCTCAAGGTCCCGGTATCGGGAAAGCTCTTGGCGTTCTTGAAGCGCTTGTAGACGTCCAGCATCAGCGCTGTCCGGTGCGGCCACCAGCGGTAGATGGTGGGCTTGCCCGCCCGCGCCCGCCGCGCCACCGCCTCGATGGAAAAGCCGGCAATGCCGCTTTCCTGCAGCAGCGCCTCAGCCGCATCCAGGATGGCTTCCTGGCTGGCCGGATTGCGGCGCGCCCCGATCGAGCGGCGGGCATTGTCCTCTTCGCCCTGCCCGGCAGGAACGGATTCAGCATCTGTGTTCATGCTCCCAATATGGCCCACAACACCATCGAAGAAAAGACTTGAACGAAACGGCTCGTTTCGATATATAACGAAACGTAGCGTTTCGATAGGAGCTGTTCATGTCCCTCCCCGCCCGCCTTCGTCTCACCCTGTTGATGACCCTTTCGGTCTATCCGGTGGTGACGCTCTATCTCTATGTGCTGATGCCCCTCACCGATGGCTGGGACATCTGGCAGCGCAGCCTGATCCTGGTGCCGATGATGTCCGCCACCATCGTCCTGCTCGTGGTGCCCTTCATCAACAGGCGCTTCTCCGCCTTCATCGCCGGCCGCAAGCCGCTCGCAGCGTGATGCAACCGGACAGGCGGGGCGCGCGTTGCGCCCTGCTGTCCGGACGCAATTTGGAACCTCCGCGCCCCCCATGCTTTTGTCCCTGAGCGTCAACAGGGGGGCAGCATGTTCAAAAGCTTCGTCATCAACCCGCCGGTCTTTTTCGGCTCCGTCATCGCCATCGGCGTTTTCCTTGCCGTTGGAGTTGTCTTTCCCAGCGGTGCGGGTGAATTCTTCAGCGCCCTGCAGGCAGGTATCCTCACCAGCTTCGGCTGGCTCTACCTCCTCTCGGTGGGCATATTCCTGATCACCGTCCTGTTGCTGTGCCTGGGCCGTTTTGGCCGGCTCAAGCTCGGTCCCGACGATTCCACGCCCGACTTCAAGTTCACCTCATGGATCGCCATGCTCTTTGCTGCCGGCATGGGCATCGGCCTGATGTTCTATGCCGTGGGTGAACCCATGACCCATTTCATGGCGCCCCCCACGGCCGAGCCGCGCACGGTCGAAGCCATGCGCGAGGCCATGAGCGTGACCTTCTTCCATTGGGGCATTCATGCCTGGGGCATCTATGCGGTTGTCGGCCTGTCGCTGGCCTATTTCGGCTACCGCTACAATCTGCCTCTCACCATCCGCTCGGGCCTTTATCCCCTGCTCAAGGAGCGCATCAACGGACCCATCGGCCATGCCGTCGATATCTTCGCCATTGTCGGCACCATGTTCGGCATCGCCACCTCGCTGGGCCTGGGGGTCAGCCAGATCAATGCCGGGCTCAATTATCTGCTCGGCGTCCCGGTGGGGCCGATGGTGCAATTGCCGCTGATTGCCGGCATCACCGCCCTGGCCACTGTCTCGGTGGTCACCGGGCTCGACAAGGGTGTGCGCATCCTCTCCGAGACCAATCTGGTCGTGGCCATCCTGCTCATGATCTTCGTGCTGATCTTCGGTCCCACGGCCGACCTCTTCCGCGACTTCGTGCAGAATCTGGGCCTCTACCTCGACACGCTGGTGCTGCGCACCTTCAATATCTATGCCTATGAACCCACGCCCTGGATTGATGGCTGGACGCTGTTCTACTGGGCCTGGTGGATTTCGTGGTCGCCCTTTGTGGGCATGTTCATCGCCCGCATTTCGCGCGGCCGCACGGTGCGTGAATTCGCCACCGCCGTGCTGTTCATTCCCGCCGGCTTCACCTTTTTCTGGATGACGGTTTTCGGCAATACCGCCATTTTCATCGATACCGGCGTGGCAGCGGGGGAACTGGGCACCGCCATTGCCAATGACGTTTCGGTGGGCCTGTTCCAGTTCTTCCAATACCTGCCCTTCCCGGCCGTCACCTCGACGCTGGCAGTTCTCCTGGTGGCGATTTTCTTCATCACCTCTTCCGATTCCGGCTCACTGGTCGTCGATTCCATCGCCGCTGGTGGAGAGACCGCCACCACCACCGGTCAGCGCGTCTTCTGGTGCGTCATGGAGGGCGTCGTTGCCGCCTCGCTGCTGCTCGCCGGCGGGCTGGGGGCTCTGCAATCGGCCACCATTGCCAGCGCCCTGCCCTTCACCTTTGTCATGCTGGCGCTGGTCTGGTCGCTCTATGTCGGCATGCGCGCCGACCTGGCACAACAGTCCGCCCATGCCAGCCCCGCCTTCGCCCCCGCCCAGCCGGCCGCGGGAATAACCTGGCAGCGGCGGCTCGGACTGATGCTGCGGGCGCCCGGCCAGCGCGATGTCGATCAATTCCTGTCAAAGGAGGTGCGTCCGGCCCTTGAACAGGTGGCCGGCGAACTCACGGCACGAGGCCGTTCAGCCGAGGTCGTCGATGAAGAGGGTGGCGCCATTGCCCTCAGGGCGCCCGCCGAGGGCATGCGGGACTTCGTCTATGGCGTCAGCACCACCAGCCAGCCCCTGGCGAGCCTTGTGCCCCTGGGCGCCGGCCAGCCGGAACGGCGCTACGAGGCCCGCACCTATTTCTCCAGTGGCGGGCGCGGCTATGACATCATGGGCATGCATCGCGACCAGATCATCGCCGATGTCCTGGTCCAGTTCGAGCGCTATCTGCATCTGGTCCATTCCCCCGATTCCCGGATTCTGCATGCTGCACCGGAGCATCCCAGCGGCACCTGATCGAACCGGGCTGCCTTCTGCGGCGGGCGCCTTGCGCCTGCCGCGGCTTTGAGGCACACCCTTCCAACCGCGTTTTGTCCGCTCAAGGTTCCACTCATGGCTGCCCATCCGGTTTCCCCCCTCGCCCCCAAATCCTATCCGGACCTGCCGGCCATTGCGGGCGTGCGCTTTGCCACTGCCGAAGCCGGGATCAAGTACAAGAACCGCACCGACGTCCTGCTGATGGCCTTCGACGAGGGCACGGTTGCCGCAGGCGTCCTCACCCGTTCGAAATGTTCCTCGGCCGCTGTCGACTGGTGCCGCGCCAACCTGCCCGGCGGCAAGGCGCGCGGCCTCGTCGTCAATTCCGGCAATGCCAATGCCTTTACCGGCGTCAAGGGCAGGGACAGCGTGCAGCAGACGGCCGAGATTGCCGCCAGGGCGCTCGGTTGCTCGACCGGCGAAATCTTTCTCGCCTCCACCGGCGTCATCGGTGAACCGCTCGATGCCGGCAAATTTGCCGGCGTGCTGGACGAAACCGCCACCCGCCTGGACGCGACGCCCTGGATCGAGCCCGCCAGGGCCATCATGACCACCGACACCTATCCCAAGCTCTCCGGCGCCGTGCTGGAGATCGACGGGGTCGAGGTCAGGATCAACGGTATCGCCAAGGGCTCGGGCATGATCGCCCCTGACATGGCCACCATGCTCAGCTTTGTGGTGACCGACATGCCCATCGCCGCCGAGGTGCTGCAATCCCTGCTCGCCCGGCACAACCAGGCCAGCTTCAATTCCATCACCGTGGACAGCGACACCTCGACCTCGGACACGCTCCTGGCCTTTGCCACGGGCAAGGCATCGGTCGACCCGATCCTCAGCCTTGATGATCCGCGCGCGGAAGTCTTCGGACAGGCGCTTTTCGATGTTCTGTTCGAATTGGCCATCCATGTGGTGCGCGACGGCGAAGGCGCCACCAAGCAGGTGTCCGTGCATGTCGAAGGCGCCGTCTCGGACGCCTCGGCCTTCCGCATCGCCAAATCCATCGCCGACAGCCCACTGGTCAAGACAGCCATTGCCGGCGAAGACGCCAATTGGGGCCGCGTGGTCATGGCCGTGGGCAAGGCAGGCGAACCGGCGGACCGCGACCGGCTTTCCATCCGCTTCGGCGACCTGCTGGTGGCCAGGGATGGCGAACGCGTCGCCGGCTATGACGAGGCAGCCACCAGCGCCTATATGAAGGGCGAGGATCTCGAACTCACCGTCAGCCTGGGCCTGGGCGAGGGCCGTGCCACGGTCTATACCTGCGACCTGACCCATGGCTATATCACCATCAACGGCGACTATCGGAGCTAGTCCTTCTTCCCTGAGGGGAGAAGGTGGCCCGACGGGCCGGATGAGGGGTTCAGCCTCTCACACCGATAGGCCTTCACCCCTCACCCCAACCCTCTCCCCTGAGAGGCGAGGGGGCGCGAGAACCGGAACCTGGCGCTCATACCCGGAAAGATCTGCGAATGCCCCTGCCCGATGCCCAAACCATTGAGCGGGCCGGCCTTCTGGCCTGGCCCGGCATTGAGGAAAAATGGGATGGCCAATGGGTCCGCCGGGCAGCCGGCGGCTATACCAAGCGCGCCAATTCCACCCAGTGCCTTGATCCGGACGATTTCGAGGACGCCGATCTGCGGGTGATTTCTGCCTGCTCCTGGATGGTGATCCGCAAGATCCGTCCGGTCTTCCGCATCACCCCGCTTTCAAGTGCCGAGCTCAATGCCACCCTGGACGAATCCGGCTGGCAGAGCCTTGATCACAGCCACCTGTTTGCCATGGAACTGGGCGAACACGAAGCCGACGCCCAGTCCGAAATCCTGCCCGTGCTCGACCCCAAATTCCTGGCCGTGGCACAAAGGCTGCAGGGCTACGACACTGTTGCCATGACGGGCATGACCAATCTCCTCGCCGTACTCAAGGTGCCGGCCGTCGGCGTGGTCCTCAGCCGCGATGGCGTCGCCGTCGCCTCCTCGATCATGGCCATTGCGGACGGCATTGTCGTGACCGGCAATGTGGTGACCGATCCGCAGCGCCGTCGCCAGGGACATGCGGCCGCCATGATGCGTTCGGGCCTGGCCTGGGCGCGGCGCGAAGGCGCCAGATTTGCCGCCCTCAACGTCCAGGCCGACAATAGCCCCGCCAAGGCACTGTACCAGGGCCTTGGCTATACCCATCAGTACGACTACCACTATCGCATTCCCGGAGCGCCAGCGTGACCGACAAGCCCATCCTGCTCGTGGTTGCCTGCGCCCTGGTGGATGCCGACCGGCGGGTGCTCATCGCCCAGCGTCCCGAGGGTAAGTCCATGGCAGGGCTGTGGGAATTCCCCGGGGGCAAGGTCGAGCCGGGCGAAACGCCGGAAGCGGCGCTGATCCGCGAACTGGGCGAGGAACTGGCCATCGAGACCCGCGAGGCGTGCCTGGCGCCGCTCTCCTTTGCCAGCCACGCTTACGAAAACATTCACCTGTTGATGCCACTTTACGTCTGCCGGAAATGGCAGGGAACGCCGGTGGCCCGCGAGCATATGGCCCTCAAATGGGTCCGCCCGCAGGCCTTGCGCGACTATCCCATGCCCCCGGCGGACGAACCCCTGATCGCGGCCCTTTGCGATCTACTTTGACGGCCAGAAGGCCGCTATGCATGGAGCAGAAATGCTGGCGCAGATATTGCGGCGTTTTGCCGAAGACACGTCCGGGGCGACCGCTATTGAATATGCCTTGCTCGGCGCATTGATCGCTGTCGCCTTGGTAGCCAGCTTCACTCTGGTGGGCGACAGTGTCGCCAACATGTTCGGCTCGGGGACGACCGGCGCCACCGGCGCCATCAACAATGCCGTCAACGGCCTCTGAACCGCCCAGTCGACGCTGGCCTCAGGGCCGCGCGACCAGCTTGTAGCGCTGCCCGGGCACCACGGGGTCGCCCGGATAGAGATTGTTGAGGATGTAGAACAGCTCCCGCGCGCCGGAAATGTCGGCCATCTGCTGGGCCAGCCGGTCGGCACTGTCACCGGCCCGCGCGGTCACCAGCCGAATGGCCAGCTGTCGGATCAGGCTCAGGTCTGCCGCATTGGTCTGGCGGAAACTCTGGATAGTCGCCTCCGCACCCTGCCGGAAGCGGTCACTGTCGCTCTTGGCGGCAAAAATGAAGCGATAAACGTCCCCATCGAGCCGCATCACCGCCACCCGGAAGAACCACTGGTCCGTCTGGGCCAGGCCCGAGGCCATTTCCAGGCCATTGTGCTCCTGGGCCACCACCGTGTCGACCTTGAGCCCGGCGATCCATCCGGACTTCAGGTAATCGGTCAGCGACATGTTTTCCTGCACCTGGGCACTGTCGAAGCGCACGGCTTCGCCATCCCCTGCAACCCCGACCACGGCGCTCTGCGAGGTCTGCAACGCATAGCCCTGCGGCACGGTGAAGGTGAACCTGCTGGCCGGGTGGATGAAGCGCTGGCCCACAATCGAGCCCTGGGCAGGGCTGTCGCCAAAGCTGAGCCCCGATATGGCCGAGAGATAGGCCTCCCGGTCGGATTCGCCGATTTCGGTCGGCCCGAACATGCTTCGCGCCGTCGACATGGCGGTTTCGATGCGCGCCGGTGTCGAGGGATGGGAAGACAGAAACCCCTCGTTGCCGCTGGCAGCGCCGGCCGAAAAGGCGGCAAACCGGCTCATCACGCCAAGGAACCGGGCGGCAGCCTGCGGATCATATCCCGCTTTGCCGGCGAATTTGATCCCCTCCTTGTCGGCATCCAGTTCCTGGTTCTGGCTGAAGGAGGCCAGCTGCTCGCGAGTCCGGTTGGCGGTGGCATCGGTCGAGGTATCGCCCCCGAATATGCCGGTGATCACCCG
Source organism: uncultured Devosia sp. (assembly GCA_965651655.1). Taxonomy (GTDB): domain Bacteria; phylum Pseudomonadota; class Alphaproteobacteria; order Rhizobiales; family Devosiaceae; genus Devosia. The sequence continues at coordinate 20,608 of CBFGTF010000030.1, forward strand.
GTCCACGATCTGCGTCTGGCGCGTCCGGTCGGTGCGGGCGCGGGCATGGCGCAGCGTCACATGCGCGATCTCATGGGCCAGCACCGCCGCCAGTTCACTGGTATCGGAGGCCAGCGCCAGGATGCCACGTGTGACATAGATATAGCCGCCGGGCAGCGCAAAGGCATTGACCTCGGAGGTGTCCAGAATGGTGATCTGGAACTTGGCATTGGGCTGGTTGGCGGCAGCCAGCAGGCGCCCCACGATCCGGGCCACCATGATTTCGGCCGGCCGGTCCTCATAGACCCCGCCATAGGCGGCAACGATGCGCGGATGCTCACGCAGCCCGAGCACGGCATCGTCGGGATCGGTCCCCTCGGGCACGACGGCGGGTGCCCGGTTGTCGCCGGTGCGCGCCACATTGATGCCCGAGCCGGTCAGCGAGGTGCAGGCCGACAACGCCAGCAGGCTGACGGCCAGAACCCCGATCCGAAATGCCCTTTTGCCCAATCGCGCGCTCATCGCCTGGCCAGAACCTCGATCTGCTCGGGATGCGTGACTTCGATGCGTGGACCATCCCGGTCGTCCACCCACCCGCGCACTCTTATGAACGCGCCGTCCAGCGTCAGCGGATCGAACCCGTCCCGGGCGAACAACCTCAGGGCCGCAGCTTCGATCACCACGGTGAAGTCTTCTTTCCAGAACCGGCCGAAATTGAGATAGACCCGCGAGCCGGAGTGATCGGCCAGCAGAACCCGGCCTTCCACCAGCTCGTAATGTCCTGCCCTGCCCAGCACTTCGTCCGGGCGGTCCGCCGCCAGCACGCTGTAATAGGGATCGGCCCAGATGCCAAGCCGCTCGGCACGTGCCTGGGCTTCACCCGCAAAGAGTTGATCAAGGCATTGCCGGTTGTCGGGGAAGGAATAGACCCGCGCCAGCCCGTTTTGCACCATGTGCAATTGCGCCCAGACCCGTTCATCAACGCCCTCCTGGACGAACACATGGGCCAGCGCCCGCTCATAGCGATCCACCTCCTCGCCGCCATAGCCAAGCGTGACCTGCCTGTTCAGCACCAGAGTTTCGAGCGCCGCCTTGGCCTCGGGCGCCAGCGGCCAGGTGGCAAACCCCTCCCGCCCCAAGGGCAGCTTGGGCGCCTGCGTGCCGATCATGCGCACCACCAGCCCCGAATCAAGCACGACCGTATCGCCATCGGTGACCTGGGTAACCACCCCGCCCGGCACCAGGCGCAGGGCATCGCAGGCCAGCGCGGCCGCCGGGTTGAGGCCAATCAGCATGGCGGCAGTCACGGAAACGATGGTGGTGCGACGCAAGCGAAAGGCCCTTTGCAACTTCGCGTTCACCATGCACCCAAATGCGGCAAAAAAAGATTACCAGCCCGACAGAGCCAGCGAATGCGATGGCAAGCGGGGTTCGACCATTGCCAAGCCCGCCCGCTGCGGCCAAGCTGGCGCCCATCGGAGGGCTTCATGACCAAGAGCGGAACAGTCAGGACCGGAACCGCAGGCTGGGTCTACGAACCCTGGCGCGGCACCTTTTTCCCCGCCGGCCTGGTGCAGAAAAAGGAACTGGCCTACGCCGCCAGCCGCCTTACCAGTATCGAGATCAACGCCACCTTCCGCGCCAACCAGAAGCCGGCCAGCTTTGCCCGCTGGGCCGCCGAAGCGCCGGACGGATTCCAGTTTTCGGTCAAGGGCCCGCAATTGGTCACTCACATCAAGCGGTTGAAGAATTGCGTCGAGCCACTGGCCAATTTTTTCGCCTCCGGCCCCCTGGCCATGGGGACACGGCTCGGACCCTTCATCTGGCAATTGCCGCCCAACCTTGCCTATGACCCCGTCAGCTTCGCCGCCTTCCTGGAGCTTCTGCCCAGGGACATCCACGCCTATCTGGCGCTCGCCGGCAGGGCCGACAGGGCCAAGGTCGAGCCTTTCCTCGATGCCAGCCAAGTCGGCCTCATCCGCCATGCCATCGAACCGCGTCATCCCAGCTTCGACAATCCCGAGGTCAATGCCCTCCTGGCAGCGCACAATA
>CBFGTF010000031.1:0-22588 GCA_965651655.1 uncultured Devosia sp.
CGGCTTCCTGGCGGCAGCCTTTTTGGGCTTGGCAGCCTCGGCCTTTGCAGCTGCGGCCTTTTCTGCTTCGGCCTTGGCTGCGGCCGCCTTGGCGGTCTCGGTATCGGCGTAGGTGGGGGGCTTGGTCGATCTGCGCGCGGCCTTTACCGGCTCGGTCTTGTTGGCGCCAAAACCATATTCGGCAGCCAGCTCCGTGCTGGACTTCTTGGCGGGCGCCATTCCGGCCTGCTGCTGGATGGCCTCTACGACGCTTTCGGTATCGGGATCGGTGGGCTTGAGCGCGCCGCTGGGCTTGGCCTGGCCATCCGTGCCGATGGAATTGAATTCCTTGCGGATTTCGTCGGCGGTCTTTTTCAACGGCGAGGTGATGGAGCTGCGCAGGTTGCGCACTTCATCAAGACCGGTGGTCTTGTTGATCTCGCGCTGAAACTCGCGCCCCATGCGCTGCACCTGCCCGATGACCTTGCCAATCCGGCCCATGACCACGGGCAGGTCCTTGGGGCCGATGAAGATCAGCGCAACGACGCCAATCACCAGCATCTCTGTCCAGCCTAGGCCGAGCATGGATTTATTCTCCGAACGGCACCGAGCCGCATGTCGTGGTCAGGACCTGAGAACGCGCTCAGGCGTCCTTGCTCTTGTCCACTTCGCGGGCCTCAACTTCGGCCGTCGTGTTGATGCGCTCAGCCGGCTTGTCGTCGTCCTTCATCCCCTTCTGGAAGGCTTTGATGCCGGAGGCCACTTCACCCATCATGCCGGAGATCTTCCCGCGACCAAAGAGCAGGATAACGACAACGGCAACAACGAGGATGCCCCAGATAGACGGCGCGTGCATGGATAGTCTCCCTAAAACTCAGATACGCTTTACGCGCTATAGATAGACCGAGAAATAGGTTTAATCGCGCTCAAACACAAGAACGTGTTCCTTCCCGGGCGGGAAAATGGCTGCGGAAATGTCAGGTTTCCTCATCTTCGGGCTCGGCATCGCCAGGATCGGAAGGATCGAGCGGATCTTCATCGTCCCGCAGGGCGCCATCAAAGGGCAGAGGAATCTGCAATTCGGGCGGCAGGCGGCCGGAGAGGAGCCCCGCTCCTTTCAGCTCATCCAGACCCGGCAGGTCAGCGAGCGCCTCGAGCCCGAAATGGTCGAGAAAGGCATCGGTGGTGCCATAGGTGACCGGGCGGCCCGGTGTGCGGCGGCGGCCGCGCATGCGCACCCAGCCGGCTTCCATCAGCAGGTCCAGCGTGCCCTTGCCGGTGGCGACGCCGCGCACCTCTTCGATTTCGGCGCGGGTGGCCGGCTGGTGATAGGCGATGATGGAAAGGGTTTCGAGTGCTGCGCGGGACAGCGGACGGGTCTCATGCTCCTCGCGCCGCAGCAGGAAGCCAAGATCCTCGGCGGTGCGAAACGCCCAACCCTCGCCGCGCTGCACCAGATTGACCCCGCGTCCGGCATATTGGGCCTGCAAGGTCACCAGGAGCCCCGCAATATCGACGCCCTCGCCCAGATAGGGGGCCATGTCTGCCGCCCGCAGCGGTTGGGCCGAGGCGAAAAGCAGCGCCTCAAGGATGCGCAGATGGCGGCGCAGGACGTCGCCGGTTTCATCATCCATCTCGCCGCTACTCACGGATTGTCACCCCGGCGGCGGCGCATGAACAGGGGCCCGAAGGTCTCGGTCTGGCGAATGTCGATTTCCCCCTGGCGCACCAGTTCGAGGCTGGAAGCGAAACTGGAGGCCCGCACGGTGGCGCGCTCGGCGGGGCTGGCGAGATAGTCGACCAGATAGGTATCGAGGGAAACCCACTCCTGGCTCTCCCCGATCAGCCGCTGGAGGATGTCGCGCGCATCCTGCAAGGACCAGACGCTGCGCAGGCGCGGCGCGTAATCGATGGTGATGCCGCGCTCACGCTGGCTCGAATAGGCCTTGAGCAGATCGTAGAGACTGGCCTCCCAGATGGCGCGACGGGCGATCTCCATTGGCTCGGGGGCGCCGCGGGCATAGATCTGGAAGCCCAGGCGCGGACGGTTCATCAGCCGGCTGGCGGCGGTGCGCATGGCTTCGAGGCGCTTGAGGCGGAATTGCAGCATGGCGGCCAGCATTTCGCCGCTCGGCTCGTCATCGCCGGGCGCCTGAGGGACCATCAGCCGACTCTTGAGGTAGGCCAGCCAGGCCGCCATCACCAGATAATCCGCGGCAATTTCGATGCGGCGCTCGCGCAGGGTTTCGATGAAGGCCAGATATTGCTCGGCCAGCGCCAGGACGGAAATGGCGGAGAGGTCGACCTTCTGGCGCCGCACCAGGTCGAGCAGCAGGTCGAGCGGACCTTCATAGCCGTCGACATCGACGCGCAGGACCTCATCGGCAGGCGGTGGCGCCGGCGTGTCGAACCAGTTGGTTTCAGCGCTTGTCATCTGCCGTCAGTCGGAAAGGCCGTCATGCCCCATCCTTGGCCGTTGGCGGCGCCAGCGTCAAGGATCGGGACTGGCGCGGCTAGAGCAGGAGGCAATCGCCGCCCGCTGCCTTGACGTTGACGCAGATATTGGCCGCGCCATCACGCGAGCTGGCCGGGACCACGACGCGGTAATAGACGCCGCGTTCACCCAGGTCCACGCGCAGTATCTCGGGGCTGGCGCCGCTGAACAGCAGGCCATAGCGGGTGGCAATGGCCTGGGCCGACTGCCGGGCGGCATCCTCGCTGCGCTGCGAGGCCAGCTGGACATAGGCCGGAGCCGAGCCAGTGGAACTCGTGGCGGCCGCCTGCTGCGCCGGCGCGGCGATGGCCGGGACCGCGGCTGCGGGGTTCGTCGCGGCAGGTGCCGTGGGGGCCGTGTTCGCGTTGGCAATGGCCGAAGCGGCGGCAGCCGAGAAATCAGAAGGGCGCTGCATCGGCATGGTGACGGTGCGGCCCGCAACCGGCGCCCCGGTTGCATCGATGACCGGGATGACAGCGCCTGGCTCGGCGGGCGTCACGGCGGGGGCTGCGGTGGCTTCCGGCGTCGCGGCAAGGGCCGCTGCTTCGCTGTCCGGCGTGGCGCTGGCAATCAGCTCGGGGGTCGAAAAGTCGGCGCCGGGAACTTCGGGCACATTGGGGCGGTCCACCGGCAGGATGGCGGAACCGGCCAGGCTGTCTTCACCGCTGACTATGGTGCCATCGGGACGCACGGTCACCGTGCGTACCTTGCGGTTGACCAGCCCATCCTGATTGGGATCGACATCGCCGCCGGTGACATCGGCAATGACGCCGGAACCGGACATGGCGCTGTTGGCTGCCACGACTGCCTCGGTATCGGCCTGGTCACGCGAGACGATCTGTTCTTCGGCAGCAGCCCCGGCACCGGAGATTTCGTTGAAGACCACCGATTGCGGGGCCGCGGCCGTGGTATCGACCTCGGGTACTTCCTTGGTGGGCGTGGTGTCGGCAACCAGGAGCGGTGCCGGACCGGTGCTGCCGCCACCCTGCCCCAGAACCCAATAGAGCCCCAGGCCGGCAACGACCAGCAGGCCAATGGCGACAAGCGGCCCGACAAGTGCGCGGTTCATCGCAAAGCCCGCGGCACGCGCCGGGGCCATGGTCGATTCCACGGTGTCTGTATCGACCTCCGCCGGACCGGCGCCCTCATTGACCCATTCCACATGGGCGCCCGTAGCCGCAGCTGCGGCCAGAATGGCTTCGTCGACAGAACTTACATCGACCACCGGTTCCCGAGGCGGCGCAGGCGGTGTCGCCTGAGGGTGCTCGCGTTCGGGGACCACTGGTTCAGCGGCAACCGGCGTGGCCAGGCTGCGCAATGCAGGGGTGGGCGTTGGCGACGCATTGGCAAGGTTCATCCGCACCGCGGGGCCAACAAGCCGCTCGATCTCGTCGAGAGGATCAGTCGCACCGGTATCACGACCGGAGGCGCGATCGGGTGCCTTTGCTTCCGGGACTGGTGCCCGGGCAGGTTCGGGCTCAGGCCGGGAAATGGCTGGTTCGTGCGAGGGTTGGGAGGAACCGAGCCCAAAAACGGGCGGTACGCCGAACTTGTCGGGCGCCGCCGCAGGCTCGACCGGTTCCGCGGACGCCGCCGCGGGCTCAGCCGAGGCGCGGTCCTGGCCAAGATCAGCGGCCAGTTCAGCAGCAATGAGATCGGCCAGGCTGTCCTGATCGAGCTCTCCGGCCTCCTGTGCCGGCTGCGGTTCGATCCGGACGCTGGCGGCGGGCAGCGGCAGGCTGGTGGCCGGCGCGCTGGCGACAGGCGGGGAAGCCGGTTCGGGCTGGGCCGAAGGTGAGATGTCGAACTTGAACGCGAAAGGTTCAACCGCTTCGGGGCTTGGGGCACCCTCTCCGGGGATGCGCACGGGGGAAGCAGGCGCCTTGTTCGACGCCAGATTGGCCGATGCCGAAAAGTCGAACCGGGGCACGGGCACGGCAGGCACGTCGCCCGGGATACGGACCGGCGTGCGCTGTTCATTGGCCGCTGGCTGGACCACCCGGGCGTCATCCGCCATCAGGCGCGCCAGTTCGGCAATAAGGTCGTCCGGTGCTTCGGTCTGTGCGGCCATCGCTTGCGGTTTCGCTGACGTCATGTCGCAGCGCCCCTGAGAATGCGGATAGTCCAATCAAGGACTTGGCCGCGAGTGTTCACACTATTGCGCCCGAATTATGAAAGCTCCTCGGGCGCCGAGACCCCCAAAATCCCCAGGCCGTTGCGAATTACCTGACGAACGGCATCGACGAGTGCGAGTCGCGCTAGCGTCAACTTCGGGTCCGAAAGGTTAACAAATCGTAACTGCGGATCATCCTTGCCCTTTGCCCAGAAGCCATGCAAGGCCCCGGCAAGTTCATGCACATAGAAGGCAATGCGGTGCGGCTCGTGGGCCAGGGCTGCGGCGGCCACGGTCCGGGGCCAGGCGCCCAGCAACCGGATCAGCTCGATATCTGCTGCACTGCCAAGTGCTTCGACCTCGGCTGCGGCCAGCGCAGCAGGCGAAATATCAAGGTCCGGCAGGTCGCGCTGCGCGGTGCGGAAGATCGAGCAGGCGCGTGCATGGGCATACTGCACATAGAAGACCGGATTGTCGCGGGTCTGTTCCTTGACCAGCGCAAAATCGAAATCCATCGACGCGTCATTGCGCCGGAACAGGAGCATGAAGCGCGTGGCATCGGCCCCGACCTCGTCGACGACATCGGCAAGGGTGACGAGATCCCCCGACCGCTTGGACATCTTGAACGGCTCGCCGTTCTTGAGCAGGCGCACCAGCTGGCAGATGCGCACGTCAATGTCGGCCTCGCCGTGCGAGACCGCCTTCACGGCCGCCTGCAACCGCTTGACATAGCCCGAATGGTCGGCGCCGAGCACATTGACCATGTGCTTGAAGCCGCGCAGGTATTTGTTCCGGTGATAGGCGATGTCGGCGGCAAAATAGGTATAGGACCCGTCGGACTTGATCAGCGCCCGGTCGGTGTCGTCGCCATAATCCTTGGCGCGGAACAGGGTCTGTTCGCGGTCTTCCCATTCCTCCGGCGTCTTGCCCTTGGGCGCTTCGAGCCGGCCCTCATAGACCATGCCCTCCTCGCGCAGCCAGGCCAGGGTGGACTGGATGTCGCCATCGGCCCCATGCAGGGTGCGCTCGGAAAAGAAGACGTCGTGATGGATATTGAGCTGGGCCAGATCGGCCTTGATCAGCTCCATCATGGCAGCCAGCGCCTTCTCACGGGCGATGAGGACGGCCTCCTGCTCGGGCATGTCGAGCAGCGTCCTGCCATATTCGGCGGCCAGTTCCTCCCCGACGGGGATGAGATAGTCGCCGGGATAGAAGCCGGAGGGGATCTCGATGGTTTCGCCCAGCGCCTCGCGGTAGCGCAGCAGCGCGGACTGGCCCAGGATGATGGTCTGCCCGCCGGTGTCGTTGATGTAGAATTCGCGCGTCACATCATAGCCCGACCAGGCCATGAGCGATGCCAGCGCATCGCCGAAGACGGCGCCGCGCGTGTGCCCCACATGCATCGGGCCGGTGGGATTGGCCGAAACATATTCGACATTGACCCGCTCGCCCTTGCCCAGATCGGTGCGACCGTAATTGGCGCCCTGCGCGCCTACGGCCCTGAGAACCTGGTGCCAAATGGCATCGGACAGGCGGAAATTGATGAAGCCGGGTCCGGCAACATCGACCGCGACCACGTCGGGCGCCGACTTGAAGCGCTCCACCAGGCCCGCAGCAACCTCGCGCGGGTTCTTGCCCAGCGGCTTGGCCACGACCATCGCCGCATTGGTGCTGAGGTCACCATGGGCAGGGTCTCGCGGCGGTTCCACCACAACGCGCGCAAGCAGCTCATGGGCGAGCTCAGGGTAGTCGGCACGCAGGGCCTCGATGACCCGAGTGGTGAAAAGCGCGAAAATATCCATGGTTTAAAGACCAAGTATCCTGTTGTGGGGGAAGGTCATGTATCCACAACCACTGTTCCGCCCTCGGGCCTGACCCTAGGGCCAGCCGCCGCTTCCGCGGTGCTGCGAGAGGTCCTCGGGTCAAGCCCGAGGACGGACCTGAGGGTGGAGGGGAGACATGTGCCTCTCCGATATCTGGCCGGGTTAACGGAAATCCGGTCGAGCGTCAAACAGGCGCTGGTGTTCGTCGACCGCGTATATATCGGTCATGCCGGCAATGAAGTCGGCCACGATGCGGGCCCGGTCCGATGCCGAGCGATCGCGCGCCGCCTCGCCCCAGCGCCCCGGCATGTCAGCATCGGCCATATAGGCGGCAAATAGGCGCTCGATCACCGCCTCGCTTTCGCGCACCGGGGCCATGACCGCCTCGTGGCGATAGACCCGGGCAAACAGGAAGGACTTGAGCCCCTTCTCGATCCCGGTGGTCGCCGGGGAAAAGCCGACAAGGGTCCGGCCTGCCAGGCGCACATCCTCGGCCGAGGTGACGCCGGCGGTGGCTATATTGGCCGCGCTGGTGGCGATTACGTCCTCGACGGCGCGGGTGATCATGCGCCGCTGCACCTCATGCGCCTGCCGCTTCGGGGCAATGGCGGGATAGCGGCCGAGCACTTCCGAAACGATAGGCCCGGCCATGGGCACATCGCGGAAATCGTCGAGAACCACCAGGCCGGCGCGCAGGGCATCGTCTATGTCATGGGCATTGTAGGCAATGTCGTCAGCCACCGCAGCGACCTGGGCCTCCAGGCTGGCATGGCTGCCGAGCCGCAGGTCGGCGGGCGCCGGAATTTCATCGAGCCCGTTCGGCAGTCCCTCCTCGGCATATCGTCCATATGGCCTTCCATCGGCGTCGAGCAGAGGGCCATTGTGCTTGAGGATGCCTTCAAGCGTTTCCCAGGTCAGGTTGAGCCCGTCATGCTCGGCATAGCGGTTTTCCAGCAGGGTCACGACCCGCAGGGCCTGCACATTGTGGTCGAAGCCGCCATAGGGGGCCATGGCGCGGTGAAGGGCCCGCTCCCCAGCATGGCCAAAGGGCGTGTGTCCCAGATCGTGGCTCAAAGCGACCGCTTCGGCCAGGTCCTCGTCCAGACACAGGGCGCGCGCAATGGAACGGGCGATCTGGCTGACTTCGAGCGTATGGGTCAGCCGATTGCGAAAGTGCCGCCCCTCATGGGACAGGAAGACCTGGGTCTTGTGCTGCAAGCGGCGGAAGGCCGTGGAATGGATGATCCGGTCGCGATCGCGCTGGAATTCCGAACGTGTCGGGCTCGGCCCGGTGCCAAACAGCCGGCCACGGGTCTGGTCGGGCTTGCTGGCATAGGGAGCGGTGTCATTCATCTGATCTGGTCCGGGCCTTTGCAACCGCGCTCAGAGCGCCTATCTTAGCGACAGCGTTATGACATTACGACCGATCCGGGATATTCCATGGCCGCCGCCGCCCTTGCCGACACACCTGCCGTAACCCTTTCGGACCGCGCCGCCAAGCGCGTGTCGCGCGTTCTGGGCAAAGAAGCACCCGGAACGGTGCTGCGCATTTCGGTGGCTGGCGGTGGCTGCTCCGGCTTTCAGTACGAATACAATCTGGTTCAGGAGACGCCCGGCGAGGACGATCTGGTGCTGCAGAAAGGCGATGCGATTGTGCTGATCGACGCGCTCAGCCTGGAATTCATGGGCGGCGCGGAGATCGACTTTGTCGACGACCTGATCGGGCAGTCGTTCCAGATCAAGAATCCCAATGCTGTCGCATCCTGCGGCTGCGGAACGAGTTTTGCCGTCTAGGCAGCATTGGACGGTTGCCTAATGCACACCCTCCCGGCACATAGAGGCAAAGGGAGGAAAATGCATGGTCGACTCAAAAGCCCTCGACGCCGTCATCGACAAGGGGATTTCCGACAAGGGTTTTGTCGGAGCCGTGGTCATGGTCGCGCAAGGGAGCGACATCGTCTATCGGCGCGCCGCGGGGCTGGCGGACAGGGAATCCGGCAAACCGATGCGGGAAGACACGATCTTCCGGGCAGCGTCGCTGACCAAGCCCCTCGTCGCGGCAACGATATTGGCCATGTCGGACCAGGGCCTGCTCGACATAGACGACCCTGTCACCATTTACCTGCCCTATTTCCGGCCGCGTCTGGCCGATGGCTCGGAAGCTGTCATCACGCTGCGGCAGTTGATGACCCATACGGCGGGGCTCACCTATGATTATTCCAGGGACCCTCGCATCAGCGCCGGCCTGACCAATACCGATCTCGGTCTGGACGACGTGCTGCAACTGGTGGCGGAACAGCCCCTCGCCTACCGGCCGGGCACGTCATGGCTCTATTCCATGGCCATCGATGTCCTGGGCGGGGTCGCCGCCAAGGTGCATGGCGCCAGGCTCTCGGATGCAGTCGCCCATTATGTGACCCAACCCCTGGACATGCGGGACAGCGCTTTCCACGTCACCGACCGATCGCGTCTTGCCACGCCCTATGCCGACGGCCCCGACGCACCGGTGGCGATGTCCGACCCGCATCCCGCTCCCAATCCCTGGGGCGGCACCACGACCTTTTCGCCCAGCCGCATCTTCAATGAAAAAGCCTTCCAGTCGGGCGGCGGCGGCATGGCCATGACGGCACCGGACTTCATGCGCTTTCTCATGGCCCTGGTTGCGGATGGCGGCCCAATTTTGAAGCCCGAAACGGCGCGGATGGCCCTTGAGAACCACATGACATTCGACCGGGAGCCCGGACAGGGCTTCAGCCTCCTTGGAAGCTATGTCGTCGATCCGGTTCGGGCGAACCTGACGCTGCCGGCCGGCGCCAACAATTGGGGCGGCATATACGGCCATGTCTGGTCGCTTGATCCGGCGACAGGCGTATCGGCGGTTTCGCTCAGCAATACGGCATTCTATGGTGGCGAACTGGCTTATCCCCGCGCCTTGCGGAGCGCCGTTCACTCCGAACCTGCTTGAGGACGTCAATCATGGCCCTGCGCATCGCGACCTGGAACATCAATGGCATCAAGGCCCGGCTCGAACTGCTGGTGCGCTGGCTCGAGGAAGAAAAGCCCGACATTGTGGGCCTTCAGGAGATCAAGACGGTCGACGAGGGCTTTCCACGCGCCGAGATCGAGGCGCTGGGCTATAATGTCGAAACCCATGGGCAGAAGAGCTGGAATGGTGTCGCCCTCCTCTCGAAGCGCCCATTCGACGAGGTGCATCGGGGCCTGCCGGGCAATGCGGAGGACGAGCAGGCGCGGCTGATTGAAGGCGTGTTTTCCGTCGAGGGCGGCATTGTCCGCGTCTGCAATATCTACCTGCCCAACGGTAACCCGGTGGATACGGAAAAATTCCCCTACAAGCTGGCATGGATGGATCGCCTCAATCGTTTCGTTGCGGAGCGCCTGACACTGGAAGAGCCCTTCATCCTGATGGGCGATTTCAACCTGATACCGGCGCCCGAGGATGCGCATGATCCCAAGGCCTGGTGGGGCGATGCCCTCTACCGGCCGGAGAGCCTCGAAAAATTCCGCATTCTCAAGAACATGGGCATGACCGATGCGCTGCGCGCCATCACTGCCGAGGAAGCCTATACGTTCTGGGATTTCCAGGCGGGCGCCTGGCGCCGCAATGCCGGCATTCGCATCGACCACCTGATGCTCTCGCCGCAGGCGGCAGACCGGCTGGACGATGTGGTGATCCACAAGGATGTGCGCGGCTGGGACAAGCCGAGCGACCACGTGCCGGTGGAAGGCGCGTTCAGCTTCTAGAGCATTTCACCGTTTCGTCGAAACGCTGAAATGCTCCAGGCGCTTGTTCTGTCGCGTTTCGCTGACGCGGCCCTTCGGGTCCGAACCGCAAAACCGTGCCCACTTTTGCTGGAAACGCTCTAGCGCCGGCTAGAACTCGGCGCTGACCGCCACGCCGGAATTGGCCATCTCCACTGCCGCGGCCTGGACTTCCGGGGTGGCTATGGTCATGGCGCGGTTGAGCAGTTCGCCGGCGACAGTCATGTCGCTGCTGCCTAGGCAGGTGCCCTGGGCCAGGTTGAGCCACATCAGCCCCTCGGCGGGCCGGGGGTCATAGGCGTCCATGCCGTTGAACAGCAAATTGCCAAGTTCAGCCTGCGCCAGGCAATGGCCCTTGTGGGCGGCCGATTGCAGCCAGCGGGCAGAGAGCATGGGGCTGACGCCCAGCCCATCCTCATGCTGATAAAGCATGCCGATGCGATATTGCGCTTCGGCATCGCCGAAATAGGTGGCGGCGTGCATGAGCATGCGGTGGTATTCGGCGGGATTCTGGGTCACGCCGGCCTCGGGCACGCCGAGGCGGAAATAGTCACCCAGCTTGACGAAAGAGCTGGCGACAATATCGGCCTCCAGGCCGCGCGGGGCGGTATCGGCATGCTGATTGGCGATCTGGGCGAAATAGCCGAAGGCCTTGACCGGGTCCTTGTCCACGCCTTCGCCATTCTCGTACATGGTGCCGAGCTGCCAGAGCGCCAGCGGCCGGCCGGCGGCTGCGTCGCTTTCGAGGGCGGAGAGATAGGTGTCGCTGGACACGATGGAACCCGTGCCATCAAGGGTCCGGGCGAAATCGAATGCGGCATCAGCGGCTGTCTGGGCGTGAGCCGTGGTCGTCGCCAGCAGGGCTATCAACAATCCTGACGCAGCGCAGGCAAGGGAATTGTCCCTGGAGATGCGCATGATACTCCTTTCGCCCATGGGGCCATGGGCGGCTACTGCGGGCGAAACCGGAGCTACTGGCTCCGCCCCGACGGCTTGGCGACCGTCCTTGTTCGATGATGATCTTGCCCGGATGACGCGGCCGGGCAAAGCAATGTCTGAAGACTTCGTAAATGCGCTTTGTGACCGCATTCAGCCCAACCCATCACAAGGTAGTTCCTGCCCCTGGCTGCGCGCGGCAGACGGAACCGGATCCAGAACAATCGCAATCAGCAATTGAGCGCTCATCATCACCATTTCAGGCGGGTTTTGACCGCCAGACAGTCTCGAAATCGGGGGAACGGATCGCACAGAACCGACCGCAATCAGCGTGTCCAGAACCCGTGCCAGCATCCGCCCCCGAATGCCATGCAACCTGCTTTAGGGTCAGATTGTGGCGGGAAACATCGCCAAACCGTTGATGCCGCCAGCCGACGCATTGAATCGATGCCGTTGTTGCGGAATCGTCACAGAACCCCGGCCACAGGCTTGTCGGCATTGCCACCATGCCAGGGCATCAGCATAGTCTGCGCATCGACCAAACCCGTCCGGGGAGACCGAGATGAAAACGATCCTGTCCGCTGAAACCAACCTGCACATCCATCAGGACAGAATTGATCATGTCATCTCCAACATCCCCAGGGGAACAGCGCGCATCCAAACGCCCTAGCCTCCTCTTCCGGCTTTTTGCTCCCAACACCGGGGCCGACGCGGCCGCGCAGTCCATGGCGCATGCCCGCGTCGGGCGGTTCCTATCCTATTACCGGCCGCATCTGCCGCTGCTGGCCGCAGTATTGGCCTGCGCCGTCCTTGTGGCGGGCACGGCCATCACCCTGCCCCTGCTCGCGAACCTGATCGTCGGGCGGCTCACTGAACTGCGCGCTGCGCCCGATGCCATGGGGCAGTTGCTGGTGCTTGGCGGCATCATGGTCCTGGTGTTTCTCATCCAGGCCCTCGCGACCTATTTCGTCGACTACCAGGGCCATGCCATGGGTGCCAGGATCGAGGCGCAGGTGCGCGAGGAACTATTCGCGCATTGCCAGAAGCTGACCTTCAGCTTTTATGACCGGCAGCGCACCGGGCAATTGATGAGCCGGATCAGTCATGACTCGCTATGGCTCGGTGAACTGTTCCACCATGGTCCCGAGGACCTCGCGATCAGCCTGCTCAAGTTTGCAGGCGCCATGGCGGTGATCGCGTGGATCGACCCGGTGATCGCACTATGCGTCCTGCTTCTGATCCCGTTCGCAATTGGTTACGCGATGTACTTCAACCGCCGCATGAATGTGGCGCTGCGCACCAGCAAGGAGCGGATTGCCGGCGTCAACGAGCGGGTGGAGGACGCCCTGGGCGGCATACGGGTGGTCCAGTCCTTTACCAACGAGGTGCATGAAATGCACCGCTTCGGGATCGAGAACCGCAGGTTCCTGCAGGCCCGAAAGGACGGCTATCGCAGCGAGGCGCTGCTGTGGAGCGGCATGGAGGGCTTCGGACAGTTGATCACCATCGTGGTGATCGTGGGCGGCGCCATGCGCATCCTGAGTGCCGATCTCACGGCAGCCGACATGCTGACCCTGCTGCTCTGCGTGGGGGTGTTGCTGGACCCCATCAAGCGCTTCGACAACTTCATCCGGCTCTGGCAAGAAGGCTACACGGGCTTCGTGCGAGCCATGGAACTGCTCGAAGTCCAACCCGATCTCGTGAACACCCCCGGCGCGCGGCCCCTCAAGAAAGTCCGCGGCGCAATAGGGTTCACCAAAGTCAGTTTCTGTTACGAAGCTGAAGGGCCCAAAGTTCTGGACAAGGTGTCACTCGACATCGCGCCGGGCGAGTTCGTGGCGCTGGTCGGGCCCTCGGGGGTGGGCAAGAGCACTTTGTGCAGCCTGATACCCCGCTTCTATGACGTGCTCGGCGGCAGAGTCAGCATCGATGGACAGGATGTGCGCGACATCACCCTGGCATCGTTGCGGCGCAGCATCGGGGTGGTGCAGCAGGACGTCTATCTGTTCAGCGGGACCGTGCGGGAGAACTTGCTCTATGGCCGGCCGGACGCCTCTGAGAACGATGTGGTGGAGGCTGCGAAGGCTGCCAATGCCCATGCGTTCATCAAGGCACTCCCGGAGGGCTATGACACTGATATCGGTCAGCGCGGCGTCAAGCTGTCGGGCGGGCAGAAACAGCGCCTGACCATTGCCCGGGCCTTTCTCAAGAACCCGCCCATCCTGATCTTCGACGAGGCGACGAGTGCCCTCGACAATGAGAGCGAACGGGCCGTGCAGCAGGCGCTGCTGGCCCTGTCGCGGGGACGCACGACCCTGGTGATCGCCCACCGTCTCTCCACCGTGCGGCATGCCGACCGGATCTTGGTGCTCACACGAGACGGGATCGTCGAAGAAGGCAGTCATGACGCGCTGATGGCGACAGGTGGGGTCTATGCGGGTCTGCATGCAGTGCAGGCGCGCATCTGAACGGCCCGGAAGCGGCAAGGCCCGGCATCGCTGCCGGGCCTTGCCATTGATCAGCTCAACCGGGTGAGTGCTTCCCGGATCTTCGCGCGCCGCTCGATGGCAGCGTCGCGGCGGGCCTTTTGCTCCTCGATCACCTCTTCGGGGGCCTTGGAGACGAATTGCTCATTGCCCAGCTTCTTGTCGACCTGGGCGACCTCGCCATCGAGCTTGGTCACTTCCTTTTCGAGGCGGGTCTTTTCGGCCGCGATATCGATGACGCCCGCCAATGGCAGGGCAAAGGTGGCGTCGCCCACGACGAACTGCGCGGATTCGCCAGGCACATCATTGCGCGGCGAGATTTCTTCAAGGCGCGCCAGACGCGAGATCAGCGAAGTGCCGGCGACCAGACGGCGCAGGGTTTCCTCCCCTGCCCCGGTGACCACCATCTGCAGCTTGGCGCTGGCCGGCACGTTCATCTCGGCGCGCACCGAACGGATGTTGGAGATGACGTCCACCAGCCAGGCCAGTTCGGCGTCGGCTTCAGGGTCTTCGAGGCCGGACAGGTCAGGCCATTCGGTCAGGATCAGCATGTCCTCCCGCGCCGGACCGAACTTGCCGGTCTCGGCCCAGAGCTCCTCGGTCACAAAGGGCATCATGGGATGGAGCATGATGAGGATCTGGTCCAGCGCCCAGGCAGCCGTGGCGCGGGTTTCGGCCTTGGCGGCCTCGTCCTCGCCCATGAAGACGGGCTTGGCGAATTCCACATACCAGTCGCAGAACGTGCCCCAGACGAAGTCATAGGCGCTATTGGCGGCTTCGTTGAACTTGTAGTCCTCGATGCCGGCGCGGACGGCGGCGAGGCCGCGCGCGGTGGCGCCGACGATCCAGCGATTGAGCGGCAGCGTGTTGGCCCCGGGATCATAGCCTTCGACGCGGCGGCACTCGTTCATCTCGAGGAACCGCGCGGCGTTCCAGAGCTTGGTGACGAAGTTGCGGTAGCCTTCGACGCGGCTGATCGCGAGCTTGAGGTCGCGGCCCTGCGCGGCCATGGCGGCGAGCGTAAAGCGGGTGGCATCCGCGCCGTATTCATCGACGAGCTTCAATGGGTCGATCACGTTCCCCTTGGTCTTGCTCATCTTCTGGCCCTTTTCGTCGCGGACCAGGGCGTGCATGTAGACGGTGTGGAAGGGCTCTTCCTTGAGGAATTCGAGGCCCATCATCATCATGCGGGCGACCCAGAAGAAGATGATGTCAAAGCCGGTGACCAGCACGTCGGTGGGATAGTAGCGCTTGAGTTCTGGCGTCTCGTCGGGCCAGCCCAGGGTCGAGAACGGCCAGAGCGCGGAGGAGAACCAAGTGTCGAGCACGTCGGGATCACGGGTGAGTTCGACAGGCTTGCCAAAGTGCTTCTCAGCCAGCGCCTTGGCCTCGGCTTCGTCATAGGCAACAAACGCCTCATTGTCCGGACCGTACCAGGCCGGGATCTGGTGGCCCCACCAGAGTTGGCGCGAAATGCACCAGGGCTTGATGTTCTCGAGCCAGGCGAAATAGGTGTTTTCGTACTGCTGGGGCACGAATTTGGTGCGGCCCTCGCGCACGGAAGCGAGCGCCGGCTGGGCCAGCACGTCGGCCTTGACCCACCATTGATCGGTCAGGAAGGGTTCGATGACGACGAGCTTGGACTTCTCGTCATGAGGCACCATGATCTTCTTGTCTTCGATATGGTCGAGGCCACGCGTGGTGCTTTCCTCGGCAAGGGCCGTCAGGTCCGCAACGATGGCCTTGCGCGCTTCGAAACGGTCCATGCCGCGATATTTCGCGGGAATGAAATCGGCATCGATGATGGCGCCGCGCGTGGTGAAGACGTTGATCGGCTCGACGCCGGCACGCATACCGACCTCAAAATCGTTGAAATCGTGGGCCGGGGTGATTTTCACCGCGCCGGTGCCGAGGGTCGGATCGGCATAGTCATCGGCAACCACCGGAATGCGGCGGCCAACCAGCGGCAGTTCAACGAACTTGCCGACTAGGCCGGCATAGCGCTCGTCATCGGGGTGCACGGCGACGGCAACGTCCCCCAGCATGGTTTCGGGACGCGTGGTGGCGACGATGATGTAGTCGCGGGTTTCGTGACCCGTGACCTTGCCCTCTTCGTCCAAGATCGGGAACTGATAGGTTACGCCATCAGCCAACGGATAGCGCAGGTGCCACATGTGGCCCTTGACCTCGATGTTCTCGACTTCGAGATCGGAAATGGCGGTTTCAAGGCCCGGATGCCAGTTCACAAGGCGCTTGGCGCGGTAAATGAGGCCACGCTTGTGCAGCTCGACAAAGACCTTGGTGACGGCACGGACCATCTGGTCATCGGCCTGGCCGCGCTCACCCATGGTGAACTTTTCGCGGCTGAAATCGGCCGACGCGCCGAGGCGCTTCAGCTGGTTCATGATGGTGCCGCCGCTTTCGGCCTTCCATTCCCAGACGCGCTCGATGAAAGCGTCGCGGCCCATCGTGCGGCGATCCATCTGCTTTTCAGCCAGTTGGCGCTCGACGATCATCTGGGTGGCGATACCGGCATGGTCCGTGCCGGGCTGCCAGAGCACATCCTTTTTCAGCATGCGGTTGAAGCGGACCAGGATGTCCTGGACGGTATTGTTCAGCGCATGCCCGATATGGAGCGAACCGGTGACATTGGGCGGCGGAATGACGATGGTGAAGGTTTCAGCGCCGGGTTTTGCCCCTGCCCCGGCCGCGAAGGCATTGGCGTCGAGCCAGGCATCATAGATGCGGCTCTCGACGGCGGCGGGCTCATAGGTCTTTTCTAGCATCACGTCACTCGCAACAACAGCGACCCGCCAGGCGAGACCTTGGCGGGCCGGAAAGAGGTTGGCAGACTTCAAGCAAATGCGGGGTGCGGGGTCAACAGGCCATCGACGGGCCGGTCAGCCTGGTCCGGGTCATTCTCCGCGCGAAACGCGGGAGATTTCCTTTTCCACCATGCGTTCGACCACGGACGGCAGGTTTTCGTCGAGCCATTCCTTGAGCATTGGACGCAGCAGGTCGCGCATCATGGCCTCGATGGTAAGGCTCGGATTGCCGATACCCAGCGCGGACAGCTTGCCGATGGAGCCGCGAACAGCCGCGCGGGTTGCCGGTTCGAGCAGCTGATCGGCCATGTCGGAGGTCAGGGTCGGGTCGGGCAAGGACGCCGCGGCACTCGTCCTCGGCGCCGGGTCCGGCTCGGGCTCCGCCATGGCCGTAAACATCGGATCCGCATCGGGCTCAGGTGCTGCTGGCGCAACGGCTTCGCGCGCCGGAGCCGGATCAAAACTGGGCAGGTCGTCGTCGACGTCAAAGGTAACGTCTTCTGCCTCGACCAGGCCGGGAGCGTCGGCATCTGGCGCCTCGGTATCGGCCAGGATGGAGTCGAAGCTGAAACCCTCTACATCGTCGCCCTGTTCCACGATTTGAGAGGGCGACAGAGCCAGGGGCTCGATATCGTCCAGCATGTCGCTCAGATCACGATCATCCTGCTCGCTCAACGGGCGCGCGGGAGCGGCCTGCATGGGAGCGGGGGCGTTCTGGGCAGACGGTCGGCGCGGCACCCCGGCAGCATCATCGTCGGCGATGATCTGTCGAATGGACGAAAGGATTTCGTCCATGGACGGTTCTTTGGGTGCCGGCTTGTTCATCAGTGCCTCTTACTCATGCGCCCGATTGGGAAGGGTATCCGCAGTTACCCTGCCTGATTCGTGAGGAACAGCTTAGCCGTATGGGGCAGAATTAGGAATCATCCCAAGCCCGGAACTTGTGGTCTTCCACGAAAAGTTGTGGCCGGGACGAGCCCGGCCACAAGATTTGGGATTTGGCGGCCGTCACTCGACGACTGTGCGCAATTCCTGCCACACATCTTCGACCGCCTGCGTGTAAGGCACCGCGGTCTTGATCTCGACCGGCAGGCCCAGATCGCGGGCGGTGAGGCGCCCGATCGCGCTCAGAAGCGAGAAGGTGGCAATGGTCTTGCCACTGGTGGCGTTGATCAAGGTCTCGCGGGCGCTGGTCAGGTCGGCCTGGGCGTTCAGGACGTCGAGTGTCGTGGCGGTGCCGAGATCGCGCTCCTGGATGACGCCGTCGAGCACGGTATTGCTGGACGACACGGCTGCCTGGGCAGCGCTGATCTGTGCGTCGGCGCTCTGAATACCGGTCCATGCCGCGATCACGGCTTCACGAATCTGGTCATAGGCGGACATGGCATCCACCTCGGACTTAATCTGGTTCAGATTGGCCTGGCGGACGCTTGAGCCCATGCGACCGCCCGAATAGATGGGGATGCTGATCTGGAAGCCGAGCGTGCCGCTGATGCCATCGGTAAGACCACCGGACGGACCGGTCCAGCGGGACGACACCTGACCCGAGACACTGGCTGTGGCCCCGAACAAGCCGGCCTGGGCTACGTCGCTACCCGCCTGCGCCGCCCGAATGGACGCCTTGGACAGCAGGATAGCCGGGTGACCCATTTCTGCTTCGGCGATGGCCGAGTCGATCGAGCCAGGAAGCAGGTTCGCAAAATTGTGGCCGGTCGAGAGACCTTGTGGAGCCTGGCCGACAAAACGCTGGAACGTCGCCTCGGCGGAACGCAGGTTTCCGATGGCGGCCTGCAGCGCGGATTGCCCCTGAGCAAGACGCGCCTGCGACTGGGCCACGTCGATGCGGGTGCCCTCGCCCACGTCGAGCCGATCCTGCGCAGACTGCAACTGCGCCTGGAAGAAACTGATATTTTCCTGACGCAGGGCGAGCAGTTCGCGGCCGCTCAAGACCTGCATATAGGCCTGAACCACTTGCAGGAGCACATTCTGCTCCGCATTGCGGATCTGGTATTCGGCAACTTCGGCGGCAGCGCGCGCGGCTTCGACCTGTGCGGCTGTGCGGTTGTTGTCGTAAATGGTCTGGTTGTAGGACAGCCCCGTGGTCAGCGAGGAACTGGGGTTCCAGTTACCGCCGACAAGGCTGGAGCCCGCACTGCCGCCAATGGAGGCGCTGATGGACGGGAGCGCCGCCGACTTGGCCTGCACGATGTTTTCGGCGGACGCCTTGGCGTTGAGGAGGGCCGATTGCAGATCAGGTGCATGGTCATAGGCGGCCGTCAGTGCCTGGGTGATCGACTGGGCATGGGCTGCGCCGGCAGACGAGCATGCCACCAGCACAGCAAGCGCGCTTGCTCTGAGAACTCCGCGATACATCATAGACCAGCCTCCAGACCCCGGCACTCTAATGCCCGGCAGATGGGGTACACAACCGACCCAGGCAATCCCTAACAAACTTTAATCTCATCGTCATGCTCCGGCGTGACCAGAACGCAACACAAGTCTAGAACACAAAGGTCTCCGGCGCCGGTGCCAACGCAAGTGGCGGCAAGGTGGCATTGAACCATGTCCGTGTGATCACACCTTCCGCCGCCCTGGTATGGACTGTCGCGATGCCAACAGGGCCCCGGCGTACCAGACAGACCAGCCGGCCACCCAAGCATAGCATTTTGAGCAGTTCGTCCGGGGCCCGATCGATTGCCCCCTCGACGATAATGACATCAAATGTCTTAAGATCGCCTGCCCGGAAATCCGCATTGACGATGGTGGCGGCGCTGATGCCGAGAGCGGTGAGATTGGATTGCGCGAGCGCTGCCATCTCAGCGTCGGGCTCGAGGCCGACCACTTCCCGCGCCAGGCCGGCAAGGATGGCGACCGAATATCCGGTCCCCGGCGCGTAGTCGAGCACCCTATCGGTGTTGGCAATCTCGGCCAATTGCACGAGGCGCGCAAACACGGCCGGAGCCGGCAGGAACCGGCCCTTGCCCAATGGATGGGCTGCGTCGCTATAGGCCAGGGCACGCCGATCCGCCGGCACGAAGATTTCGCGCGGCAGGGAGCGGAACAACGCCAATAGCGCTGGGTCTGTGACCGAGCTGGTGTGTATCTGATTGTCCACCATCGCCTTGCGGGCAGACGAATAATCGGCAATGGGCACGTCTGTGGTCCGGAAAGGGCATATGCTGGACGTGAATATGCCCAAGCCTGCATGCAAGGCAACAGCCAGACGCGCGCCGCGACAATTTTACCGCATTATTGCTTCGGCGTCTGAGATTTATCCCCAGTTTCGGCCGGCCGATCGGGTTTGGACCCGGAGTTGACGGGCTGGTCCTGCTCGGTGCCGTCAGGGCGATGGCCGAATTCGTCGATATTGTCGTCCTGCTGCTCGCCGTGATCGGTTTCGAGCGGGGCCGGTGTCGATTTTTCGCGCGTCACGGATGTTCTCCCTGGTTGAGCGTTACCGGGGAAACTGTGGCATCCGCCGGGATGTTCCATCACCGCACAAACAAAAGGACCCCGGAGGCTATTCGCCTTCGGGGTTCTTTTGTCGGTCTTCGATATGTTTCAATCGCGTTCCGATAGAGAGACAACGCGGAAAGGCCTCGCGGGTTCCAAAAAGGACACCAGCCGAGCAATCGCAATGAACAGGAATGGAAATGGAGGCCGCGTCCGGAATCGAACCGGAATACACGGATTTGCAATCCGCTGCGTAACCACTCCGCCACGCGGCCTCTGGGCGCCAGTACCTATTGGACGGCAATCGCTTATGCAATAGGTTGATTGCCAGGCCGTGAATTTTCTGAAAAGCGCCTCTGGCCGTGTTGCGAACGCGGCAGAGAGGCGCAGGTGTCACGCCCTTTCATTGCGCCGTGAAGTACGGGACTAGATATGCATTTCAAGGTGACCTCGGCCTATTATGACGAGGCGAGCAAGTACCTGCTCTATACCGCGACCGGCGAACGGGACGGCGCGCGCTACACCGTTTCCTCCCGGGTGAAATGCCTCAAGCCCCCTTCGACGCCCGAGCGGCTGCACATGGTGGTCCTCCTGGCCCTGACGGACCAGTTCAAGCGGCCCAGCCCATCGGGCAAGCGCGGCTAGGCTGCGTCTGTACTGATGCAATGGGCGGTAGCGCAGACCGCCGGCAGCGACTAGCTTCCTGACAGTTCATCCGGGAATCGCCATGTCCGCTGACGCCAATATCCCACTTCGCCGGGACTATTTCCAACCCGTCCTGGCCGGTGTGCTTGCGGCCGTGGTCGGCTCGGCCAGCACGTTCACACTGGTTCTGGCCGCGCTTGCTGCTGCCGGTGCGACGCCCCAGCAGGCCGGATCGGGCCTGCTCTCGATCTGCCTCGCCATCGGCCTGCTCAACATGGTCGTCGCCTGGCGGACCAGAATTCCGGTGAGCTTTGCCTGGACCACGCCGGGCGTGGCGTTCCTGCTGACCGTTGGGGAACCGCCGGGGGGCTTTGCCGAAGTGGCGGGAGCCTTTCTGGTCTGCGCCGGCCTGATCGTGCTGACCGGGTTAATTGCGCCGCTGGGCCGGGCCATTGCCGCCATCCCCGCAGTCATCGCCAATGCCATGCTGGCCGGCATGCTGCTCACGCTGTGCCTGGCGCCGATCACCGCTGTGGGGGAAATGCCCTGGCACACATTGCCGATCCTCTGTGTCTGGGCGCTGGCGCTGCGTTACGCCCGCCGCTATGCCGTGCCCCTGGCGGTGATCACCACCGCCATCGTGCTGGCGACGACCACAAGCCTGCCCCCCAACACTTTTGACGGAGCCTGGCCGATGCTTGTGCCGGTCATGCCGGAATTTTCGCTCGACACCATCATCCGCATCGCCCTGCCGCTCTATATCGTCACCATGGCCTCGCAGAACCTGCCCGGCATCGCGGTGATGAAGGGCAATGGTTATTCGTTGCGGCCGGCACCGGTCTTCGTGATGACCGGTCTTGCCAGCGGCGCCACAGCGGTCTTTGGCGGTCCAGCGAGCAATCTCGCTGCCATTACCGCGGCCATCTGTGCGGGCCCCGAAGCGCATCCGGACCCGGACCGACGCTGGCCGGCGCCAATTGCCGCTGGGGCCACCTATATCCTGTTCGGACTGACCGCGAGCCTGGCGGCGGCCTTCATAGCCGCCTCACCGCCCCTGCTGATCCAGGCTGTTGCGGGATTGGCGCTGTTCTCGAGCCTGGCCGCAGCACTGGCTGCGGCCCTCGCTGACGAGGAGACGCGCCTGCCGGCCATCCTGACCTTTGTCGCCACGGCATCGGGCATCACCATCATTGGCGTCGGCGCGCCGTTCTGGGGACTGGTCGGAGGTATTGCGCTGCTGCTTCTGCTACGCCGGAGCAAGGCGGCGTGAGCATCGTCGGACTGATCCTGGCGGGCGGCTCGGGGACCCGGCTGGGGCTGGTGCGCAAGGCCGACCTGCGGGTGGGGGGCGAAACGCTGCTGGCGCGCGTGGCCGGACGCCTTGCCATGATCGAGCCACCGCTGTTGATCTCGACCCGTGGCGATGGGGAGAACTTCAGCCGCTACGGTGTTGTCCTTCCCGACCTCGAACTGGACCTGGCCGGACCGCTGGCAGGTCTGGTGGCTGCTGCCCGCTATCTCAGCGAAATTGCCGAGCCTGACACTATCGTGGTCTCGATAGCGGTGGACACGCCCTTCCTGCCCCTCGACTATGTGTCGCGCCTCGTCAGTGCACTTGCCGGGAACCATTCGGCGGTGCAGGCCGGGTGGCGGGGTAATGGCTACCCGACCAATGCAGCATGGCGCCTTTCGGCCCTTGCCGAACTGCCGCGGCAGGCTCGGGAAGGCCACGGGCATGCCAGCCCCAAAAGCCTGTTGCGGTTGCTGGGCGCACCATTGGTTGACTGGGCCGACACCCATGACGCGGATCCCTTCGCCAACCTAAACACACTGGACGACCTGATGAGCCTGGTGCAGCGGGCCCGCGAAGAAGCGCCGTGACAACTTATTCACATGTCGCGTCATTGGGGGCTTGGCAAACCGGATCAGTTTGGTTACACGGACCTCGCCTTCACCAAGAGGGCGCACGAAAGTGTTCCGCGATAGCTCAGTTGGTAGAGCGTTCGACTGTTAATCGAATGGTCGCTGGTTCGAGTCCAGCTCGCGGAGCCATT
>CBFGTF010000032.1:0-22110 GCA_965651655.1 uncultured Devosia sp.
ACACTTCGGCCACGTCGAAGGGCTGGCTCATGAAGCGCTCGATCTTGCGGGCGCGGGCCACGGTCAGCTTGTCCTCTTCGGAAAGCTCGTCCATGCCCAGAATGGCGATGATATCCTGGAGCGCCTTGTACTTCTGCAGGATCGACTGCACCGCGCGAGCCGTATCGTAATGTTCTTCGCCGACAACGTTCGCGTCAAGAATACGCGAATTGGAGGCCAGCGGGTCCACGGCCGGATAGATGCCCTTTTCCGAGATCGCGCGGTTCAGCACGGTCGTCGCGTCAAGGTGCGCGAAGGTGGTGGCCGGGGCCGGGTCGGTCAAGTCGTCGGCGGGCACGTACACGGCCTGCACCGAGGTGATCGAGCCCTTGGTTGTGGTGGTGATGCGTTCCTGCATCGCGCCCATGTCGGTCGACAGCGTCGGCTGGTAACCCACAGCGGAAGGAATACGACCCAGCAGGGCCGACATTTCGGCGCCGGCCTGGGTGAAGCGGAAAATGTTGTCCACGAAGAACAGCACGTCCTGGCCCTTGTCGCGGAAGTTCTCTGCAACGGTCAGGCCGGTCAGCGCCACGCGGGCACGGGCGCCCGGGGGCTCGTTCATCTGGCCGAACACCAAGGCGCACTTGGAGCCGGCGGCCGAACCACCATGTTCCTTGGGGTCCTTGTTCACGCCCGATTCGATCATTTCGTGGTAGAGGTCATTGCCTTCGCGGGTACGTTCGCCCACGCCCGCAAAGACCGAATAACCACCATGCGCCTTGGCGACATTGTTGATCAGTTCCTGGATCAGCACGGTCTTGCCCACGCCGGCGCCGCCGAACAGGCCGATCTTGCCGCCACGGGCATAGGGGGCGATCAGGTCCACCACCTTGATGCCGGTCACCAGCACTTCGGACTCAGGGGACTGCTCGATGAAAGCGGGCGCTTCCTGGTGGATTTCGCGCTTGGCGCTGCCACCGATCGGGCCGGCTTCGTCGATCGGCTCGCCGATGACGTTCATGATGCGCCCCAGGGTCTCGTCGCCGACGGGAACCGAGATCGATGCGCCGGTATCGGTCACTTCCGTGCCGCGAACCAGGCCTTCGGTAGTATCCATGGCGATGGTGCGCACAGCATTCTCACCGAGATGCTGGGCCACTTCCAGCACCAGGCGCTGGCCATTATTGGTGGTTTCAAGCGCGTTCAGGATGGCGGGCAGGTGATCGTCGAACACCACGTCAACGACGGCGCCAATGACCTGCGAAACGCGACCGGCCTTCTTCTCTGCCATTTGTTCGTCCTCGCTGATGGGTTAGAGCGCTTCCGCGCCCGAAATGATTTCGATGAGTTCTTTGGTGATCTGGGCCTGACGCTGGCGGTTATAGCTCAGCTGCAGCTTGTTGATCATTTCGCCGGCATTGCGGGTGGCATTGTCCATGGCGGACATCTGCGCACCGTAGAATGAGGCGGAGTTTTCGAGCAGGGCACGCAGCACCTGTACCGAGATATTGCGCGGCAGCAGATCTTCAACGATCGCTTCCTCGCTGGGCTCATATTCGTAGGGCACCGCGTTGGCCGCGACATCACCTTCGCCCTTGGGCGTTTCCAGCTTGGCCGGGATGATCTGCTGGGCCGTCGGCACCTGGTTGATCACCGAGCCGAACTTGGCAAAGTAGAGCGTGGCAACGTCGAATTCACCGGCGGCGAACATCGAGAGCACCTTGTCAGCCACCTGCTGGGCCTGGGTGAAGCCGACCTGGCGCACGTCACGGAAGTTGAACGTGTCCACGATCAGCTCCGGATATTGCCGGCGCAGGATGTCATGGCCCTTGCGGCCCACCGTGAGCAGCTTGACCGTCTTGCCCTGGGCAATCAGCTTCTGGGCATGGTCGCGCGCCAGGCGGGCGATCGAGGAATTGAAGCCGCCGGCCAGGCCGCGCTCGCCGGTGGCAACCACCAGCAGATGCACCTGGTCCTTGCCGTTGCCGCCCAGCAGCACCGGAGCGTTTTCCTGGCCGTCATAGACCGCGCCGAGTGCAGCGAGCACCTTGCCCATGCGTTCGGCATAGGGGCGGGCGGCCTCGGCCGCTTCCTGGGCGCGACGGAGCTTGGCCGCCGCGACCATCTGCATGGCCTTGGTGATCTTCTGGGTCGATTTGACCGAGTCGATCCTGTTCTTTAGGTCCTTTAGCGACGGCATGGCCTGTCGTCTCCTTCAGGCTTTAAGCCGCGTAGGTCTTCTTGATCTCGTCAAGAGCCGACTTGAGCTGGGCCCGGGTGTCGTCGCTCAGGGCCTTCTCGGTGGCGATGGTGTTGAGGATTGCCGAATATTTCGAGCGCATCGCGCCGAGCACGGTCTTTTCGAAATCACCCACCTTGGAAACCGGGATCGAGTCCAGATAGCCATTGGCGCCGGCAAAGATCACCGCAACCTGTTCTTCGGTCTTGAGCGGGCTGAACTGCGGCTGCTTGAGCAGCTCGGTCAGGCGCGCACCACGGTTCAGCAGGCGCTGAGTGGCAGCGTCGAGGTCCGAACCGAACTGGGCAAAGGCAGCCATTTCGCGATACTGCGACAGCTCGCCCTTGAGCGAACCGGCGACCTGCTTCATGGCCTTGACCTGCGCCGAGGAGCCCACGCGGCTCACCGACAGACCGACGTTCACGGCCGGACGAATGCCCTGGAAGAAGAGGTTCGTTTCAAGGAAGATCTGGCCGTCGGTGATCGAGATCACATTGGTCGGAATGTAGGCCGACACGTCGTTCGCCTGGGTTTCGATAACCGGCAGAGCGGTCAGCGAACCAAGACCGTGGTCTTCATTCATCTTGGCGGCGCGCTCGAGCAGGCGGCTATGCAGGTAGAAGACGTCGCCCGGATAGGCTTCGCGGCCCGGCGGGCGGCGCAGCAGCAGCGACAGCTGGCGATAGGCAACGGCCTGCTTGGTCAGGTCGTCATAGGCGATCACGGCATGCTTGCCATTGTCGCGGAACCACTCGCCGATGGCGCAGCCGGTGAACGGCGCGATGTACTGGAGCGGCGCGGCTTCCGAGGCCGTTGCAGCAATCACCACCGAATACTGCAGCGCGCCGGCTTCTTCGAGCTGGCGCACGAACTGGGCCACGGTCGAGCGCTTCTGACCCACGGCAACGTAGATGCAGTAGAGCTTGTCGGTGTCCGAAGCATTGGCGTCATGCGCCGGCTTCTGGTTGAGGAAGGTGTCGAGAATGATGGCGGACTTGCCGGTCTGGCGGTCGCCAATGATCAGCTCGCGCTGGCCACGGCCGATCGGGATCAGCGCGTCGATGGCCTTGAGGCCAGTCGACATCGGCTCATGCACCGACTTGCGCGGCAGGATGCCCGGGGCCTTGACGTCGACGCGACGGCGCTCGGTATGTTCGATCGGACCCTTGCCGTCGATCGGATTGCCCAGGCCATCGACCACGCGGCCGAGCAGGCCCGGACCAACCGGGGTATCCACGATGGCGCCGGTCCGCTTGACCACATCGCCTTCCTTGATGGCGCGGTCATTGCCGAAGATCACGACGCCGACATTGTCCGACTCAAGGTTCAGCGCCATGCCCCGAACGCCGCCCGGGAACTCGACGAGCTCGCCGGCCTGCACATTGTCGAGGCCATAGACACGGGCAATACCGTCACCGACGGAGAGCACCTGACCAACTTCGGAAACCTGGGCTTCCTGGCCGAAATTCTTGATCTGGTCCTTGAGGATCGCAGAAATTTCCGCGGCTTTGATGTCCATTATCCGACCTCTTTCATGGCGATCTTCATCGCAGCGAGTTTTGTCTTGAGGGATGAGTCGATCATCTGGCTGCCGACCTTCACCTGAAGGCCACCGATCAGCGAGGGATCAACGAACTGGTTGAGTGTCACGGTCTTGCCCAGCTTGGCCTTGAGCGTCTCGGCCAGCGATTTGGCCTGCGCATCGGTCAGCGGGGCAGCCGAGGTGACATCGGCCGTTGCTTCACCGCGGGCGGCGGCGGCCAGCTCACGGAATACGGCGATAATGGCGTCAAGGGCGAACAGGCGTCCGTTCCTGGCCACAAGGCGCAGGAAATTGGCCACCAGCGGATTGACCTTGGCCTTGCTCAGGATGGCATCAAGGGCGGATGCCTTGACGTCGCCCGAGATAACCGGGGAACGGAGATAGCGCGAGAAATCGTCACTTTCACCGATCAGCCGGGAGATGTCGGAGAGCCCGGTTTCCACCTGGGCCAACTGGTTCTCGCCCTGGGCAAGATCGAACAGCGCCGACGCATATGGCCGCGCAATCTGGGTAAGCACTGAATTCTGCGCTGCCAATGCCGCTTCACCCTCTTTTGTCCGGCCCTCTTGTTGATTCCGTTGACCGGAACCCGGGCGGGTTTTGAACGCTTGGACGTGCTCGGAAACGGGCCGCGAGCCGGACCCCTCTAAAAGTCGCGCCCGCTCTAACACAGGCCAAGCCGGCCATGCAAGGCTCCCAAGGGGGATTCAATCATGTCGAAAGTGTCGCAGGCGCTGCGACGTGACCGGGGGCAAATCCTACATGAAACTCATCGGATCGATATCCACTTGCACCTTGAGATCGCCCCTGGGCTTCTCCGCGCCTGCAAGCCAGAAGCGCATATAGCCCGAAAGGTCGAAATCCTTGCCCGACTGGGCCAACAGCCGTACGCGATGGCGTCCCCGGATCATGGCGATGGGCGCATCGGCCGGCCCGAACAGCCGCACCCCCTCCGCCATGGGCGCGGCCGAGAGCAGCAGCCTTGCATGGCCCATGGCCGTCTGCTGGCTATTGGCCGAGACGATCAACGCCGCCAGGCGACCGAAGGGCGGCATGCCCCCCGCCTCGCGCGCCAGCAGTTCCTGCGCATAGAAGGCCTCTCGGTCGCCACTGACCATTGCTTTCATTACCGGATGGTCGGGATGATAGGTCTGGAGGAACGCCTTGCCATGCCGGCTTGCCCGGCCTGCACGCCCGGCCACCTGCGTCAGGATCTGGAAGGTCTTTTCGGCTGCGCGCGGATCGCCATGCGCCAACCCCAGATCGGCGTCGAGCACCCCCACTAC
This sequence comes from uncultured Devosia sp., assembly GCA_965651655.1. GTDB lineage: Bacteria > Pseudomonadota > Alphaproteobacteria > Rhizobiales > Devosiaceae > Devosia. Next base: position 5,051 of record CBFGTF010000032.1, read on the forward strand.
CGATAGCTTTTCAAAATGGTGACCCTTGGAGACGAGCTGGGTGCCGATGATGAGATCATAGTCCCCTCGTTCGATCTCGCTGAAGCGCTCGCGCAACTGCGCATGGCTGCCCATATCGGTGGAAAGCACCACTCGCCGCGCATCGGGGAAGCGGATCGCCGCCTCTTCGGCCACCCGCTCCACCCCCGGTCCGACTGCCACCAGGCTCTCGGTATCCCCGCATTCACCGCACACCTTTGGTGTCCGCATCTCATGCCCGCAATGGTGGCACATGAGCACCCCGCGGAATCGATGCTCCACCATCCAGGTCGAGCAATCCGGGCATTGATATTGATGGCCGCAGGAGCGGCAAAGGGTCAGCGGCGCATAGCCCCGCCGATTGAGAAACAGCAGCGCCTGTTCCCCCCGGTCCAGCGCCGCGAACACTTCGCGCGCCAGTGCAGGCGCGATCCACTCGCCCTTTTCCGGTCCGTCCGTCCGCATGTCGATTGCCGTGACATCGGGCATGGCAGCCTCGGCAAAGCGGCTTTCAAGCGTCACATGGGCATAGCGCCCGGCATTGGCATTGTTGCGCGACTCCACCGACGGCGTGGCCGAGGACAGCACTACCCGCGCCTGGGCCAGATTGGCCCGCACAATCGCCATGTCGCGCGCGTGATAGGTGAAGCCGTCGGACTGCTTATAGGCCCCGTCATGCTCTTCATCGAGCACCAAGAGGCCCAGTTCGCGAAACGGCAGGAACAGCGCCGAGCGCGCGCCCACCACCGCCCGCACCGTGCCATCGAGCACACCGCGCCACACCCTGGCCCGCTGCACCGGCGTCATGTCCGAATGCCACTCAGCCGGTCTTGTGCCGAAACGGCGGGTGAACCGGTCGATGAAGGTATTGGTGAGCGCAATCTCGGGCAGCAGCACCAGCGCCTGCCGTCCTGCCCTGAGCGTATCGGCCACCGCCTCGAAAAACACCTCCGTCTTGCCGCCGCCCGTTACCCCGTCGAGCAGCGCCACGCCAAAGGCATGGGCACTAAGGGCCAGGATCTGGTCGAGCGCCTTCTGCTGCTCCGGGTTGAGCAATGCCGGATTGTCATCAGGGTCCGGCGGCATCACCACCGGGGGCGGGGGCATTTCGAGCTTTTCCAGCGCTCCCGCGCGCTCGAGGCCGTCAATGACGGATGTCGAGACGCCGCTGGCCCCGATCAGCGCCGGTCTTGGCCAGGCCATGTCATCCATCAGGCAATCGAGTACGCGCAGGCGCGCAGGCGTCAGTTTTTCCGGCTCCTGCCCGGTGCGGCGATAGGCAATGACCGGTTTTGGCGGATCGAGCGCCTCGGGCGAGCGCAGCACGCCGCGCAATACCTGCCCGGGCGCAGTCAGCGTATAGCGTGCCACCCATTCCACGGTTCTGAGCAGTTCCTCCGACAGCGGCGGCACATCGTAGGCCATGGCGATATCGCGCAACCGGTTATGGGCGATCATGTCCTTGGGCGGTCCCCAGACAACGCCCAATATGAGCCGCGGCCCCAGCGGTACCGCCACGATCGAGCCGCGCGTCACGTTCATGCCTTCGGGCACGCGATAGCTGTAGGGGCCCTCGACCGCCACCCCGACCATTACCGCAACGATGTCCTGCCGGTCCTGCATCTATGCCTGTTCTGCTCGCATCCACCCGCCGCCAATGCAAGCGATTCCGCCAGTCGGCTGCTGACATGCCCTGTCACATTGTTCTTCTAATGTTCTATCGCTCACTTGCAAAGAGGAGGATGTGATGGCGGCGAACACCCAAATTGAAGCGCAACCCGATCTGGTCGGCATTGCCGGCCAGGCCAGCCTTTATGAATGGCTGATCGGGCTCACCCGAACCAGAAGGCGACCGCAGCCCGTGCCGCCGCGCCTCTACGCCGATCTGGGCCTGGCACCGCCGCATGAACGGCCCTGGCCCAGGTGAGCCTGGTGGTGGATTGATAACCGGATCGGGCTAGACTGCCCTTATGACTGACAGCGCTTTTGCCACCGATGAGTTTGTTCGCGCCCGAATCGACGCCTGGCTGCGCGATCTCGGCTCGGTTCGCCGCCTTGCCCCCAGCACGCTGGAGTCCTATGCGCGCGATCTTGGCCAGTTCATGAGCTTTCTGGCCGGGCATATGGGCGGCCCGGTCTCACTGCAATTCCTCAAGGACCTGCGCGGCGCCGATATCCGCGCTTTCATGGCCCAGCGCCGCAGTGAAAGTCTTGGTTCGCGCTCGCTGGCCCGCGTGCTTTCGTCCCTCAAGAGCTTTTTCGGCTTCCTTGAACGCGAGGGGACCCTCGTTACCGAGGCCCTCAATGTCATTCGCACTCCGAAAATTCCGCGCTCCCTGCCCAAGGCACTGTCTGTGACCGAGGCCAGGCGCACCATAGATACCACCAATGAACTGGAAGACCGCCCCTGGGTCGCAGCGCGCGACATGGCGGTTATCTCGCTCTGCTATGGGGCGGGACTGCGCATCGCCGAGGCCCTGTCGTTGACCAAGGCAGATCTCGAGGCCGATACGCTGCGGGTCACCGGCAAGGGCGGCAAGGTGCGCATGGTGCCCCTGATTGCCGTGGTCCGGCAGGCCATCGACACCTATCTCGGCCTCGCCCCCTTCAAGCTCTGGCCCGAGGATCCCCTGTTTCGCGGCGTGCGCGGCGGCGTGCTCTCGCCGCGGCTTATCCAGTTGCGCATGGCCCAGTTGCGCGGCGCCCTCGGCCTGCCGCCATCGGCTACCCCGCATGCGCTCCGGCATTCCTTCGCCACCCACCTCCTGGGCAAGGGGGGCGACCTGCGCGCCATCCAGGAATTGCTGGGTCATGCGAGCCTTTCGAGCACCCAGATCTACACTGCCGTTGACACCGAACGCCTGCTCGAGAGCTATTCGCAAGCCCATCCGCGCGGCTGACCAGCCTCAACGGGACCGCAGAACCAAGAGAGCGGTGCTGGACGGAAAAGCGGACTTCCGGCTTTGATTGCCATGCTTGGCGGCCTATTGCTGGGGCAAAGGAACTGCTCCATGTCCGCCAGACCATCTACACCCGCCGCCATCGATACCATCGGCTACGGCCTCGCCTTTTTCGGCGCCGCGCTGTTTTCCACCAAAGGCATCTTCATCAAGCTCGCTTTTGCCGAGGGCGTTTCGACCGAGGCGACGCTCGCCTTGCGTATGCTCGTGGCCCTGCCCGTCTATCTGGTGATTCTGGTCTCTCTGATGCGCAGAAACGCCCAATTGCTCGCCCTGCTCACGCCTTCTCGCCTCCTCGCTACCATGGCTGTCGGGGCGCTGGGCTATTATCTGTCGAGCTATCTCGATTTCTCGGGCCTCGCCTTCGTGTCTGCCCAATATGAGCGGCTGGTGCTTTTCACCTATCCCTTCTTTGTCCTTCTGTTCGGCGTCTGGTTCTTCGGCGACCGGATGAACTGGAACCTGGTTCCGGCCATGGTGCTCAGCTATGGCGGCCTCCTGGTCATCTTCGCCTGGAACCTCAGCGTACGCCCCGATGGGCTCCTCCTGGGCACCATTCTGGTGCTCGGCTCGGCCATTACCTTTGCCTTCTACCAGCACCTCGCGCGGCGGCAGATGCTCATCCTGGGCTCGGCTCTGTTCACCTGCATCGGCATGTCCACGGCCGCGATCCTGGCCATCGGCCAGAGCCTGGTGGTCGATGGCCCCCAGACCTATGCCGGCTACGGCCCCTATGTATGGTTCCTTGGCCTGATGCTGGGCGTGTTCGGCACGGTACTGCCTTCTTTCCTGCTCAATGCCGGCATTGCCCGCATCGGCGCCCGCGCCACCTCTTCGACCGCCTCTTTCGGCCCCATCATCACCATCGTGCTGGCCGTGTTCATCCTGGGCGAGGAATTCACCCTGTTCCATGCTGTCGGCACCGCCATGGTGCTGTGCGGGTCCTGGATCTTTGCCCGGCGCGAAACCCGCAACCGGGCAGAAGAGGCATAGCTTTCCCACTTCTGGCCGCCACAAAGCCGCTATAAGGTGGTCTCAGGTGGGCGACACAATGGTTGAGGGAGAACGACCGATGCGTGCAATCAACATGCGCCTGGGCGCAACTGGCCTGGCACTGATCCTGATGGCGGGGCTTGCCGCCCCGGCCTGGGCACAGACCAGCGGAGCCGACATCGATTTTGGCGACGACACGTCCGAATGGGCCAATGATGGCGAATGCGACGATCCGCGCTTTGCCGGCACGGGAATGGCCGCTGAGCTGGAAGACGCCGACATCGCCCGCGACGCCACCGATTGCCGGACCCTGTTCGAGGCCGGCTCGATCACCCTGGCCGAGCCTGATGAAGGCGACGCCGAAGCGACAGAGCCGGTGACCACGCGTCCGGCAGATATCGACTTTGGCGACGACACCTCCAGTTGGGCCAATGATGGCGAATGCGACGACCCCCGCTTCGCTGGCGCCGGCATGGCTGCCGAGCTCGAGGACGTGGACATCGCCCGCGACGCCACCGATTGTCGCACCGCCTATGAGGCGGGCTCCATCACCTTGATTGGCGCAACCGACCCCACCACGCTGGCCGATATCGATTTTGGTGATGACAGTTCCGAATGGGCCAAGGACCAGGAATGCGACGATCCGCGCTTTGCCGGCTCGGCCATGGCCAGCGAACTCGACGACGCCAATATCCTGCGCGACGCCTCGGACTGCCGCCAGGCCTTCGAAGATGGCACCATCACTCTGGCCGAGGATGCGCCAGAGCAACCGCCGATGACACCGGTCTCCGGCTCGGTGCTCGAAGCCCTGGCCGCCCGCATCGACTTTGGCGATGACAGCGGCAACTGGCCCAATGACAATGAATGTGACGATCCCGATTTCTTCGGGCCGGGCGTGGTTTCCGATCCGAGCGACGATGATCGGCTGCGCGACGCTTCGGACTGCCGTGCCGCCTTCATCGCCGGGGAAGCATCCCTCAAGTCGGCGGCCGAGCTTGGCGGCAGCTTCGACTATGGCAACGACACCTCCGAATGGGCCAATGACGGCCAGTGCGATGACTGGCGCTTCACCGGCCCGGGCATGGCCAAGAAGCTGTCGAGCATCGATGTCATGAGCGACGCAACGGACTGCCAGGCCCTTGAGTCCACAGGTGAAATCTCGATCAAGCTGGTCTACCAGCCCGACTATCCGCTGGGCGCGCCCTATGACAGTTCAGGGGTCAATTTCGGGGACAATTCCTCGTCCTACGCCAATGACAATATCTGCGACGATCCGCGTTTCGAGGGCCCCGGCTCGGCCACGACCCTGCTCGACAGTGATCTCGAAAGGGACGCCGAGGACTGCCGGGCACTCTACGAGCAGGGCAAGATCATCCTGCGCTGAGGGGTCCTGGACCCCGATGATGAACGGCGGGACCTGAGGTCCCGCCGTTTTTTAATGTCCGGTACTTTTGGCGCGCGTCAGGCCGCCTTGCGCTCCACCATCATCTTCTTGATCTGGGCAATGGCCTTGGCCGGGTTCAGCCCCTTGGGGCAGACCTTGGCGCAGTTCATGATGGTATGGCAGCGATAGAGCTTGAACGGGTCTTCGAGGTTGTCGAGCCGCTCCGTCTGGGTCTCGTCGCGGCTGTCGATCAGCCAGCGATAGGCCTGCAGCAAAGCCGCCGGCCCCAGATACTTCTCGCCATTCCACCAATAGGACGGGCACGAGGTCGAGCAGCAGGCACACAGGATGCATTCATAGAGCCCGTCGAGCTTGGCGCGATTCTCGACCGATTGCGTCCATTCCTTTTGCGGCGTGGGCGAGGTGGTCTTGAGCCAGGGCTCGATGGCGCGGTGCTGGGCATAGAAATTGGTAAGGTCGGGAACGAGATCCTTGACCACCGGCATATGCGGCAGCGGGTAGATCTTGATGGGGCCCGAACTTTCGTCCATGCCCTTGGTACAGGCCAGGGTATTGAGCCCGTTGATATTCATCGAGCACGAGCCGCAAATGCCCTCGCGGCAGGAGCGCCTGAGGGTCAGGGTCGGGTCGGTATTGTTCTTGATGTAAAGCAGGGCATCCAGGATCATCGGCCCGCAATTGTCCAGATCGACGAAATAGGTGTCGATGCGCGGATTGTCGGTGCTGTCCGGATCATAGCGATAGATGTGAAATTCGCGCAGGCGGGTGGCGCCTTCCGGCTTGGGCCAGGTCTTGCCCTTTTGCGGCTGGTCGGCCTTGCGCAAAGTCAGTTCGGCCATTTTATCGCTCTTCCTTCTCAACATCGGGGCCATCGACCCCAAGGCAATTTCGTCCTGTCGCCGGCTCAGTAGTTCGGCTTGCAGATCTGGTTCGATTTGGCGACATAGGTGTTATAGGCATCGCCCTGGCCGGGATCGGTGGAGCCGCCCTTCATGGCATTGATCACCACGGCCATGAACCGCTCGTCGATCAGCGTCATGGCTGCATCGGCCTTGCACGAGCAAAGCTCGGTATTCTGCGAAATGCCGACGCAGACCCTGAAGAACTCGTCCTTCTGCGCAGCGGTCGGCGGTGCGGCCAGCACGGGGGCGGCGCTGGCAGCCAGCAGGCACATCACAACGGCAATCTGGCGCATGGAAAGCTCCTTGAGGATCGGCCGGGCAGCAGCGCCACCCGGCCCTGTTCGTGTCAGCTCTTGAGCACGCAGCTCGGGCCGGCGGCCCAGACGAAGCCATGCACCTGAACGATGTCGGCAAGTCCCAGGCCCGCCTTGGCGCGGGCTGCCGGCTCATTGGCGAAATCATCGTCGAGGATGGCGCTCAGATAGACCTGCTGGCCCGGTGTCAGCTTCATCGAATCAGCCTCGATGCAGGCCACCGTCGCGTCCGAATAGAGGGTCCATTTGTCATAGGCGGCAGCCACCGTCCCGGCCTGGGCCGGAAGGGCAGCGGCCGCAAGAAAAGTCGCGGCAATCAGGGTCGTCGTAATCATGGTCTTCATAGGGTCACTCCCAAGCCTTGATTGACTGTTCAAACCTAACGTGACGGGCTCTTGTCCGTCCCCGGCACACTACCATTCCCTCGGGCGCCAGGAAGCCCGATTTCCGGGGCCTTGCCGGGCTTTGCGGGCTGCTCCGCACTCCCCGATACCGGCGCCGCAACGCCCTGGTGCCGGAACCCGTCATAGCTGCGCTCTTCACACAGGTGACACATGGCGCTTCCTCAGTAGACGCGCGCCTTGGGCGCGATCTTTTTGAGATCAATCCCGCCCTGGTCCTGCGGCGTCAGCGGATCGGTGATGACCGGCCGATAGCTCAGCGCCACGCTGCCCGTGGTGACGTCGACCGTGGCCAGCGTGTGCTTGCGCCATTCGCTGTCGTCGCGATTGGGGAAGTCCTCATGGGCATGGGCGCCCCGGCTTTCATGCCGCGCTTCGGCGCTTACCACCGTGGCAATGGCGCAGGTCATGAGGTTTTCGAGCTCGAGCGTTTCCACCAGGTCCGAATTCCAGATCAGCGAACGGTCGGTGACCCGGACATCGGGGAGGCGCTTGTAGATTTCGCTCATCGCCTTGACGCCGTTCTTGAGCGAGGCATCGGTGCGGAACACGGCGGCATCGGCCTGCATGGTCTGCTGCATCTCGTCGCGCAGCTTGGCCGTCGGCTGGCTGCCATTGGCGTGCCGCAGGCGATCGAAGCGGGCGAGGATCTTCTCGTCCTCGGCCTTGTTGATCCCCGGCACCGGCGCCGCCTTGTCCAACACCTTGCCGGCCCGCAAAGCCGCCGCACGGCCAAAGACCACAAGGTCGGTCAGCGAGTTCGAACCCAGGCGATTGGCGCCATGCACCGAGGCGCAGGCGGCCTCGCCCACGGCCATCAGGCCCGGCACGATGCGATTGGGATCATCCGCAGTCGGGTTGAGCACCTCGCCATGATAATTGGCCGGGATGCCGCCCATATTGTAGTGCACCGTCGGCAGCACCGGGATCGGCTCGCGCGTGAGGTCGACCCCGGCGAAAATCTTGGCGCTCTCGGTAATGCCCGGCAGGCGCTCATGCAGCACCTTGGGATCGAGATGATCGAGGTGCAGATAGATATGGTCCTTCTTGGGACCAACGCCGCGGCCCTCGCGGATTTCGAGCGTCATGCAGCGCGAAACGACGTCGCGTGAGGCAAGGTCCTTGGCGTTGGGAGCATAGCGCTCCATGAAGCGCTCGCCTTCCGAATTGGTCAGATACCCGCCCTCGCCACGCGCGCCTTCGGTAATCAGCACGCCAGCGCCATAGATGCCGGTGGGGTGGAACTGCACGAATTCCATGTCCTGCAAAGGCAGCCCGGCGCGGGCCACCATGCCATTGCCGTCGCCGGTGCAGGTATGGGCCGAAGTCGCCGAGAAATAGGAGCGGCCATAGCCGCCGGTTGCCAGCACCACCATCTTGGCGCGGAAGCGATGCAGCGTGCCGTCATCAAGCTTCCAGGCGATGACGCCCTGGCACTCGCCATTCTCGCCCATGATAAGGTCGAGCGCGAAATACTCGATATAGAACTGCGCATTGTTGCGCAGCGACTGGCCATAAAGCGTGTGGAGGATCGCGTGGCCGGTGCGGTCGGCGGCGGCGCAGGTGCGCTGCACCGGCGGGCCGTCGCCGAATTCGGTCATGTGCCCGCCGAAGGGGCGCTGGTAGATCTTGCCCTCATTGGTGCGGCTGAACGGCACGCCATAATGCTCCAGCTCATAGATCGCCGCCGGGGCCTCGCGCGCCAGATATTCCATGGCGTCATTGTCGCCCAGCCAGTCCGACCCCTTGACGGTGTCGTACATGTGCCACTGCCAGCTGTCGGGGCCCATGTTCTGCAAGGATGCGGCAATGCCACCCTGCGCCGCCACGGTATGGCTGCGGGTGGGAAAGACCTTGGTGATGCAGGCGGTGTTGAAGCCCTGTTCGGCCATGCCCAGCGTGGCGCGCAGCCCCGCGCCACCCGCGCCAACCACCACCACGTCGAATTCGTGGTCGATCAGTTCGTAACTAGCCATGAGCTCAACCCCAGAAGACGATTTTGAGCACCGCGCCGATACCGACGAGCGCCACAAGCAGACAGAAGAACGTGTTGAGCAGCATGGCCAGGCGATAGAGCGAACCGTGGAGATAGTCCTCCAGCGTTTCGCGCATGCCATTGCGCATATGCACGGCGACCACCCCGATCAGCACGGCGAAGGGCAGGCCGATCCAGTACTGGCCGATCACGGCGACCATGTCGGCCCGGTCCTGCCCGGCCAGGCGCACCACGATGAACAGCAGGAAGCCGAGGAACACGATGTTGATGGCGCCGGTGACCCGCTGGGTCATGAAATGGCGGGTCGAGGCCTTTGCATCCCCATAATGGCTCTTGGGATCGGCGATGATGTCCTTGGTGATCACGGTATCGCGCATGTCAGGCCATCCACACAAACAGGGTCCAGATCAGGATTGTGATGACCACCGAGGCCGCCAGATTGGCCCAGGCGAGGGCCTCGCGCTGCCCCGGCTCCATCATCACCGCGAAATCCCAGACGAAGTGCCTCAGGCCGCCAAGCATGTGGTGCACCAGGCTCCAGGTGAAGCCGAACAGCACCAATTGGCCGAACCAGCTGCCATAGAGGTAATTGACCTGGGTCAGCGCCTCCTGGCCGCTGGCGGCAGCCAGAAGCCAGATGACGAGCAGCGCCATGCCGCCATAATTGGCGATACCGGTGGCGCGGTGCATGATGGACATCGCCATGGTGACGGTCCAGCGATAGATCTGCAGATGCGGGGAAGTGGGGCGGGCTCTGACCGACATGGGGCGTATCCGGGGCCTTTCCTGATGCGGCGTGATGCCACGTCCAGTTTGGAATGGTTCGAGTCTTTAGCGCCCAATGGTTACGAAATCAAAGCCCCAGGCGGGGTCACCGGACCAACTTTAGGCGCAAACCGCACTTTGTTCGTATAGCGCACAAGCTGTTCGAGTTGCGCCGAGTGTGTCGCTTCCGGGTCTTTGGGTGCGGAACGCCGGCCCACCGCCTTGCAGGCTTCCTCGGACGCGAATTTCGCGCGGGCCGGGTATTATGGTAAACAATTTTTAGCTTCCTTGGTGGAATTTATATGGAACGACGGAGAATCTCCATGAAGTTCCTAGCCAGCGTCAAAGCACGCATTTATGCCGCCTTCGCCACGGTCGCCGCCATCATCCTGGTGATTGCGGGCGCATCGGTTGCCTTCATGTATTCGGGCGAGCAATTGTTCGCCGAATATCGCCAGGCGGCGCGGCAGTCGCTGGAAATCAATGACTATGTGCGCGATGTCGAGACGCTGCGGCAGGACTTTGCCGACTATCTGCAGGCGCCAACGCCCCAGAAGGAAGCCCGGGTCCGCGAGATGATCCTTGATGTCGGCACCACCGATGCCGATGGCCTGGCTTTCTTCCTGCACGATCCGGTTTCGCTCGAGGCCATCGACACCGTCACCCTGCAGTCCCAGCAATATGACGCCGGCTTCACCGCCCTGGCCGCCGCCCTGGCATCCGGCACGGCGGCCGAGGCCGTTCCGCAGACCGCCGAACTGCGCGCCCTGGGCGTGAGCATGAGCGAGCTCTACAACGCCATGAGCGACCGCGCCAAGGACGCGCAGAACCTGCACGGTCCAAAGATTGCCGATCAGCAGCGGCTGCAATTCTACATCATCGTCGCCATCAGCGTGATCGGCCTGATCGCCGGCATCGCCGTGGCCGCTGTCACCGCACGCTGGCTGGGCGGCACGATCGCGGGGCTGACAGCCACCATGAAGACGCTGTCGGGCGGCAATTTCGATGTCGCCATAGCCGGCACCGAGGCCAGCAATGAACTGGGTGAAATGGCCCGCGCGCTCGAGACCTTCCGCGACAATGGCCGGCAGGTTGCGCAGGCCGAGCTCGAAAAACTGGCCCAGACCTCGCGCAGCCAGGCCCGGGCCGAAATGATGGAGCGCTTCCAGTCGGCCTTCGACGCGGTGATCGCCCGCGCCATGCAGGGCGATCTGTCGGCCCGGCTCGACGACCGCCATGATGATCCCGAGATCGACCGCATCTCCGACAATCTCAACGCCATGCTCGGCTCGGTCGAGGCGGCGCTGGACGAAGCCGAAACGGTGCTCGGCGCCCTGGCGCAGGCGGATCTGCGCCAGCGCATGCGCGGCAATTATGCCGGGGCCTTCGACCGGCTCAAGACCTCGACCAATAATGTGGCCGACAAGCTTGCCGAAATGGTGGGCGACCTGCGCGAAACCTCCCGCGCGCTCAAGACCGCCACCTCCGAAATCCTCGCCGGCGCCAATGACCTGAGCGAACGCACCACGCGCCAGGCGGCCACCATCGAGGAAACTTCGGCGGCCATGGAACAAATGGCCACCACCGTCTCGCTCAACGCCGAGCGCGCCCGCGAAGCCTCGAGCAGCACCGACAAGGTGACGCATGTGGTGGAGGCCAGCAGCGCCGTCATGGGCGAGGCGACCAGTGCCATGAGCGCCATCGAGACCTCGTCGGGCAAGATTTCCAATATTATCGGGCTGATCGACGACATTGCCTTCCAGACCAACCTGCTGGCCCTCAATGCCTCGGTGGAAGCCGCCCGTGCCGGCGAGGCCGGCAAGGGTTTCGCCGTGGTGGCGGTGGAAGTGCGGCGCCTGGCCCAGTCGGCGGCCCAGGCCTCGTCCGAGGTCAAGGTGCTGATCGAGCAGAGCGCCAGCGAAGTGCGCAATGGCACCAAGCTGGTGGCCGATGTGGCCGGCCGGCTGGGCGAAATCATCGAGGGGGTCCGCCAGACCGCCAGCGTCATGGAGACCATCGCCAGCGACAGCCAGGCCCAGGCCTCCGGCATTGCCGAAGTCAATGTGGCGGTGCGCCAGATGGACGAGATGACCCAGCACAATGCGGCGCTGGTCGAGGAAATGAATGCTTCGATCGAGCAGACCGAAGGCCAGGCAACCAGGCTCGACGCCATTGTCGAGACCTTTACCCTGGCCGATGAAGGCCGGACGGGCGGCCGCAATCCGGCGCCCCGCGCCAGTGCTGCGCCGAATGTGCCCGAGCCCGGGGCACGGGCCCTGCTGGGCAAGGTGAAGAAAGCCGCCAGGTCCTATTTCGGCGGCGGCGGCGCAACAGCCGAGGACTGGAACGAGTTCTAGGGCCCTGCCGCGTCAGGCCCCACGGGCACGCAGCCACCGGACCGGGGCCCGGTGGCGCCTGACTGGCTATTTCCACTTGATCGGCAGGTCAGGCAGCTTGACGCCGCCCTTCTTGGCAATGCCACTGTGATCGGACAGCGACTCGGCATCGCCACCCCCGATCAGGCGATTGACGGCGACGCGATTGTCGATGCCGGGCCAGCTGCATTCGGCCTCATGGCTGGCAACAAAGGCGCAATCCACGCGCACCGAGGCGGTCTCGCACGAGAGAACCGGCGAGAGCACCTCGACGAGGCCCCCCTGGTCGATGCAGCGATCGGCAAAGGTCTGCATGCCGATCTCGACATTGCGGGTGGCCGCCTGGGCGGGCGCCGAGGCGATCAGCGTGGCAAGGGCAAGGCTGGCGGCAAAAGCAAGTTTGGTACGGGTCAAAGGACTATCTCCACTGATTTAAATGCGGTGCGCGTTCTGGCCACCGCTCATGCAGCGCCTTCTAGTGGAGCCGAGTTCACGCCAGCGTGAACTGTTCGTTTAGCTGCTGTTCAGCTTTGCTCACCCGTCCATGCCGCCTCAGGGCCTTCCGGCGCGCGGCGCAACAGGCTATGTCGCCCCGGACCATCAGGAGACCCGCATGAGCCCCAGGGTGACCATTGTTTCGACCGAGCCCCTGGCAGAGAACTGGGGCCGGCTGACCCGCACCCTAATCGACTATCGCCGCCGCGATGGCGCCGTGCAGCGCCTGGCGCGCGAAGTCTATGACCACGGCAATGCCGCCGCCATGCTGCTGCATGACCCGGCGCGCGACACGGTGCTGCTGGTGCGCCAGTTCCGCTATCCGCCCATGCTCAACGGCGATCACCCCGACCTGCTCGAGGTCTGCGCTGGCCTGCTCGATGACGATGCGCCCGAGATTGCCGCAGCGCGCGAGGCGCTGGAAGAGACAGGGCACGAGCCGCGTGACATCCGGCATGTGTGCGACGCTTACATGAGCCCCGGTTCGCTCACCGAGAAGGTGAGCCTCTATATCGGCACCTATGACCGGACGACCCTCCGCCATGCCGGGGGCGGCCTGATCGAGGAAGGTGAGGAGATCGAACTGGTCGAGCTCGATTTCGGCGACGCCCTGGCGATGACGCGCGACGGGCGCATCGTGGATGCCAAGACGATTATCCTGCTCCAGCACCTGGCACTGGAGCGGCTGGCCTCGCCATTCGACCACAGGTCTCAGGGCCTTCTGCGCTAAATCGGCTCCACCGGAGCCGATTTCCCTGCGGGACGCTTAGAAGTCCACCAATCTCTTGTCGGGATCATAGGGTTGGTCCTTGGCCGTCCTGGTCACGGCTTGCCCGCAGCGCATCTTCTTGGACACCGCGTCATAGGCATAGGTCGGGCCGCCATGCAGCTGCCAGCCTTCCGAAAGGGCCTTGGTGACCTTGTGGCAGAAAGCGCTGTCATCTTCGCCGGACAGGAAACGATAGATCAGCATGCAGGTCCCCCATGTGCCGGCAGTATCGCGCCGGTGATTGATCTTGTCGCCTCTTACAGCTAATCGAAAGGTGATGCACAACTTTCCTCAGCACCTGCTCGACGGCCACGCCAATTTCATGTCCGGGCGCTATTCCCGGGAGAAGGAACGCATTCGCGATCTGGCCGAGGCCGGCCAGACGCCATCCACGCTCATCATCGCCTGCTGCGACAGCCGCGCGGCGCCCGAGATGATCTTCGATTCGGGACCCGGCGAATTGTTCGTCCTGCGCAACGTGGCCAACCTGGTGCCGACCTATCAGCCCGATGGCGGCCAGCACGGCACCTCGGCGGCCATCGAATTCGCCATCAAGGGCCTTTCCATTTCCAATATCGTGGTCATGGGCCATGGGCGCTGCGGCGGTATCAAGGCGGCGCTCGATCCCAATATGAAGCCACTCGACAGCGGTGACTTCATCGGCAAGTGGATGAGCATGCTGGGCGAACTGCCCGGGCAACTGGGTCAGAACACGCTCATGACCCCGGCAGAGCGGCAGACGGCGCTGGAGCGGATTTCCATCCGCAATTCCATTCGCAACCTGCGCACCTTCCCCTATGTCGCCGCGCTCGAGACCGAGGGCAAGCTGGCCGTCCATGGGGCCTGGTTCGATATTTCGACCGGCGAACTCTGGATCATGGACGCCAATGGCGATTTCATTCGCCCCGCACTCTGATCTCGTCAGCACCGGATGGGGAAATATAAAGTCGATCACCTGCGCGTGATCGCAAGGCCGGCTTTTTGCCGCAAACTTGTACCGGCGCTGTCGCATTCGTGAACACTAAAGCCGTCATTTCTTCTCCGCCACATCGCCCGGATCACACGGCACGACTTGACGAATGCCGGTTTCCCGGCCTTTTCCCCTGCCCGCAAATTGCCGCGACATTTGTCCAGCCGCGCCAAGCTCAAGACCGGCGCCGGCCACATTGGGCCTCGATTGTCTGGGTCGCGGACCGCCAGTGAGCAGTCCGCCGGCAACGGACCCCTCCATTGCCGCTCCTCCCAAGTCAACATGGAGACTTCCCATGAAAAAGATCGTCCTGACGTCGCTGTTCGCCCTTGGCCTGTCCGGCGCCGCCATGGCCCAGGCGGCCACCGACTTTGCCTCGGTCGATACCGATGCAAGCGGCGGCGTCTCTCTGATCGAGGCCCAGGTGGCCTGGCCGGATCTGACCGAAGAGGCCTTCGCTGCTGCCGATACCGACGGCAATGGCGAGCTCTCCGCCGAGGAATATGAGGCTCATCTGGCGGCCTCCGCAGCTCCGGCCGCCCAGTAAGGCGCACCACCCTGCCCCCGTGCGCCGCACCGGCCGGCCAGAGCCAGCCGGCTGCTCGACGATCCAAGGGGCAGTCCAGCCAGCCACCCCACTCCCCCGGGGTGGCTGCGGCTCCTCAATATCGGGGTGAAGACACCCCACACAAGGAATGATCAACATGAACAAGATTGCCCTGGGCCTTGCCGCCCTGACCCTTTTTGCCGCCCCTGCCATTGCCCAGGCGCCGCTCAATTTCGCCGATGTCGACACTGACGCCAACGGCGAACTCAGCTTTGCCGAATTGCAGGCGGTGTGGCCCGACCTCACCCAGGACGAGTTCAGCGCCGCCGATCTCGACATGAATGGCGGTCTCAGCGCCGAGGAACTCGGCGGTCTCCAGCCCAGCACCCTGCCCGCACCCGCGCCCATGGATGGCGGCATGAGCGCCCCTGACGCGCCCCTTGGCGACAACGAATCCCTTCTCGATACGTCCGACTAACGCGCCAATGCCGCTCCCCACCCTCCCGGGGGAGCGGCATTGCCCGCTAGAGTTTCCAGCAAAAGTGGATAGGGTTTTGCGGTTCGGACCCGTTTCAGCGTTTCAACGACACGATGAAATGCTCTAGTCGAGCCGGATCGGCGGTTCGCTCCGTCGCGCCTTGCGCAGGGTGACGATCAGCCCGCAGATCACCAGCAATGCCCCCAACATCTCGATGCCCGTAATGGTCTCGCCCAGCACCAGATAGCCCGAGGCCAGGCCGGTGATCGGCACCAGAAGCGTGAACGGCGCCACCACCGAGGCAGGATGCCTGCCCAACAGCCAGCTCCAGATGCCGCCACCCAGCAGGGTTGCCGGATAGGCGAGAAACGCGATCAAGCCCGCATCGGCCCATGAGAATCCGGCCATGGCGGCGGCAATGGCCGGCCAGCCCTCCGTGACCAGTGACAGGCCCAGCAGCGGGATGGGCGCCGCCAGCACCCCCCAGACGGTGAACGAGACGGCATTGACCCTGCCGGCCTTCTTGGTCAGCACATTGGCCAGCCCCCAGCTCAATGCGGCCAGCAGGACCAGCAGCAGCGGCACCAGATTGGTCATTTCCAGGCGCTCGGTGGCGATCACCGCGATCCCGGCAAAGGCAATGGCAGCGCCGATGATCTGGAAGCGGCTCGGCCTTTCCCCCAGCAGCACAAAGGCCATGACCATGGTGAAGAAGGCCTGGGTCTGCAGCACCAGGGACGACAGGCCCGCCGACATGCCCCAGGCCATCCCCAGATTGAGAAACCCGTAAAGCGCCACCCCGAAGGCCAGGCCGAAACTGACCACGATCCACCAGGGCGCCCTGGGCGGGCGCACGAACAGCACTGCGGGAAAGGCCGCCGCGGCAAAGCGCAGCGCCGCCGCCAGGATCGGCGGCAGCGCCTCGACGCTGAGCTTGATGACGACAAAATTGAAGCCCCAGATGGCAACGACCAGAAGGGCGAGGAGAATATGGCGGAGGGGCATAAGGCACCGTGCTCATTAGAAGGGCCCCCTCACCCGCGCTGCGCGCGACCACTCCCCCCAGGGAGAGGTAATGAAGGAACCGACGCCACAACGGCGCCACCTCTCCCTTTGGGGGAGAGGTCGGTCCGAAGGACCGGGTGAGGGGGCCTTACTCCCACGCCTGCCTTTGATCAAGCCGCCAGGGCGCGTGCCTTGAGACCCTTTTCGATCAGCGTCTCGGCGATCTGCACGGTATTGAGCGCGGCGCCCTTGCGCAGATTGTCGCTGACCACCCACAGGACCAGGCCATTTTCGACCGTATTGTCCTCACGGATGCGGCTGACGAATGTGTCATATTCGCCCACCGCCTCGACGGGCGTCGCGTAGCCACCCGGCTCGCGCTTGTCCAGCACCGAAATGCCCGGCGCTTCGCGCAGCGCGTCGCGCGCTTCATCGGCGGAGATGGGATTGGCGAACTCGATATTGACCGCTTCGGAATGGCCGACAAAGACCGGCACGCGCACCGCCGTGCAGGTCACCTTGATCTTGGGATCGAGGATCTTCTTGGTCTCGGCCAGCACCTTCCACTCTTCCTTGGTGTAGCCATCCTCCATGAACACATCGATATGGGGGATGACATTGAAGGCGATCTGCTTGGGGAACTTGCCCGGCGTCGGGCTGTCATTGA
>CBFGTF010000033.1:0-21943 GCA_965651655.1 uncultured Devosia sp.
CCCCCGGCCAAAATCTGACCACTCTTGTCCGCTAGGCGCTTGCATCGGGGCAAGGCTGCCATCACATTGGCAGCAACGCGACGGAACCGAGCATGACCGACAAAGCCGCTGAACCGGAACTCAACTGGGACGAATTGCGCCCCCAGATCATCAAGCTGGTGCTCGAACTCGGGCCCCTCGTGATTTTCTTCATCATGAATGGCCGTGCCGACATCTTTGTCGCCACGGCCTGGTTCATGGCGGCCATGGTGATCTCGCTGGCGCTGAGCTGGCTGATCCTGAAAAAGATTGCGGTCATGCCCCTGGTCACCGGGGTCGTGGTGCTGGTCTTTGGCGGGCTGACCCTCTGGCTACAGGACGACACTTTCATCAAGGTCAAGCCAACCATCACCAATACGCTCTTCGCCTCGGTGCTGCTCGGTGGCCTGCTGTTCGGCCAGTCACTGCTCAAATATGTCTTTGGCGATGTCTACAAGCTCCGGCCCGAAGGCTGGTGGAAGCTGACCCTCAACTGGGGCCTGTTCTTCGTGGTTCTGGCCGTGCTCAATGAAGTGGTCTGGCGGACCACCACCACCGATTTCTGGGTGGCCTTCAAGGTCTGGGGCATCATGCCGCTGACGGTGATCTTCTCGATGACCCAGCTGCCCCTGCTCAACAAATATGCGCCGCCGGCGGAACCTGCCCAGGTCCCGCCGGTCGTGGTCGAAAGCTAGGCTGTATCGGCATTCAGCTCAGGCTGAGACGAAAATGCCGGTTTTCGAGACCCGGAGCGCAGCGTACGTTTGGTACGTGAGCACCGGAAGCGCAGAAAACCGGCATTTGCAGACCCGCATCAGGTGAATGGCGATACAGCCTAGCCGAACAGGCCGATCACCACGCCCTGGATCACCAGCACGCCCAGCAGATGCAGGCCATCGATAATGGTCAGCGACCATTTCATGCCTTCATAGCGGTGATTGAGGATCAGCGTGGTGATGACAAAGCCCAGCCACAGATGCACGGCCACCAGCACGGCATTGGCGATGCTCACCTCGCCCATCATGCCCACGGTGAACAGCGCCACGAAAAAGGCCATGACCAGCTCGACCAGCACCGACCAGGCAAAGGGCGTATAGCCCACCTGAAGCTGGTCCTTGGTCTTGCCCAAAGCCGCCATCCACTGGCGCGACAGACCCATATACCAGACCGCCCCGAAGGCGAAGCTGGCGACGGTGGCCAGGATCACACCCAGCCAGTTGACACCCATATAGTTCATGGAAATTTCCCCCTCGCAGAACTTGCGCCGGGAAATCTAGGCCGATTTTGTCGCCCTGAACAGGGACGCCTAGAGGCCACCCATCTTGCACAGCAGCTGCCATTCGGCCGCGCCGACCTTGGACACCGACAACCGCGAGAGCTTGACCAGTTCCAGCTCGCTGAGCTCCGGATTTGCCTTGATCTCTGCCAGGGTCACCGGGCGCGGGAAGGGCCGGACCGATTGCACGTCGACGCAGTCCCACACCACTTCGCCCTTGGCATTGAGTTCGCCGGTGCTGTCGGGATGGGCCGGGGCCACCACTTTCATGATGCCCACGATCTCCTTGCCGATATTGGAATGGTAGAAGAAGGCCTCGTCGCCCACCTTCATCTCGCGCATATTGTTGCGCGCCGCATAATTGCGCACCCCATGCCATTCCTCGACCTCACCCTTGGCGGTCTTTTTGACCAGATCGTCAAAGGAGAAGACATCGGGTTCCGATTTCATCAGCCAATAGGCCATGGTCAGATCTCCGCGCCCGAATTGTTGATGGCAATGCGCCAGCGCTTGACCTCATAGCTGGCAAAGACCCCCGCAGGCACGAAGGGGTCGGCAGCCGCCATGGCTTCGGCTTCAGCCAGGCTCTCGGCCTCGAACACCACGATCGAGCCCTCCGGCTGATCCTCGGCATTGAGCAGCGCCCCGGCAAAGACCAGTTTTTTGCCCAGCGAGTTGAGATGGTCCAGATGCACCGGACGGGTATCGAGGCGCTTCTGCAGCGCGCCGGGCGCATCCCTGGCAATCATGGCATAGAGCATGTTCAGGCTTCCCTCTTGAGCGGGCGGGACATCAGCCCCGCGACAATGGTGGCGATATCGGCCTTGCCCGCAACCACCGCATCGACGGCGTGGATCAGCGGCGCATCGACATCAAGGCTCTTGGCCAGCGCCGCCGCGACCGGCGCCGTGGCCACCCCTTCGGCAAGCCTGGCCCCGGAGGCCAGGATATCTGCCGTAGTGCGGCCGGCGCCCAGCGCCATGCCGAACTGGTAATTGCGCGATTGTACCGAGGTGCAGGTCAGCGTCAGGTCGCCCAGACCGGCCAGCCCGGTCAGCGTATGGGCCGAGCCGCCCATGGCCGTCACCATGCGGGCCATTTCCGCAAAGCCCCGGGCGATCAGCGCCGCCCGTGCCGAAGCCCCCAGATTGGCCCCCTCCACCGCACCGCAGGCCAGCGCATAGACATTCTTGAGCGCCCCGGCGATCTCCACCCCAATACGGTCATCGGCGGCGTAGGGCCGAAAACTCGGGCCCGCCAGCGCCAGCGCCAGATCGGAAGTATCGCTGGCATCGTCCCCCGCCAGCGTCACCGCCGTCGGTCGCCCCGCCGCCACATCGGCGGCAAAGCTGGGGCCCGAAAGCACGAAGGGAATGGCATCGGGCGCCATGTCGAAAAGGATTTCGCTTTGCCGTGCCAAGGTCCCGGTTTCCAGCCCCTTGGCCGACAGCACCACCGGCTTGCCCGCCAGCAGCGCCGGATCGAGGCCCGTGAGCAGGGTCCGCGTCGCCTGCGCGGGCACGGCAAGGATCACGATATCGGCCTCGACCAGCCCGGCCACGGCGCTGATCCCGGGCAACAGAGCCTGACCCGGCAGCGCCGCCTCATTGATGCGGGTCCGGTTGATCGCCTCGGCCTGCTCCCCGGTGCGCACCACCAGCGACACCTGCCGGCCCGCCATGGCGGATGCCTGGGCCAGGGCCGTGCCCCAGGCGCCCCCGCCGATCACCGCTACGCTTTCATGCCTCATCGCCAGCGATCCTCATATCCGGAGTATCGAGCGGCCAGCGCGGCCGCGCCACCACATCGAGCCTGTCATCGGCGCCCAGGGCCAGCCGCTCGGCCCCGGCCCAGGCCACCATGGCCCCATTGTCGGTGCAAAGGGCGATCGGGGGCACCACGAGACGCGCGCCGGCGGTCGCCGCCACCGCCTGCAGGGCCGCCGCGATGGCCTGGTTGGCCGCCACGCCACCGGCCACCACCAATTGAGGCTGCGCATCCGGCAGTTCCATCCGGAACCGCTCCAGGGCCTGCCGCGCCCGCGTCGCCACGATGTCGGTCACCGCCGCCTGGAAACTGGCGGCAATATCGTTCACATCCTGTTCATCAAGGGGGGCCAGGGCCTCGGCCTGCAGGCGCACCGCTGTCTTGAGCCCGGAAAAGGAAAAATCCAGCCGCGCCTCGCGCAGCAGCGGCCGTGGAAATTTGAAGCGTTTGGGGTCGCCCGCCCTGGCGATCCTTTCCACTGCCGGTCCGCCGGGATGACCGAGCGAAAGGAGCTTGGCCACCTTGTCGAAGGCCTCGCCCAGCGCATCGTCGATCGTGCCGCCCCAGCGTTCGTAATGTCCCACGCCGCGCACCAGTACGAACTGGCTGTGTCCGCCCGAAACCAGCAGCATCAGATAGGGGAATTGCACATTGTCGGTCAGTCGCGCCGTCAGCGCATGGCCCTCGAGGTGATTGACCGCGATCAGCGTCTTGCCCAGCGACGCCGCCAGCGCCTTGGCCGTGGTCAGCCCCACCAGCACCCCGCCGATCAGCCCCGGTCCGGCCGTTGCAGCAATGGCGTCGACATCGGCAAGGGAAATGCCGGCCTCGTCCACAGCCTGGGCAATGATATGATCGAGCCATTCCACATGGGCGCGCGCCGCCAGCTCCGGCACCACGCCGCCAAAGGCGGCATGCTCATCGAGCTGGGAGCGCACCACATTGGAACTTATCGTCCCCCGGCCCGATTGATCCCGCATCACCACGGCCGCGGCGGTTTCGTCGCAGCTGGTTTCAATACCCAGAATGATGGCTTGCGCTTGCCCGGTCACGACGAACTGGTCTACTCCCAACGGAGCCTATCGCCTACTATAGGACCCCTAGCCAATGCAATCGCCCACCCCCTTCGCCCGGATCGGAACACGCGGCAGCCCGCTGGCGCTGAAACAGGCTGAACTGGTGCGCAAATTGCTGGCCCAGGCCCATGGCGTCCCCGAAGCGCACATTGAGATCGAGGTCTTTTCCACCGGCGGCGATCGTAGCCAGGCCGAGAATACCACCCTTTCCGACATTGGCGGCAAGGGCGTCTTTACCAAGGAAATCGACGAGGCATTGCTGTCCGGCCGCATCGACCTGGGCGTGCATTCGAGCAAGGATGTCGCCACGGGCCTCCCGCCCGGTCTTACCCTTGCAGCCTTTCTCGAGCGCGAGGATGTGCGCGACGCCTTCATTTCGGTCTCGGTCAAGAACATCGACAACCTGCCTGAGGGCGCCCGCTTCGGCACTTCTTCCATCCGCCGTGCTGCCCAGGCACTGCGGCTGCGGCCCGATCTGCGCATCGTGCCCTTCCGGGGCAATGTGCATACGCGCCTGCAAAAGCTGCTTGATGGTGTCGCCGACGCGACTCTTCTGGCCATGGCCGGTCTCAACCGGCTGGATGAGGGCCATCGCGCCACCGCCATTCTTGATCCCGGCCAGTTCATGCCCGCCCCGGCCCAGGGCGCCATCGGCCTTGCCATACGCACCGATGATGACCGGCTGGCCGACCTGGTGGCTCCGCTCGACCATGCCCCCACCCATGCCGCCATCAGTGCCGAAAGAACCATGCTGGCCGTGCTCGATGGCTCCTGCCGCACGCCCGTCGGGGCCCTCAGCGGCATTGAAGGCGGTTTGTTGACGCTCAAGGGAGAGATCCTGAGCCTGGATGGACAGATCAGCTTTGAAGCCCGGGCCAGCGGTAGCGATCCCAAGGCGCTGGGTGAAACGGTCGGTCGCGACCTCCTGGATCAGGCAGACCCCGGTTTTCTCGCCCAGTGGAGCCGCTGATGCGTGTACTGGTCACCCGTCCCGAGCCGGACGCCCAGGCCACGCAGGAGCGGCTTGCGGCCCTCGATATCGTCGCCGAAATTGCCCCCCTGATGACACGGCAGAACCTGCATGCGCACTTGCCGCCACCCCAGGGCTTTGCCGCATTGGCGGTGACCAGCACCAACGCCCTGCGCGCCCTGGCCGAAACGGCTTCCCTGGCTCCCTTGCTCGACAAGCCCACCTTCGCCGTCGGCGACCGAACCGCCCACGAAGCGCGCCAGCTCGGTTTTCGCCGGGTTTCGGCTGCCGAAGGAACGCTGGAATCTCTGGCCACCGCGATTGCGCTGGCGCGGCTGGACGGGCCGGTCTTCTATCCGGCGGGCAAGCATCTGAGTGGCGACCTGGCCCACACCCTGGCCCCGCATGGCCTGATGGTGGTGACCGTTCCGGTCTATGAGATGGTGGCCGAAACCACCCTCCCGGCCGAGACCGCCACGGGTCTCGCCTCGGGGCAGTTCGGTGCCGTTCTCTTTTATTCGCGGCGGACCGCCGAAATCTTCTGCGGCCTCGTCGCCGATATACTCCCGCCCGACACCCGCCGTAACCTGCCGGTCATCTGCCTGTCGGAAAACGTGGCGGCGCCCCTGATCGATCACCATTTCAGCCGGGTGCTGCTCGCCGACCATCCCAGCGATGAGGCGGTGCTGGCCCTGACCCTGGCTTTTGCCCGCGAGCAAACTGGGTCATGATCGGAATATTGAAAAGGAATGGCCATGGCTGAACTGACCGGCAAGGATATGCCAGCAACCGATCCCAAATCATCCGATGCGCCGGCCGGCAAGACCGGCCCGGTGCGGCCACCCGTGCTGGAAGGCGCTGCCCGCCCTGCTTCCGCTGCAGCCAAGCCGTCCGAACCCGCCAGTTCGGACAAGACCTCCGCGACCAGGCCCGACAAGCCTGCAACGCCGCCATCAACCCCAAAGCCCCATCTCGATGATTCGGAAGGGGGCAACGGCACAGCCTGGCTCGCCGGCATCCTGGGTGGGGCCATCGGCCTGGGCGCTGCCTATGGATTGGCCTGGTTCGGCCTCTGGCCCGCGCCGGCACAGGCCCCGGTTCCGGCCGATCCGCGCCTTGCACAATTTGCCACCGCCATACCCGAACTGGAAACCGTGACCGGAACCGTTCAGGACGAACTCTCGACCTTGACCAGCCGCGTGGGCGAGCTTGAAGCCGCCTTGACCGCAGCGCCGGCTGCACCGGCAGAACCCGACCCGACCCTGGCCGATGGCCTCGCGGCCCTTTCGGCGCGCGTGGATGAACTCTCCGCCACATCGGGCACCGGCGCAGATAGTGAGGCAACCGACCAGGCCCTGGCCGCCATCCAGGCCACGCTGGAAAGCCTTGAGGCCGAAGCAGCCGACACCAGCGCCCAGTTGGCAGAGGCCCAACAGCAGCTTGCCGCCCTTTCCGCCAGTGCCGACGAAGACGCTGGCGCCGAGGCAGCCATTATCCGCCTGCCGCTGATATTTTCCGGGCTTGAAAGCGCCTTTGCCACGGGCCGGCCCTTCGAAACCGAACTGGCTGCCCTGCGCAGGGCCCTTCCCGAAACTTTGGTGCCCGAGACGCTGTCCGGACGCGCCGCCGCCGGTCTGCCCCAGCCCGAGGCCGTCCAGCGCGGCCTCGACGCCGCCCTGCCCGCCATGCTGGCCGGACGGCCCGCCAATGAAGACGCCAGCTGGCAGGACAGCACGGCCGACTGGTTCCGGGGCCTGATCGCCATGCGGCCGGCCGGCAATGTCGAGGGCGAGGGCCCCGATGCCATCATTGCCCGGCTCGAAGCGGCCGTGGCGCGGCGGGACTTCATCGCCGCCGAGAGCGAATTGGCCGCCCTGCCCGGGACCATGCGCTCTGCCGCCGGTACCGTGGCCGATGACATAGCCAGCCTTGCCGCCGCAGAGGCGTTCCTGACACAATTGCGCGCAGAGGCGCTCACCGGGGAGAATGGCGCATGATACGCCTCGCCTCCTGGATTATCGGCAGTCTGGTGGTTGCCGGCATCGCCGCCTGGGTGATTGCCTTGCCGGGGACCCTGACGCTGGACGTGGCTGGCTATCGCATGCAGCCGCGCCTGGGTACGGCGGTGGTCATTCTCCTGGTCGCGGCGGCCCTGGTCATCCTGGTGTGGGCCGTGGTCCGCCGAATTGTCGGCGCCCCCCGTTCCATGGCCCGCCGCCGCGCCGCCCGCCGGCGCGAACAGGGTGTCGAAGCGCTCTCCGATGCCGTCATTGCGCTGCAATCGGGCGATCCGGCCCGGGCCCGCATCATGGCCCGCGAGGCCCAGGCGCGCTTGCCGGACAATGGCGCGGCCAAGCTGCTCGAAGCCCGGGCCGACCTGGCGCTGGGCGACATGCCGGCGGCGCGCGAACATTACCGCGCCCTGATCGCCAGCGAAAAGACCGCCGTGGCGGCCCTGACCGGCCTTTATGACCAGGCCCGCGCCCAGAACCGCCCCGAGGCCGCGCTGACCTTTGCCCGCAAGACCCTGGCGCTCTCGCCCGACACCACATGGGCCGGCCAGGCGGTATTCGACGATCTGGCGCGGCGCGGCCAATGGGCCGAGGCCGTGGCCATGGTCAATGCCGAGCCCGCTTCGACCCGCGAGGAGAAGGCCAGGAAGCGCCGCCGCCAGGCCATCATTGAAACCGCGCGCGCCCGGGAAAGCGAGACCAGCCAGCCCAATGGTGCGCTTGAGCATGCCCTGACGGCGCTCAAGTTGCTGCCCGATTTCGTGCCGGCCGCGCTCATCGCCGCCCGCATCTATTCCAACCGCGGCGAAGCCCGCCGGGCGCAGAGCCTGCTCAGGCGCATCTGGCGCGCCACCGGCCATCCGGACGTCGCCGCGCTCTATGCCCATTCCCAGCCCGGCGCCTCGGCGGTGGAGCGCCTGAAACGCCTCGGCGAAATCATCGAAATGCCCGCGCCCCATCGCGCCGCCGGCATGGCCATGGCCCGCGCCGCCATCGATGCCTATGACTGGCCACGCGCCCGCGAAGCGCTCGAACCCTTTGCCGGTGCCGATGCCACCCAGGGCGTCGCCAGCCTCATGGCCGAGATCGAGGAAGGCCAGACCGGCGACCAGGGCAAGGCGCGCGAATGGCTTTCCCGCGCCATGCGGGCGCCGCGCGATCCGGCCTGGACGGCCGATGGCATTGTCAGCGATGAATGGGAACCGGTCTCTCCGGTCACCGGGCGCCTGGATGCCTTCGAATGGAAAGTGCCGGTCGCCAGCAATGCCCGCCCCGCACCACTGGCAACGGGCAATACCCAGCCGAGCCCGGCACTGCCGCCGGCCGAACCGCCTTTGCCCCTTGCATCGGCCGAAAACGCCCAGTAAAAGACCCGCCATCCGTTTGGGGCATAGCCCCATCGGCGCCGCTTTAGCTCAGTTGGTAGAGCACATCATTCGTAATGATGGGGTCAGGTGTTCGAGTCACCTAAGCGGCACCACTCTCCCCACGCCATTATCCGCGCCGTCAGCTGGCCTTGTTCAGCAGTTCGAGCCGTTGCGCCTGCCGCGCCGAAGGCACGATGGCCACAGTTGCGGCCGCATCGCCGCCAAACAGCGCCTGGCGCTCCTCCGGTGTCGACATGAAGAACGGGTAGCGATCAGCCACCCGGTCGCGGATCGCCGGCACTTCGGCTGCATAAAGCTGCATGGGAAAGGCCAGATTGGCATAGCTGCGTTCGTCACCCAGCGGGCTGGCGCCGAAAATGCGCTTGTAGAATGCCGTGTGCTCGGGCCGCACCGCCGACATGCAGAAGCGCACCGGGAAATATTCACACGCCATGGCGGCAATGCGCAGCGTCAGGTAGGGCAGCGCCGGATAGGCCAGCGAAGCCTCGAAATCGGCGGTGAAGCGGCCCGGATCGATGAAGCTCTTGCCATTGTCGAGCAGCGGCTGCAGCACATCGGGCCAGACCGACATGCAGGGCGACCAGGGCTGGGCCTGGGTCACCACATGAAAGCGCAGCGAACTGACCAGCTGCCCGTCGATATAGACCCCGAAGCAATGGCAATTGGGCAGGTCGTCGAACTCGTCCCGCGTCACCTGCTGGGAATTGATGGGGATGAAATCCTCGCGCCGATAGGCCTCGTAGCGCAGGCGATAGACCGGATCGAACTGTTCGCCATCGGGCACCCGCCGATATCGCACATGATCGAGCAGGTCGATCAAGGTACTGGCAAATCGCGAACTATTGGCCGTAGGGGTTGCCGAACTCATGAACATTGTCCCCGTGTGTGAGGACAGTTCTTAACGCTTTGTTAGGCATAAACGCATTGGGAAATATGCCATGCCTCCGTACGGAAATCTGCGTATGACGCAAATTTCCTTTTAAAAACAAAATCTTATCGTCGTTAACCAATTATGCGTTTTGCCGGGAGCTGGGCCGACAGGGGCTGATTGTTCAGCCGGAAGATCAACTCGGCAATGTCGCGCGCCGGCAGCGGACGGCTGAAGAAATAGCCCTGCACCTGCTGCACCTTGGTCTGCTCGAGCATGACGTTGAGCTGGTCCTCGGTCTCCACGCCCTCGGCCACCACCACCAGGTCGAGATCGCGGCCCAGCCGCGCCACATTGTTCAAGAGCCGCAGGGCGCGCGGGTTCTGGGCGATATCGGCCACGAAGGACCGGTCGATCTTGAGCTTGGTGAATGGCAGGGCGCTGAGATAGCTCAGCGAAGAATAGCCGGTGCCGAAATCATCGAGCGCAATGGCGATGCCGCGGTCGGCCAGGCTCGTGAGCACGCTATTGGCCAGGTCGCGCTCCTCGATCACCGCCGTTTCGGTCACCTCGATCTCGAGCCGCTCGGGCGGCAATCCGCTCTGCTCCAGCGCCCGGCTGACCACGGCCCCGAGGTCCAGGCCCCGGAAATCGCGGGCCGAGACATTGACGCCCACCCCGACCGATCCGGCCCAATGGCTGCATTCGCGCGTCGCATTCTCGAGCACCCAGGCGGTGATGTTGGAGATCAGGCCCATTTCCTCGGCCAGCGGAATGAAGGTGGCGGGCGGGATGGGGCCGAGTTCGGGATGGGTCCAGCGGGCCAGTGCCTCGCAACTGACGATCCGGCGGGTCCGGATGTCGAGCAGCGGCTGGAACGCCAGGGTCAGGGCGCCATCGGCCACCGCGTCGCGCAGGTCGGATTTGAGGCGTTGGCGATAGTGATAGTCGATGTCCATCTGGGCGTGGAACACCTGGCTGCGCCCCTTGCCGTCCGACTTGGCCGAATAGAGCGCCAGGTCGGCCTTGGTCATCAGCTCTTCCAGGTCGTCCTTGCTGGTGGGGCTCAGCGCCAGCCCGATGCTGACACGCACCGGCAGGGTGATCCCCTTGAGCATGAACGGGCTATCGAAGGCCTCGAGCGCCCGTTCGGCGTCGGCCTGGTGATTGGCCGCACCCTTCCTGAAGGTGGAGAGCGCCACGAATTCGTCGCCACCGAGCCGGCCCAGGATCGCATGTTCGGGCAGGGCTTCGCGCAGCCGATAGGCCACCTGGCGCAGCATTTCATCGCCAATGACATGGCCGAAGCTGTCATTGACATGCTTGAACTCGTCGATGTCGATGATCATCAGCGCGCTTGGATCGCCGGCGGCGCTGCGCGCTTCCAGTTCGGCCATGGCCAGGGCACTGAAATGGCTGCGATTGGGCAGGCCGGTCAGCGTGTCGTGGCGGGCCATGAAGCTGATGCGCTCCTCGGCATTGACGCGCTCGGTGATGTCTTCGAACAGCAGGACGCTGCGCAATTGCCGCGAGCTGACCGTCACCTCGAAATAGCGGCCCGTATCAATGGAAATCAGCACCTTGCCCGAGGCGCGGCGCATGATGATCTCGTCCAGCCGCGCCACCGCCGATCGCGGCACCCGGCCGGTATCGCCCAGCGCATCAAGCACGGTCTTGAAGGGTTGGCCGGTCAGGCGTTCGATATCGAGCAGCGCGAAGATGCGGACGGCGCGCTCATTGGCCAGCGAGATCGTGCCATTCTCGTCCAGCATGCACAGCCCATGTTCGAGCGTGGTGATGGCAATATCGAGTTCGGCGGCCAGGCGCGTGACTTCGGCCCGGCCATGCACCGCCGAGAGCAGCAGGGCGCGGACATCGGCAGCCAGCTTGCGGAAGCTGATCAGCAGCACGATCAGCATGGCCGCCAGGATTTGATGGTAGAAGTCGCCCCGGAAGATCATGGCGACCCAGAGCGGCACCGAGAGCGATATGGTCTGGATGGTCAGCATCCGGTCGAGACCGAAATTGCGCGCCACCATGCCTACGGTGGAGGCAATGGTCAGCGTGCAGCTGGCCAGTTCGGCAAAGGGGTCGCGCACCAGCAGGATAGCCACCAGGCACCACACGCCATGAGTAAAGGCCACCAGGGCGCCGCCGAGCAGGGCGCGGTTTTCCCAGCGCTCGGCGCCCTCGACATCGTCGTCGTCAATCCCGGCCTTCCAGAAGGCCTGCATGTTCACAAACCGGATGGAGCCGACCAGAAGGATGGCGACGGCCACGATGAGCAGGATCGGCGCCTGGGCCTTGAATGCGGAAATGGCGGCCACGCCGGCGCTGGCCAGACAGCCGAACAGCAGCGCCCGCCGGTCGCCATAGACCGAGCGGATAATGGACACATAGTCCAGGGCTGGCATTGTCTTTCTGGCCGAGGTGAGCACGGCATGTCCCTTATTGCGCCACCATTGGGCGCTCTAGGCCTTAACAACCCCTTGCCCGCGCGTTTTCGGAGCGCTCCGATTGGCGCAAAGGCTGAACGGCTGGTTAATCCGGTGCCGGTTTGCGGTTCTTTGCGGGGTTGCAGCCTTTGGTCTTTGGGAACGTTGAGCTTTTTGATTGTGTGAAATGGAGGACGTCATGGTGGAAAAACTGTCGGCTACGGCCCGCGAAACGGCTCTGGCCTCCCTGGGGGACTGGACCTATGACCCCAGGGGCGATGCCATTGCTCGGGAGTTCCGGTTCAGGGATTTTTCCGAGGCTTTCGGCTTCATGGCCCGTGTGGCGCTGCTGGCCGAGAAGGCCGGGCACCATCCCAATTGGTCCAATGTCTACAATAAGGTATCGATCAGCCTCTCGACCCATGATGCCGGCGGATTGAGCCAGAAGGATATCGATCTGGCCAGCAAGATCGATGCGCTGTCTGCCTGAGACTCAGTGGAAATTGCGGCCCCCGGGCAGGGCCGCATAGGCGCGGCGGCGCGCCATTTCGATCTCGCGGATGGCATTGCGGTCCCGGCTCTGGCTGCCCGGCGGCCCCGATTTCGCCTCGTCGGCCCGTGCCATCATCTTCTCGCCGATATCCTTGCCATGGGCCAGGTCCAGCAGATGCGGGGTCAGGTCCTCCATGTCCTGGGCAATGACATGGATCACCCCCTGTTCGGACTGCACCTTGCCGCGCACTGCCAGCATGCGGCTCGAGAGCAGGACCTTGCGCAGCCGCTCATCCTCGAAAAGCTTGGGCCATACCACGATATTGGCCACCCCGGTCTCGTCCTCGAGCGTGGCGAAGATGACCCCGCTGGCCGTGCCGGGCCGCTGGCGCACCAGCACCAGCCCGGCCACCTCGACCACGATATCATTGGCCACCTGCACGAGGTTTTCTGCCCGCGTCGTCCCGCGCACCATCAGCATGGGCCTGAGGAACGCGACCGGATGCCCCTTGAGCGAGAGAGAGAGGCTCGAATAATCGTGGATCACCTCCTCGCCCGGCGCCATCAGCGGCAGGCCGGCAGGCTCTTCGGGCGCGGCGTCGGTCATCCCCTCGGAAGCGGCAAAAAGCGGCAGCGTCTCGGCGCCATGCGTGCCCACCAATCCCTTGACCGTCCAAAGCGCCTCGCGGCGGCTGAGCCCCATCGAGGCAAAGGCATCGGCCCGCGCCAGTTTTTCGAGGCTGGCGACCGGCACGCCGGTGCGCAGCCACAAGTCGCGCACACTGTCATAGCCGGTGCCCCGCCGGGCGATGATGCGGTTGATGTCGTTTTCAGCCAGTCCATCGACAAAACCCAGGCCCAGCCGGATTGCCTTGGTGGAGAGGATATCTCCCGCCATATCGGCATGGCGCGGCCAGATGCGCTCCCGGGCAGGAACCGCGCCGTCTTCAAGCACACTTTCGAGCTCGGAGAGGTTGATGTCCGCCGCCAGCACCTCGACCCCATGCTCGATGGCGTCGCGCACGATCTGGCTGGGCGCATAAAAGCCCATGGGCTGGGAATTGAGCAGGGCACAGGCAAAGACATCGGGATAATGGCATTTGAGCCAGCACGAGGCATAGACCAGGAGCGCGAAGCTGGCCGCATGGCTTTCGGGAAAGCCATATTCGGCAAAGCCCTGGATCTGGGCAAAGCTCTGCTTGGCAAACCCGATGTCATAGCCATTGCCGACCATGCCGGAGATGAATTCCTCGCCAAATTCGGCAATCCGCCCGGTGCGCCGCCAGGCGGCCATGGCGCGGCGCAGCTGATCGGCCTTGCCGGGTGAAAAGCCGGCGCCGACAATGGCGATCTGCATGGCCTGTTCCTGGAACAGGGGAACGCCCAGCGTGCGCCCCAGCACGTCCCTGAGGGCCTCGCTGGGGAAGGACACTTCCTCCTTGCCCTGCCGCCGCCGGAGATAGGGATGCACCATGTCGCCCTGGATCGGGCCGGGCCGGACAATGGCCACCTCGATCACCAGATCATAGAATTTTGCCGGTTTCAGGCGCGGCAGCATGCTCATCTGCGCCCGGCTCTCGATCTGGAACACGCCCAGCGTGTCGGCACGCTGGATCATGGCATAGACCCGGTCCCTATCCATCGGCCCCTCGCCTGTTTCCTCGGCAAGCAGGTCGACCAGCTTCAAGTCCTGCCCGTAATGGACATGCATCATCTCAAAGGCCCGGCGGATGCAGGACAGCATGCCCAGCGCCAGGATATCGACCTTCAATATGCCCAGCGCGTCGATATCATCCTTGTTCCATTCGATGATCGAGCGGCTGTCCATGGCCGTCTTGCCGATGGGCACCAGGCTTTCCAGCGAATCGCGGGTGATGACGAAGCCGCCCACATGCTGGGAGAGATGGCGCGGAAAGCCCTTGAGAACCTTGACCACCTCGAACATCTGCGCCAGCACCGGATCGTCGGGATTGAGCCCGATCGAAGTCAGCTTGCCCAGGTCCAGCCCCGACCCCCAGCCCCAGTGCAACTGGTTGAAGGCATTGACAATATCGTCCGAGACGCCGAATGCCTTGGCGGTCTCGCGAATGGCGCTTTTGGAGCGGTAGGAGATGACATTGGCGGTCAGCCCGGTGCGCTTGCCGCCATATTTGCTATAGACATATTGCATCACCTCCTCGCGCCGTTCGTGTTCGAAATCCACGTCGATATCGGGCGGCTCGTCGCGCTCGGTGGAGATGAAGCGGCCAAACACCAGGCTGGCCTTGGCCGGATCGACCTCGGTGATTTCGAGACAGAAGCAAACCGCCGAATTGGCCGCCGAACCGCGCCCCTGGCACAGGATCTGCCGCTCGTGCCGCGCATAGCGGACAATGTCATGCACGGTGAGGAAATAGGCCGCGTAATGCTTGTAGGCGATCAGGCACAATTCGGTCCAAAGCGACCTCCTGACCGTTTCGGGGACGCCACCGGGATAGCGCTTTTCGGCGCCCTCCCAGGTCAGCCGCTCCAGGGTCTGCTGCGCGGTTTCGCCGGTGGCGATGGTCTCCTCGGGATAATTGTATTTGAGCTGATCGAGCGAAAAGCCGATCTGCGCGATAAAAGCCTGTGTCTGGGCCAGGGCGTCCGGATGCTCGGCAAACAGCCGGGCCATTTCCTCGGGCAGCTTGAGGTGCCGCTCGGCATTGGCGGAAAGCAGAAAGCCGGCCTCTTCCAGGGTAACATGCTCCCGAATGCAGGTGACCACATCGAGCACGATGCTGCGGTCCGGCTGGTGGTAACAGGCGTCATTGCTGGCAATCATCCGGGCGCCATGACGCGCCGCCAGGGCCGCGACCCGGTTGAGCCGGGCCCGGTCATGCCCGTCGAACCGCGGCACCCCTGCAACCCAGACCCGGCCCGGCGCCTGCTGGCCCAGGTGGTCGAGGGTCTTTTCGGTCAGGCCCCAATCGGCTTCATCGGGCATCAGGATGAAGAGCTGGCCCTGCGAATAATCCTCCGGTGGCCCCTGCACCGCTTCCGCAGATGGATTGCCCGTGCCCAGGAGGTCGGAAAGGAACAATTGGGGGCTGCCCTTTTCCCCCCGCCTGTTGGCCACGGTCAAAAGCTTGCAGAGCCGCCCATAGGCCACCCGGTCCTTGGGATAGGTGATGATATCGGGCGTGCCGTCGGCAAAGGCCAGCCGCACCCCCACCAGATAGCGGAAATCCGGGCTGACCTGCCTGTTGTCGCGGGCCGTCACATAGCCGCGCACGACGCCGGCAAAGGAATTGCGATCCGCCACGCCCAGCCCCGTCATGCCCATGGCCATGGCCCGGGCCACCAGCTCTTCGGGATGCGAGCCGCCCCGCAGGAAGGAGAAATTGGTTGTGGTGACCAGCTCGGCATAGAGCGGGGCGGCCAGCGCAATGGACTCGGCGCTCATGCAAAGACCCCGTGCAGATACCAGACCGGCCGGCTCTCGCCGCCATAGAATCCCTGTCGGAACACCCAGAAGCGCCGACCCTCCTGGTCCTCGACCACGTAATAATCCCGCGTCCCGGCATCGGCATCAAAGAGCTTCAGGTCCGGCACATGGGGCACTGGCTTTGGGCTTTCGCCGGGCTCCGGCGGCCGGGGCCGGGGCGGGTCGACCAGCTTGAGCCGCTGCCCGCTGCGCCACCATTCCGCTCCCAGGCGTTCCGGGCCCTCGCCCTTGACCAGCCGATAGGTGTCGCGCCGCCAGGTCATCGAGGCGGGAAGCCCGTCGGGCACTTCGGCCATGATGGTCACCTGCTCGGGCATCGGCAGCAGCCGCAGGGGCCGCTGCAGCAATGGCGGCGTCACCGGCAGGCCTGTGCCGGCCGCCACCGCCGGCACCAGCCGGGCCGCCCGCTCGGGCAGGCGCGAGGCCACCAGTTCGGTCCTCAGCACCGCGCCCGTGCCAAGCCGGCTCGACAGGCGGTCATTGAGCCGGTCGACATCCTCGAGCCCGCTCTCGAGGACGAAGGCACCGGTCTGGATGGCATCGAGCGCCTCGAGACTGGAAGCGGCCAGCCGCACCATGTCGATGCCGAAACCGGCATCATATTCGCCCGCCAGCCGCTGCGTCCGGTGGCGAAACAGTTCGGTAATGTGATGGGGGTCGCGGGTAAGACGCGATGCATTGAGCGAGAGCGTCATCACCTTGTGGTCGACCCGGTAGAGAAAGAGATGAAAGGCCTGCCCCCCAAGGCCGGCCGCTTCGAGGTGACACCCCAGCTGCACCGCCAGGTCATGGGTCACCAGCAGCACATCCTCCATCAGGCTGATCGGCTCGGCCAGACGCCGGTCGACATGATGATCGAGCGCGGGCAGGCGCGGGGTCATGCGTTCCTCGATCGCGCCCAGCGCCTGGTCGATGCGAATCAGCAACTGGGCCCCGAACCGCGCCTGGAGCGGCTTGCGCGGCCGCTGCCGCACCTGCCCCACGCTGGTCAGCCCCAACTGCGAAAAGCCCGCAATCTGGTTCTCGCTCAGGCGCAGCGCCGCCACCGGCAGGGCGTCGAGCACCGCTTCCAGATTGTCCTCGCCCACCACCTGGCTGCGCCCGAAATGGCTCACCGCCCAGGCCGCCCCGATGCTTGGGGCAATGGCCCCGGCAACATTATAGCCCAGCGCCCGCAGCCGCCCGAGCAGCAGGCGCAGCATCTGTGCCTCCCCGCCGAACAGATGGCTCACCCCGGTAATATCGAGCACCAGGTCCCCGAAGGCATTCACATCGGTGAGCACCGAGACCAGCGGGCTGGCATTGGAATGCCAGTCGGCAAAGGCTTCGAAGGCATTTTCCAGCAGCGGCCGGTCGATTTCCCGCACCACCAGGTCCGGCCTTATGGCCCGTGCATCGGCCAGGTTCTGCCCCACGCGCAACCCCTCGCGGCTGAGCTCGGGATCAAGCGCCGCCAGCCGCAGCCCGCCCTTGATGCGTTCATACAGCGCCAGCGGCACGTCACGCAGGCCTGGATCAGCCCGCTTGAGGTAATCGGTGGCCCAGAACGGCAGGTAGAGCACGAGGAAGCGGCGCTGCGGGGCGCGCCTGGGGCGATAGTGCTGATGGGGGGATGACGGCAAAACCATGTCTAGTCCATTCCAACAACCATTCGGTGCGATTGCCGGCGATGCGGCCCTTTTCCAGCCGCAGCCGCCAGCGCGAAGGGCCTGGCGCGCGCTCGTCATGGCTCTGGCGAGCGCTGCGCTGGGGCCGCAATTGCCAGCGCAGATGCCCGGCACTACTGGCGCGGCCATGCCCGTAGCGCAGCATGAACAGCGACACCTTGCTGCTCCCGGCGCGCAGGCTGAGCCGCCGGCTGGCGGTGAAATTGAGCAATTTCGGCTCGCCCCGCACATCGGCGATGACGGCAGCGACGGCACCGCAGGCGACCACTTCCTCGGCCGCCCACAAAAATTCCGTCATGTCGGCGGCGCGCACGATCACCAGCCGCGCCGGATCGATACCGAACCAGCCAAGCCCCGGCCCATAGGGCATGCCCAGCTTCTGCGCCTCATCGCCCAATTGCAGGTAGAAAATGGCAGGGCGGCGCGGCGTCACGAGCCCCTTCGCCTGCGCCAGGGCAAAGCCCAGGCTCGCCCCGCCATCGCGCAGTTCATCGGCAAATATTTCCTGCACCAGCCCGCCGG
Source organism: uncultured Devosia sp. (assembly GCA_965651655.1). Classification (GTDB taxonomy): domain Bacteria; phylum Pseudomonadota; class Alphaproteobacteria; order Rhizobiales; family Devosiaceae; genus Devosia. Next base: position 17,958 of record CBFGTF010000033.1, read on the forward strand.
GCAGCATGGGAAAGCCTTCCCCCGGCACAGCCTCGGCGCGCTGGCGTGTTTCGGCCAGCGCCGGCTTGCGCTCGATATCGGCAATGACATCCCGCAGCGCGGCAAGGCGCTGTTGCTGGTTCGGGGTCTGCATGGGGCGACCGTTATGTGAACAAAGAGAGAACATTTAGACTCCGAATCTGCCGCGAGTCGAGTCCCTTCTGCATTCTCCTGGGTGTGACCGAGCTGCATCACGCCGCTCAAGACCGCGTGAGACCGGCAGAAGTCGATTGAGCCGCACGCGCGAATGGCTAGTCTCGTCCTGCCTGCCTCCCGGCGCGCACACTCATCAACGATCTTCGACCCCGACGGAGGCTGACCGCCATGTTCGAGGCCCTGACCCGCCTGTTCGGAAAATCCGAGGCGCCGGCAGACCTGCACGACCCCAAGCTGGCCGTGGCCGCCCTCCTGGTCCATCTGGCCGCCGTCGATGGCTCCATGGACAATGCCGAGCGCAAGGCCATTCGCGGCGCGCTGATGGACCATTACGAGCTCGACGAACAAAGCGTCGACCGGCTCATCCGCGAGGCGGCCAGGCACGATGCCGAGGCGGTGGATTTCTACAAGTTTACCTCCGGCCTGACCCAGCTCGACATGGACGACCGCATCAAGATCATCCGCATGATGTGGACCGTGGTCTTTGCCGATAGGCAGAACCACGAGCTGGAAGACAACATGGTCTGGCGCATTGCCGAACTGATCGGCGTCTCCAGCCGCGACCGCACCATCCTGCGCAACCAGATTCGCGGCCGCGCCGAGCAAGCCGATGCGGAAGCCGAGGATCAGTAGGCTTCAAAAGCCCCGATGATCTCGACCTCGTCGGTCATGCAGTCGAAATCCCCCGCCCTGTCGGCCGCCTCCCGTGCCAGTTCATTGGCATTGGCATTGGCGCGCGCATCGACATAGGCGATATGGCAGCTATTCCCCTCGGCAATCTGGGTCACCACCAGCACCTGCCCGAAATTCTCGCCCGTTTCCGGATGGGCGGTGTGATAGCGCACGATGGTGGCAATGGGAAACCAGCGGCCAAGCGCATTGGAGAGCCGCCATTCGAGCGTATCGCCCAGTTCATTGAACGGCGGCAGGGTCTGGAAACCGGCGCTGTTCTCGTCGGCGTCAAAGCCATAGCTCAACGAAAACCGCAAATCCCCCTCCTGCACCATCAGCGGAAAGCCCCGATAGCCCGGACAGGCCCATGAGGCGCCGAAATCATCGGCCTCGAGCACGAGGCAGTCTTCGAGGTTGAGATCGGTATAGGCGCTGGTAAAGCCCGACTGGGCCATGGCCGGCGCCATCAGGAGCGCGGTGGCGCTCACCAGGCCGAACGCTTTGATCAAGACATTTGCGCGCATTGGACTAATCTCCTCGCCATCAGGACCCGGCATGATCCAGATCAATATGCCGCCATGATGACCGGACCATACTGCCCCCGCAAGGAGAGCAAGCCATGTACAAGAACCTGCTGATCGCCACCGACGGATCGGACCTGGGCAACAAGGCGCTGGAAGCCGGACTGGCGCTGGCCCGATTGAACGGGGCCGCTGTCACCATCCTCACGGCCACCGATCCGGTCAGCACCGGCATCGGCTCGGGTGGCTTCGGCACCATCGATGCCGGCCCCATAGTGGCGCGGCTCGAAGAGGCCTATGCCGCCGAGGCCGCCGACCTGCTCGCCGCTGCCCGCCACCAGGCACAGGAGGCCGGGATCAATGCCGAAACCCTGCATCTGCCGCGCCGCCGCCCCGCCGATGGCATAATTGAAACCGCTGCCGCAAAATCCTCGGACCTCATCGTCATGGGGTCGCACGGCCGGCGCGGCATCGGCCGGCTTCTGCTCGGCAGCCAGGCCGCCGAAGTGCTGGCACGGACCAGCCTTCCGGTGCTGATCGTCAAATAAGCAGGGCTGCTGCGGCGGTTTTGTGCCTTGCCTTTGGAGGCCATTGTGGGCAGAAGCTGCCCGCAACACCCTCCCCTTCTCTCGGCAAGTGTAGTCAAAATGAACATCGACGCGATCCCAACCGGCAAGAACCCGCCCGACGAGCTCAATGTCATCATTGAAGTGCCGCTGGGTGGCGAGCCGATCAAGTATGAAATCGACAAGGATTCGGGCGCGCTCTTCGTCGACCGCTTCCTCTATACGCCCATGCGCTATCCCGGGAATTACGGGTTCGTGCCCCATACGCTGTGCGGCGACGGCGATCCGCTCGACGTCATCGTCATGAACTCGCGCCCGCTGGTACCCGGTGCCGTGGTGCGCAGCCGCCCGGTCGGCGTTCTGTTCATGGAAGATGATGGCGGCCAGGACGAGAAGATCATCGCCGTCCCGGTCTCCAAGCTCACCCGCATGTATGACACTATCCTCGATATCGGCGACATGCCCGAAATCCAGCTGGAGCGCGTCAAGCATTTCTTCACCCACTACAAGGATCTCGAGCCGGGCAAATGGGCCCGCATCGATCGCATCGGCGGCCTCGACGAGGCCCGCAAGGTGATCCTCGACAGCATCGAGCTGGCCAAAAAGAGCTGAGCCATTCGCGACCTCCTGCGTTGTGCTCATGACTCACAATGCCGGAGGCCCCGATGAAACTCGCTCTTGCCGCTGCTGCCAGCGCTGCCATCATGCTGGCTGCACCCGCCCTCGCGCAGGAGGCGGCAATGCCCGGCAATGCCGCCATCGCAAAAATCCTGGCCGACCGCATCGACCGCGACCAGGCCAATATCGGCATGGCCGTGGCGGTGATCGAAGGGGGCGAGGCGCGCTTTGTCTCCCACGGCACGTTCGGGCGTGACGATGAAAGGCCGGTCGACGAACACACCGTGTTCGAGGCCGGTTCGATCAGCAAGGTCTTCACCAGCCTGCTTCTGGCCCGACTGGTCAATGACGGGCAGATCGACCTCGACGCCCCGCTGACCGATTATCTGCCGGCAGGCACTGTCCTGCCCGAATATGAAGACCGGCCCATTACCGCCTTCGACCTGGCCACCCACAGTTCAGCCCTGCCGCCCCTGCCCGATGACATGCTGGCGCTGGACCCTGCCAATCCCTATTCGGGCTATGGCAGCGACCAATTGCTGGCCTGGCTGGCCCAGTATGAACTGACCCGCCCCATCGGCGAGACATTCGAATATTCCAATGCCGGCATCGCCCTTCTGGCCCAGGCCATCGAACATGTCACCGGTCGGCCCTATGCCGAATTGCTGGCCGAGCAGATTTTCGATCCGCTGGAGATGACCCAAACCACGCTGGCCCTGACCGGCACCGAGGCCCCGGAGATGGCCATCGGCCACGACGCGTCAGGCGTTCCGGTCAGCCATTGGGATTTCGAGGCTTTCGCGCCCGTGGGCGGCTTGCTGACCACCACTTCGGACCTTGCCAAATTCATTGCCGCCGCCGCTGGCGCGACAGACACGCCCCTGGCCCCGGCCTTCGACACCATGCTGGCCCGCACCAGGCCGGCCGGGGGCAGCGAATCCATCGGTCTGGGCTGGTTCATCACCAATACCGGCGCCGGTGAAATCATCTGGCACAATGGCATCACCGCCGGTTTCCGCAGCTTTGCCGGTTATGAGCGCAATAGCGGCAATGGCGTGGTGGTCCTGTCCAACATGGTCACCCAGGCCGGTATCGAGGATATCGGCATGCACCTGCTGGACCCGGCCCTGCCGCTACGCGCCCAGCCCGTGCCGCATGAAGTGGCCGAGATCGATCCCGCAATCCTTGAAACCTATGCGGGCATCTATGAACTCGCGCCCGGCATAGCCATCACCGTGACGACCCAGGATGGGAAGCTGTTCGCGCAACTCACGGGGCAGGAGCAGTTCGAAATCTTCCCGCAAAGCGAGACGCAGTTCTTCTACCGCATTGTCGATGCCCAGATCAGCTTCACCATGCAAGACGGCACGGTCACCGGCCTTGTCCTGCACCAGAACGGGCAGGACATGCCGGC